>CAKTNQ010000004.1:0-71847 GCA_934589185.1 uncultured Oscillospiraceae bacterium | reverse complement strand
CCGATGGCATTTTGCAGTTCGAGATGATCAGGGAAGAGCGCGACGTCCACCGCATTGCCTTTCTTGAACTGACCGAGATCTGTCTCTATACTGAAATAATCGCTGATTATGCTGCCTTTTTTACTTTTGAAGAATCCCATAGCTGCGCCTCCGTTCTTTCTCACCTGTATTTTACAGTTTTTTCGTTCGTTCTGCAAGACATGATGTGAAAAGTGCACCCGATGCTGTCACAGCGGTGTGCATAAATATGCGCCGGACGCGTGCTGCGAAACCGTAACTTGACACGGACGGGATATCGGTATAGAATTTAGCATGCTATTTTGGCGTTTTGTACGTATTTGTACGGCGCCGGCATAGAATTGCGATAACGATGACTTTTCAAAATAATAAGGAGAACCGACTATGTGTGGAATCGTTGGATACGTCGGCGCGCAGCAGGCTGCGCCGATCCTTCTCGAAGGGCTCCAAAAGCTCGAATACCGCGGTTATGACTCGGCCGGCATCGCTGTGCTCGACGGCAGCACGATCGAACTGGCCAAGGCCTGCGGCGTGATCAAGAACCTTTTTGCCAAAACGCATGATGGTGAGGATCTTCATGGCTACATTGGCCTCGGCCATACGCGCTGGGCAACGCACGGCGCACCGACGGAGGCAAACGCCCACCCGCATGTGAGCAACGACGGCAAGTTCGCCATCGTGCAAAACGGCATCATCGAAAACTTCATGGAGCTGCGAGAGATGCTCGAGGCCAAGGGCTTTGTGTTCCATAGTGAGACGGATACCGAGGTCATTGTGCACCTGCTGGATATGTATTATACCGGCGACGGCAATCTCAAGGACACTGTGCTCAAAACGCTCGGCCGCCTGGAGGGCAGCTACGCGCTCGGCATCCTGTGCGCCGATTGCCCGGATCAGCTTTTCATCGCGCGCAACGGCTGCCCGCTGATCATCGGCGTCGGCGCGGGCGAAAACTTCTTTGCCTCTGACGTGACGGCGCTCGTGTCGCACACGAAAAATGTGGTCTATCTCGACGATGGGGAGCTCGCTGCGGTGCGTGCCGACAGCTACACGGTCTTTGACTGCACCGGCAAGCCGATCGAAAAGCCCGTTTCCCGCGTCGCGTGGGACATTGAGGCGGCCGAAAAGGGCGGCTATGAGCACTTTATGCTCAAGGAGATCATGGAGCAGCCGCGCGCCATCAAGTCCACGCTCGACCCGCGCGTGAAGGATCACCGCGTCGTGTTTGACGAGCTGAAGATGACGGATGCACAGCTCATGGGCTTCAACAAAATTATGATCACGGCCTGCGGTTCGGCGTTTTATGCCGGTCAGGCGGGCAAATACGCGCTCGAAAAGCTCACGCACATCCCGGTCGATGCCGACCTCGCGAGCGAGTTCCGCTACCGCGACCCGATCGTGGATGAGCACACGCTCATGATTATCATCTCGCAGTCCGGCGAGACGGCGGACACCATCGCCGCCATCCGCGAGGCGCAGGGCAAGGGCGCTTATGTGCTTTCGATCGTCAACGTTGTCGGCAGCACGATCGCCCGCATCTCGGACGATGTCATTTACACATGGGCCGGCCCGGAGATCGCCGTTGCGACCACGAAGGGCTACACCACGCAGGTGTCGGTGCTGTATCTGCTGGCGCTCTATCTGGGCGAGAAACGCGGCTGCCTGAGCAGGGAAGAGGCCGCCAAACTCACGGACGATCTCATGATCCTGCCGCAGATGGTGCAGCGCGCCATCGACCTCAACCCGCAGATCGCGCAGCTGGCTGAGCGCTATAAAAACAATCCGTCCCTGTTCTTCATCGGCCGCAATGTGGACTATGCCGTCTGCATGGAGGGCTCGCTGAAGCTCAAGGAGATCTCTTACCTGCACTCGGAGGCCTATGCCGCGGGCGAGCTCAAGCACGGCACCATCGCGCTCATCGAAGAAAATCGCCTCGTCATCGCTGTCGCGTGCTACGAGCCGCTGTTTGACAAGACCATGAGCAACGTCAAGGAGGTCAAGGCGCGCGGTGCGCGCGTGCTCGGCGTGGCGCTCGAGGGCAACCGGGCCATCTATTCCGAGGCGGATGATGTCATCCTTGTGCCGCGGATGGATAATCTGTTCGTTGTCCCAGCGGAGATCGTGCCGCTGCAGCTCTTTGCTTATTATGTTGCGAAGGCCAATGGCTGTGCGATCGATAAGCCGAAAAACCTTGCCAAATCCGTTACTGTCGAATAAGGAGAGCGTCATCCATGCCGAATCAGTCTGTCATCGTCCTCGATTTTGGAGGGCAGTATAATCAGCTCATTGCGCGCCGTGTGCGCGAGTGCAATGTGTATTGCGAAGTCAAGCCGCACACCATGTCCGTCGACGAGATCCGTGCCTTTGACCCCATCGGCATCATCTTCACCGGCGGCCCGCAGAGTGTGTACGCCGAAGGCTCGCCGCAGGTGGATCCTGAGATCTTCCAGCTCGGCATCCCCATCCTCGGTATTTGCTACGGCTGCCAGCTCATGGCGCAGTATCTCGGCGGGGAAGTGACCGCCGCCGGAAAAGACACCGCGCGCGAGTACGGCAAGACGCAGACCTGGTTCGATACCGACTGCCGCCTTTTCCGCGGCCTGCCGGAGCAGAGCATCACGTGGATGAGCCACGGCGATTACATGGCCAAGGTGCCGGAGTCGTTCCGGCTCGTGGCGCACTCGGCTGCCTGCCCGACGGTCGGTATCTGCGACGAAGCGCGCGGCTTCTATGGCGTGCAGTTCCACCCGGAGGTCAACCACACCGAGTATGGCCAGGCCATGCTGCGCAACTTCCTGTATGAGGTCTGCGGCGCGGCCGGTGACTGGACGATGGGCGACTTCATGCGCAAGTCCATTGAGGACATCCGCGCCAAGGTCGGCGACGGCAAGGTGCTGCTGGCGCTTTCCGGCGGCGTGGACTCCTCCGTTGCGGCGGCGCTGCTGGCCGAGGCCGTCGGCAATCAGCTCACGTGCATCTTTGTCGATCACGGCCTGCTGCGCAAGAACGAGGGCGACGAGGTCGAGGCTGCGTTCCAGAACTGGGACATCAATTTTGTGCGCGTCAACGCGGAAGAGCGCTTTCTCACGCGCCTGAAGGACGTCTCCGACCCGGAGACCAAGCGCAAGATCATCGGTGAGGAGTTCATCCGCGTCTTTGAGGAAGAGGGCAAGAAGATCGGCTCGGTCGACTATCTGGCTCAGGGTACGATCTATCCCGACGTGATCGAATCCGGCACGAACGTTGCCGCCGTCATCAAGAGCCACCACAATGTCGGCGGCCTGCCGGACTTTGTAGATTTCAAGGAGATCATTGAGCCGCTGCGTCTGCTGTTCAAGGACGAGGTGCGCGCGCTCGGCCGCGAGCTCGGCCTGCCGGAGTATCTGGTCATGCGCCAGCCGTTCCCGGGCCCGGGCCTGGCCATCCGCTGCCTTGGCGCGGTGTCCAAGGATAAGCTGGACATCCTGCGCGACGCGGACTTCATCTTCCGCGACGAGATCGCCAAGGCACATCTTGAGCAGACGATGAATCAGTACTTCGCGGTGCTGACGAATATGCGCTCCGTCGGCGTCATGGGCGACGGCCGCACGTATGATTACACGCTCGCGCTGCGCAGTGTCACGACGACGGACTTCATGACCGCCAATTGGACGCGCATTCCGTACGACGTGCTCGACCGCGTCTCCGTGCGCATCGTCAACGAGGTCAAGGGCATCAACCGCATCGTTTACGATATTACGTCCAAACCGCCCGCCACGATCGAGTGGGAATGATTTTGTGGCTCAAAAAATCTCGTAACCACTGGACTTTTTTGAGCCTTGATGCCCATCGTGGCAACGATTTGGCAACAAAATTTTATGATTCACAAGAAAAGAGCTATCTGATTTCAAATGAAGTCAGGTAGCTCTTTTTTGTCATACGCCAATGACAATGAATTCTTCGTTCTCACCGATTTCTTCTGTGACCCAACGGTCTATAGCAGATATCGTTTCCTTAGCATCGCTTACAAATTCGGGGAGAACGGCTTCTGGAATGTTCAGCATTCGAGGTAATCACTGCCGCTGAATTCTCCGAGCTTATAAACATATTTATTCATGTATCATTTCCTCAAGCAGCAGATTGTTCAGTCCCTGTGGCGGCGTGATTTTACGTCACTGACTGAAAGCGCCATGGTATTGCATGCACAGATTCAGGCGGCGGCCGTGTGCTGCAAGTCATAGAGCATCCCGCTGTTCGGCCGGCATGCGGTATTCCGGCTTGACGTGGTAGGCGACCTCTGCATACTGCCGCGCACGCGCGCGCAGCGAGAAGTTGCCCTTTTGACTGCACCAGACATAGAGCTCATGGCAGACCAGATCCGTTGCGATGCGCGACAGCAGATCCGGCGGCTCCTCCGTGTCGATAATGCCTGACTTGGCACAGTTTGTGGCCAGTGTCGCAAACAGATCATCGAGCGCGTGCACAGCTGCGCGTATCCCCTCGGGGGATTCGAACTGCATGATGAACAGCGTGCTGGTCAGTTCCGGGCCGAAGTCGTAAGCGATCGTAATAAACCGGTCGAACAGCTGCCAGATGCGCTCAAAGTCATTGTCCGCGTGCGCAAACTTCATGAAGCTCGCATCGTCATTGTGCTGCGGTTTTTCCACCATGTATTCGAGGATGCTGCGCTTGCCGTTGAAAGAGGAGTAAAACACGGAGCGGGAGATACCGCACGCTTTGCAGATATCATTGACGGTCACGTTGTTATATCCATCGCGTTTGAAGAGAGAAATGGCTGTTTCCGCGACTTCTTCTTTGAACTTCCAGGATGATTCTTGCATAAAAAGCACTCCTGACGAAAATTGTTTGCCGTTTTCAAACATTATACGACTTTTGTTTATGTGATTCAACACACATAAGATTTTATTCGCAATTCTTTTACAACTTTTTTGTGACTTGTTTCAAAAATGCCCTGAAGGCCTTGACATTGCAGGGTTAATAAATTAACATGTCGCCATTGTAAGCTGTTCAAGTGTCAGAACGGCTCGTCGTTATTTGGATGTAAACTATCAGAGAAGGAAGCGAGAACATGACAAAAGACGAGAAAATTGCAAAGCTCGGCAAAGAAATCACGGATCGCGCAACGGTCCTGCTCGGCAAGGACAAGATCACGCCGGATGCTCCGGAGTATCTGGGCATCAACTCCGCCCTTAAGTTTACGGCGGTGAAGTACGATGAGAAGATGGCAGACGATATCCTCGATATCGCCCTGACGATGAAAAAGCGCGTGCCGCTCACGATCGAGCAGCTCGCAAAGAAGAACCCGCAGTTCGACAGAGCCTATCTGGAAAAAGCGATGCAGGCCATCAGCGAGAGCGGTCTGGTCGAGTTCCATTGGGAGAACCTCGACGGCAAGAATCCGAACCACGAAAAGCGCTGGGTGCTGGATATGTTCGTTCCCGGCAGCGCCGAGATCATGATGATCAATCCCGAGCAGGCGGATATGTTCCCGGAGACGGCAGACTTCTTCGAGCGCATGGCGTATCTGCCGCTGGCGGGCATCACCGAGATGGTGCCTCCCGGAGGCGCCGGCATCGGCATGCATGTCATCCCGGTCGAGAAGGCCATTCCGGCCGAGAGCAAGTCTCTGCCGATCGAGCACCTGTCCCATTGGCTGAAGAAGTACGAGGGCCACATCGGTGTGTCCGTGTGCTCCTGCCGCAAGCAGCAGCGCATCCGCGGCGAGGGCTCCGGCGACGTGGAAGGCGAGTGGTGCATCGGCGTCGGCGACTTTGCCGACTACTGCCGCGAGACGAACCATGGCCACGACATCACCTATGAAGAGGCGATGGAGATCCTCCAGAAGGCAGAGGATCGCGGCTATGTCCACCAGATCACGAATATCGACGGCGAGAACAAGATCTTTGGTATCTGCAACTGCGCCGTCGGCGTCTGCAATGCACTGCGCACCAGCCAGCTGTTCAACACGCCGAACCTGTCCGCCTCTGCTTACGTGGCTGAGAGCGACCCCGAGAAGTGCGTTGCCTGCGGCAAGTGTGTCGAGACCTGCCCGGCCGGCGCTGTGCGTCTCGGCCAGAAGCTCTGCACGAAGGAAGGCCCCATCCAGTATCCGCACCACGAGCTGCCGGACGACACCAAGTGGGGCGAGGATCACTGGAACAAGAATTACCGCAACGAGAACGGCTGCATCCAGACCTGGCCGACCGGCACGGCGCCCTGCAAGGCTGCCTGCCCGGCGCACATCGCCATCCAGGGCTACATCAAGATGGCGGGCGACGGCCGTTATGCCGACGCGCTCAAGCTCATCAAGAAGGATAACCCGTTCCCGGCCGTCTGCGGCAGTATCTGCAGAAAGTACTGCGAGGATGCCTGCACCCGCGGCACCGTCGACGAGCCGCTGGCCATCGACGAGATCAAGAAGTTCATCGCCGAGCAGGATATGAAGGCCGAGCACCGCTACGTGCCGCCCATGAACTCCTGCACGCACGAGAAATTTGACCAGAAGATCGCCATCATCGGCGGCGGCCCGGCCGGCATGTCCTGCGCCTACTTCCTGGCCATCGAGGGCTACAGCCCGGTCGTGTTCGAGAAGGAAGCCGTGCCCGGCGGTATGCTCGTCAACGGCATCCCGAGCTTCCGCATCGGCAAGGACGTTGTCAAGTCCGAGATCGACGTGCTGCGCGAGATGGGCGTGGAGTTCAAATGCGGCGTCGAAGTCGGCAAGGACGTCACCATCCAGCAGCTGCGCGAGGAAGGCTACCAGGCGTTTTATGTCGCGGTCGGCCTGCAGCAGGCGTCGAAGCTCAACATCGCCGGCGAGGATCTCACCGGTGTTAAGAGCGGCCTCGACTTCCTGCGTGAAGTCAACGCCGGCAAGCTCAAGAAGCTCACGGGCGACGTGGTCGTCATCGGCGGCGGCAACGCGGCCATCGACGTGGCGCGTGCGGCCCTGCGTCTGACCAAGGGCAGCGTGAACATGTACTGCCTCGAGAAGGACGAAGAGATGCCCACCGTTCCGGACGAGAAGAACGCCGGCATCGCTGACGGCGTCGTCATCAACAACTCCTGGGCACCGAAGGCCATCCTTGGCGAGGGCGGCAAAGTCACCGGCATCGAGCTCATGCGCTGCGTGTCCGTCCGCGACGCGAGCGGCAAGTTCGCCCCGGTCTATGACGAGAACGAGACCATCACCGTCCCGTGCTCCAACGTTCTGGTCGCCATCGGCCAGCGTTCGGTCTACGGCGATGTGCTGGCCGGCACCGCGGCAGAGACGGCCGACGGCCGCCTGATCGCACACGATGCCGTGACGTTCCAGTCCAACGAGCCCGATATCTTTGTCGGCGGCGACTGCGCCACCGGCCCGAAGTACACGATCGACGCGATCGCGACCGGCCGCGAGGGTGCGGTGTCCATCCACCGCTTCGTCAATAAGGGCCAGACCCTGACGATCCACCGCAACACCCGCGAGTTCAAGGAGCTCAATAAGGACGACATCGTTCTGCCGACCGAGAAGATCAAAAAGCCCGCACGTGCCGCCGTTGCTATCGACAGCAAGAAGGTGCGCACCATGCAGGACGACCGTGTGACGTTCACCGAAGAGCAGATCCGCTCCGAGGCGTCCCGCTGCCTGAGCTGCGGCCGCAGCGTTGTCGATCCGAATAAGTGCATCGGCTGCGGCATCTGCACGACCAAGTGCGAATTCGATGCCATCCACCTCAAGCGCGTGCGTCCGCAAAACAGCAAGATGATCCCGGCCGAGGACAAGTTCAAGGCCATCGGTCCCTACGCCGCCAAGCGTCAGGTGAAGATCATCAAGAAGTCCCTGGCGGAAAAGAAAAAGTAATCCATCCATTTGTGAGGCGGGCACAGAACCCTTCCCGCTGTGCCCGCCCGTTTGAAAGGAGCCCCCATGCACGAGCTGAGTATCGTTACTTATGTCGTCAAGCAGGTGCAGGAGATCGCCAAGGAAAACAACCTCACCGAGATCGAGTCGGTCACGCTCGAATTCGGTGAGGTCTCCGGCATTGTGCCGGAATATCTTGAGGACTGCTGGAACTGGTATACCAAGAAGGAACCGATCATTCAGGGCACGAAATTCCTGTATGAGATCATTCCGGCCGTCACCTGGTGCGACGACTGCAAGACCACTTACCCGACCGTACAATACGGCAAGACCTGTCCGCACTGCGGCAGCGGCAACACCTGGCTGCAGCAGGGCAATGAGATCAATATCAAGCAAATTGAGGCGCGCTGATCCCGGCACGCATCCCTGCCTATGGGCAGAAAAAAGACAGAAGCGGTCGCGCAGCCGCTTTTAATAGAAAAACAAACGAAGAGGGAGTGAACCATGAAAGACCTGAAACATCTTTTGTACTTCGAAAACCTTTTGCAGGAAGCACACAATGACCTAATCGCACAGGCGCAGAACGAGGGGAAGATCTGCGTTGCCTATGCCTGCGAAAACACGCCCGAGCCGCTGCTGAACCTGCCCGGCGCTTTCTCGACGCGCCTGCGCGCACCGCGCACCGGTTCCATGGAAATGGCCACGTATTATATGACCAGCTTCCTGTGCGAGTATAGCCGCGCGCTGCTTGAGCGCGCCATTGAGGGCGGCTACAACTTTGCCGACTGCATGATCACGCCGGACGGCTGCTCGATGATGAACCGCGCCGTGGAGAACATGGAGCTGCTCAAGACCATGGGCAAGAGCAAGCCGAAGTTCTTCTACGAGTACATGGAGATCCCGATGAAGGCGGACGACAACGGCCTGAATCTGTACGTGCTCCAGTGCCGCAACCATATCCTCACGCCGCTGCACGATGTCTATGGCATCGACGTCTCGGACGCGGCCATCCGCAAGGCCGTCGCCGAGCACAACCGCGTGTGCGAGCTCATCCGCGCCATCGGCGAGTACCGCAAGGGGCCCAACCCGCGCATTACGGGCTATGAGTTCCACGTCATCACACTCGCGACCTATGTCGCGCCGAAGTATCTGCTCATCGACAAGCTCGAGGAGACGCTCAAGGAGCTCAAGACCCGCCGCCCGGACAAGAAGAATCCGTACCGCGCGCGTGTGGTCGTCGTCGGCTCCGAGGTCGATGATATTGACTTCATTAAGCTTGTCGAGGAGACCGGCGCCTATGTCTGTGCCGACCGCTTCTGCTACGGTTCGTTCCCGGGCCGCGACCCGATCACGCTGACGGACGACGAGGACGCGCTGACCCAGATCTGCCGACAGTACATGAACCGCGCCCAGTGCCCGCGCTACATGAACATGTCCAAGATGATCGGCCGCCGCGAATACGTCAATCAGCTTGCCAAGGAGTACGAGGCTGACGGCATCATTTACGAGCAGATCAAGTTCTGCGACCCGTGGGCGTACGAGCGCATGCTCGGCTCGCACATCCTCAACGATGACTACGGCTATCCCGTCCTGTCCGTTGACCGCCCGTATAACATCGCTTCCTCCGGCCAGATGCGCACCCGTGTGCAGGCATTCGTGGAAAGCATGGAGATCAAGAAGATTCAAGGGGGGAAACAGTGATGTCCAACAAGAGAATCGGCTGTGAAAACTTCGGTCAGTTTTATACCGAGGGCAAGGTCCGCAACCGCCGCGAGTGGCGCGGCGTGACCGACACGCTCTATGACTATTCCCGCTGGCTGCACAACTGGATCACCATGGCGAAGATGGTTTCCAAGCCGCGCAACATCAAGGCCATGTTCCGTTATCGCTGGATGGCCAACTACCTGGCCGTGCCCATGATGGTCGACCGTCACACCCAGGGCCTGCGCGATGAATACCTGCGCATCTGCCACCTGGAGCAGGACCTCATCATTGAGGACGTGGCAAAGCTGCTCGACGGTCTCTTCCGCGGCGACCGCCGCATCGGTAAGGACAAGAAGTTCTCCGACAAGGTCGTGCTCGTGGACGAAAACGAGATGACCGCCGTCATGATGGGTTTCCCGACGCTCAAGGGCCTGAGCCGCGAGACGCCGTCGACCTATGTCTCCGTGCTGCTCAACCAGCACGCGGCAGAGCACTATATCGACATTGCGCAGGAATACGGCCTTGCGGGCGATGTCTGCCCGATGCCGGAGGCGGAGGCCGGCGTGTCCATCGACGACGACGCTCCGGTGCTCGGCGCCTGCGCCGTGCAGTGCAACACGACGTGCGACGGCTCTCTGCTCGGCAACGGCGTCATCTCCAAGCGTCTCGAGCTCGAGGACGGCATCCCGGTGTTCCAGCTCGCCGCGCCCCTGCGCCACCGCGAGGACGATGTGCAGGATTACGCCGCGCAGGAGATCAAAAACGCCATCGCCTTCATCGAGGAGCACACCGGCGAGAAGTGGGACTGGAAGGCGTACTTCGAGTGCGCCGAGCGCGTGAACTACGCCACCAAGTGCCGCCTCGAGTGGCTGGAGATGAACAAGACCGACTACCCGCAGGTCTTTGGCTCCAACCTCGCGCTGTATACCGAGACGAACTACATGGCCATCTGCGGCAAGGTCCCCGCGTTCCGTGAAGTCGATCGCAAGATCACCCAGCTTGCCGAGCGCGCCTACCGCAAGCAGAAGAAGGCCGCCAACGAGTACCGCCATCGTGCCATCGTCTGGGGCGTGCAGTCGCACTTTTACATGGACTTCCTCGTCTGGCTGCTCAACTGCTGGGGCATCGTGCCGCTGACGGATATGCTCTCCATGGTCTCGACGCGCGAGCTCGTCACGACCGACACGCCCGAAAACCGCGAGCAGGCGTATTACGACATGGCCTGGCTGACCGAGAACATGATCATGCGCAACCGCACCCACGGCGGCTACAAGGTCCTGCTCGACGAGCTCTGGGAGTACTGCGAGCAGTTCAACGCCGACATGGTCATCCTCTGGGAGCACATGAGCTGCAAGGCGCTCGACGGCATGCACGGCCTGTTTGAGGAGCGCGCCCGCGAGCACGGCATCCACCTCATCTGGGTCACGCACGATCTGTTTGACCCGCGCGTGGTCTCGCGTCAGGGCGTGCGCCAGCAGGTCAATGATTACATGCGCACCGTCATGCAGGAAGAGCCCGTGGATCCGAGCCTGGAGATCCTGAAGGACGACAAGTCCTGGTAATCAGAGAGGAGATCGAACATGAACAATCTGAAAAGCAAGCTGCTCAAGGCCCTTATGGGTGTGTCGCTCGGCGCACTCGGCGCGTTTGTAGTCACGTTTGTCATCTATTTCTGGAACCTGGACATGAAGCTGACCTCCGTCATGGAGGGCATCCTGCTCAAGCACTACGACAAGATCGACCGCGACCAGCACCTGTGATTCCAACATTTTTCAGCGCCCGTCTGCCATGGCAGACGGGCGCTTTTTGCGGCCGTTTTCGCGTGTAAACAATTTATGAAGTCTCTTGACGATTCGGAAAAATGTCCTTATAATGCGTAGCGTGCTACATATTTGGAGGTGCATCATGGAGCAATTCCAAATCGGATGTCTATTAAAAATGATCACGGATAAGATCAAAATGCGGGCAGATGCCGATCTCGCGCAGCAGGGGCTGACGCTGACGCAAAGCCGCGTGCTGGGTTATCTGAACCGCAACGGCGGTCAGGCGACGCAGAAGGAGATCGAAGGGTTCCTGCAGGTGTCGCACCCGACGGTGGCGGGTATCATCAGCCGCATGGAGCAAAACGGCTTTGTGCGCTGCTGGCTCGACCCGGCGGACAAACGCAGCAAGATCGTCGGCCAGACGGAGCGTGCTGCCGCGATCGCGCACGAGATGCAGGCAACGATCAACGCAACGGAGCAGCAGATGCTGCGCTCGCTGACGCCGGATGAGATCGCGGCGCTGGAATCGGCCCTGCGCACGATCTATGCCAACCTCGGCTGATCGGTCCGCGATTCAGGAAGGAGGAAATCCATGCTTCATACCTTGTCCCGCAGCCTGCGGGAAAACAAAGGCCCCGCGCTCGTGACGGTCCTGCTCTCGGCGCTGGAGGTCGTGTTTGAGATCGTGATCCCGCTGTATATGTCCAACCTCATTGACTTCGGCATTGAGGGCGGCAGCATGGCGGCGGTCTGGAAGTTCGGCGCATTTTTGCTGCTGCTGGCGGCGTTCCAGCTCGCGACCGGCGTGCTTGCAGCGCGCATCGCAGCGCGGGCATCCGTCGGTTTCGGCGCGAACCTGCGCGAGGATATGTACAACAACGTGCAGACCTTCGCATTTTCCAACATCGACAAGTTTTCCACCGCGTCCATCGTCACGCGTCTGACGACGGACGTCACGAACGTGCAGAATGCCTTTCAGATGCTCATGCGCATGGCGATCCGCTCACCGGTCATGCTGGTCTTTTCCATGATCGTGTCATTCCGCATCAGCCGTGACATCTCCATGACGTTTCTCATCATTCTGCCGATCCTTGCCGTGGCGCTGTTTTTCATCATCCGCAGCGTGTTCCCGGTCTTCACGCGTGTTTTCCGCACATATGACGAGCTCAATAACGTCGTGCAGGAGAATGTGCGCGGCATCCGCGTCGTGAAGTCCTTTAATCAGGAACAGCACGAGATCCGCAAATTCGGCGCCATTTCCGAGCGCATTTACAAGGACTTTTCCAAGGGCGAGCGGCTCATCACGCTCAACGCGCCGCTGATGCAGTCATGCATCTACGCGTGCATGATCATCATCTCCTGGCTCGGTGCCAAGGCCATCATCGCCAGCGGCAATGACCCGGCACTCGGCCTGACGACCGGCAACCTCACTGCGCTCATCACCTATGCCATGCAGATCCTCTCGAGCCTGATGATGCTGTCCATGGTCTTTGCCATGCTGACGATCTCGCTCTCGTCCGCGCGCCGCATCGCCGAGGTGATCGAGGAAAAGACGGACATTCAAAATCCGGAGCATCCGGTCATGGCCGTGCGCGACGGCGCCATTGATTTTGACCATGTGAGTTTTGTCTACGCCTCCAAGGCGGACAAAAAGGTGCTCGATGACATTGATCTGCACATCCGTTCCGGCGAGACGATCGGCGTCATCGGCGGCACGGGCGCGTCCAAGTCCTCGCTCGTGCAGCTCATCCCGCGTCTGTACGATGTCACTGGCGGCAGGCTGACGCTCGGCGGCGTGGACGTGCGCGATTATGATCTGGAGACGCTGCGCAACGCCGTCGCCATGGTGCTGCAGAAAAACGAGCTGTTTTCCGGAACGATCAAGGAAAACCTCCGCTGGGGCAACGAAAACGCCACGGACGAGGAGCTCCGTCACGCCTGCGTGCTCGCGTGTGCGGATGAATTCATTTCCGCCATGCCGGACGGCTATGACACCTATATCGAGCAGGGCGGCACGAACGTCTCCGGCGGCCAGAAGCAGCGCCTGTGCATCGCCCGCGCGCTGCTGAAAAAGCCGAAAGTGCTCATTCTCGACGACTCGACGAGCGCTGTCGATACGCGCACGGACGCGCAGATCCAGCAGGCCTTTTCGGCCTATATCCCGGAGACGACGAAGATCATCATCGCGCAGCGTATCAGCTCCGTGCAGAACGCGGACCGCATCGTCGTGCTCGATGACGGCCACATTGACGCCGTCGGCAGCCATGAGGAGCTGCTGCGCACGAGCGCGATCTACCGCGAAGTCTATGAGTCCCAGCAGAAGGGAGGCGAGGACGATGCCTGAACGCCCGAAGTTTGATTCCCAGACGCTCAAGCGCCTGCTGTCGTATATGCGCGCTTATAAGGGCACGCTCGTGCTTGTGACCGTCTGTATTCTGCTCAGCGCGGTCGCCGGCGCGGCCTCGTCCATGTTCCTGCAGAAGCTGATCGACGGCTATATCGTCCCCATGCTCGGCACGGCGTCGCCGGACTTTTCCGGTCTGATCCGCGCGCTGGTCACGATCGGCTGCGTGTACCTCGTCGGCACGCTGGCCACGTGGCTGTATAACCGCCGCATGGTCACGATCGCGCAGGGCACGCTCAAGCGCATCCGCGACGAGATGTTTGAGAAGATGCAGCGCCTGCCCATCCGCTATTTTGATACGCATACGCACGGCGATATCATGAGCCTGTATACGAACGATACCGACACGCTGCGCCAGATGATCGCGCAGTCCATGGCCCAGCTCGTGTCGTCCGTGTTTACGCTGACGGTCGTGTTCTTCTGCATGCTGTATATCAGCGTCTGGCTGACGCTGATCGTGTGCGCTGTCATGGCGCTCATCCTTATGTTTGTGCGCAAGCTCACCGGCCGCATCGGCGGCTACTTCATGGCACAGCAGACGGCACTGGCGGATCTCAACGGCTATGTCGAAGAGATGGTCAACGGCCAGAAGGTCGTCAAGGTGTTCTGCCACGAAGAGCAGAGCAAGGAGGAGCTGCACCGCCGCAACCGTGTCTGGGCGGAAAACGCCGCGCGCGCCAGCGGCATGGCCAACAGCATGATGCCGATGATGAACGCCGTCGGTTACCTGCAGTATGTCATCATTGCCGTCATCGGCGGCACGATGGCCATTGCCGGCACGCCGAACCTCGGTCTGACCGGCATGAACACGCTCACGCTCGGCATGATCGCGTCGTTCCTCACGCTCTCGCGCGGGTTTACAAACCCCATTTCGCAGATCTCCAACCAGTTTAACTCCATCGTCACGGCGCTGGCCGGTGCGTCGCGCATCTTTGCGTTCATGGACGCCGAGCCGGAAGCGGACGACGGCTATGTGACGCTCGTCAACGCGAAGAAAGAAAACGGTGCGCTCGTCGAGGCTGACCACCACACCGGTCTCTGGGCGTGGAAGCACCCGCACGGCGACGGTACGGTCACGTACACGAAGCTCGAGGGCCGCGTCGTGTTCGATCACGTGGACTTCGGCTACACGCCGGATAAGGAAGTCCTGCACGACATCACGCTCTATGCCGAACCCGGCCAGAAGGTGGCCTTCGTCGGCGCGACTGGCGCCGGAAAGACGACGATCACGAACCTCATCAACCGCTTCTACGACATTGCCGACGGCAAGATTCGCTATGACGGCATCAATATCAATAAGATCTGCAAGGCCG
Organism: uncultured Oscillospiraceae bacterium; assembly: GCA_934589185.1. Classification (GTDB taxonomy): domain Bacteria; phylum Bacillota; class Clostridia; order Oscillospirales; family Oscillospiraceae; genus CAG-103. The sequence continues at coordinate 56,802 of CAKTNQ010000004.1, read as the reverse complement.
ATCTGCGCCGCAGTCTCGGCATTGTGCTCCAGGACGTGAACCTCTTCACCGGTACCGTCATGGAGAACATCCGCTACGGCAATCCGGACGCGACGGATGACGAATGCATCGCGGCGGCAAAGCTCGCCAACGCCGATCACTTCATCCGCATGCTGCCGGACGGCTACAACACTGTACTCAAGGGCGACGGCAGCGGCCTGAGCCAGGGCCAGCGCCAGCTGCTGAGCATTGCGCGTGCGGCCGTATCCGACCCGCCGGTCATGATCCTCGACGAGGCGACCAGCTCCATCGATACCCGCACGGAGGCGCTCGTGCAAAGCGGCATGGATAAGCTCATGGAGGGCCGCACGGTGTTCGTCATCGCGCACCGGCTCTCAACGGTCAAAAACGCCGACGTCATCATGGTGCTCGACCACGGCCGCATTATCGAGCGTGGCAGCCATGAAAAGCTCATCGCCGAAAAGGGCGTATACTACCAGCTCTATACCGGCGCGTTCGAGCTCGAATAATTTCCGCCGCGCCCCTTGCAAGCCGGCAGGGGGCGCGGTATAATCCAGATAACGAAGCCAAAGGAGGAGACCCATGGAGTATCGAAGATTTGGAAACACCATCATCGCCCGCATCGACCGCGGCGAGGAGGTGCTCGAGCAGGTCAAGGCGATCGCGCAGGCCGAGCAGATCAAGCTCGCGAGCGTGCAGGCGCTCGGCGCGGTCGGTGAATTCACGGTCGGCGTGTTCCACACGGCCGAAAAGCAGTACCACGCCAATTCGTTCGCGGGCGATTTCGAGATCGTCTCGCTGACCGGCACCATCAATACGATGGACGGCGCGTTTTACACGCACCTGCACATGAGCGCCGGCAACGAGAAGGGCGAGGTGTTCGGCGGGCATCTGAACCGCGCCGTCATCAGCGCCACCTGTGAGATGGTCATCACGGTCATCGACGGGCGGGTGGATCGCTTCCACAGCGAGGAGATCGGCCTGAACCTGTTCCAATTCTAAAGATTTGTGTCAAAAGTGCGCACGGTTTTGCGGCCGTGCGCGCTTTTTTGCCGTTATCGCCCCTTATTCCTATTGACAACATGGGAATACAGGCATATAATTCACGGCGTAGAGGTAGGGATTACGTGTCAACCCATCCAAAGCCTCTTGGAATCTGTGTATATTATACAGCCGTGCCGCCCGGCGCGGCCTGCCATTGGGAACGGAGGACGCATATATGAACAGCAACCTGCTTGAAGTCAGTGGCCTGTACGTGAGCGCAGGCGACAAGGAAATCCTGCACGGTGTGGATCTGACCGTCGGCAAAGACGAGACGCACGTGCTCATGGGGCCGAACGGCACCGGCAAGTCCACGCTCGGCTACGCGATCACCGGCAATCCGGAGTATACGGTCACAGCTGGCAAGATCGTCTTTGACGGCGAGGACATTACGGAGCTGCCGGTCAACGAGCGCGCAAAAAAGGGCATTTTCCTGTCCTTCCAGAACCCGCTCGAGGTGCCCGGCGTGACGCTCAGCGCCTTCATCCGCAGTGCGCTCGAGCAAAAGACCGGCAAGCGCATCCGCCTCTGGGACTTCAAGAAGAAGCTTGCCGAGACGATGCAGCTGCTGGCGATGGACGCTTCCTATGCCGAGCGTGACCTGAACGTGGGCTTTTCCGGCGGCGAGAAAAAGAAGGCGGAGATCCTGCAGATGCTCATGCTCGAGCCGAAGCTCGCCATCCTCGACGAGACAGATTCCGGTCTGGACGTCGATGCGGTGCGCACGGTCTCCAAGGGCGTGCAGCTCTACCGCGAGCGCGTGCACGGCTCGCTGCTCATCATCACGCACAGCACGCGTATTCTCGAGGCACTGACCGTGGACGCTGCGCACATCATGGAAAAGGGCATCATCGTGAAAAACGGTGATGCATCGCTCGTCGATACCATCAACGAAAACGGCTTTGGCGGCATCCAGGCAGACTGAAAGCGAGGCGATCCGAATGAAGGAAAAAAGTCAGGTCGCGGACATTGACCGCAGCGTCTATGACATCCGCGACAAAGAGGACGATGCCTATCGCATGCAGGAGGGCCTGACGCCAGCGATCATCGACAAGCTCTCGAAGGAAAAGGGCGATCCGGTCTGGATGCAGCAGTTCCGGCTGCAGTCGCTGCAGATCTATAACGAGATGCCGATCCCGGATTGGGGCCCGTCCATCGAGGGGCTGGACATGGATCACATTGCAACATACGTCCGTCCCAAGACCGACATGAAAAGCGACTGGAAGGACGTCCCGCAGGACATTAAAGACACGTTTGAGCGCCTCGGCATCCCGCAGGCGGAGCGCAAATCGCTCGCCGGCGTCGGCGCGCAGTACGATTCTGAGCTCGTGTACCACAACGTCAAGGACGAGGTGGCCGCGCAGGGCGTCGTCTATACCGATATGGAGAGTGCACTCAAGGGCGAGTACGCCGACATGGTGCACAAGTATTTTATGAAGCTCGTCACGCCACGCGATCACAAGTTCGCGGCACTGCACGGCGCGGTCTGGTCCGGCGGCTCGTTCGTGTACGTGCCGAAGGGCGTGCAGGTGTCTATCCCGCTGCAGTCGTACTTCCGCCTGAACGCCAAGGGTGCGGGCCAGTTTGAGCACACGCTCATCATTGTCGACGAGGGCGCGAGCCTGCACTTCATCGAGGGCTGCTCGGCGCCGAAATATAACGTCGCAAACCTCCACGCCGGCTGTGTGGAGCTGTACGTGATGAAAAACGCCAAGCTGCGCTACTCGACCATCGAGAACTGGTCGAAAAACATGTATAACCTCAACACCAAGCGCGCGCTCGTGGAAGAGGGCGGTGTGATTGAGTGGGTGTCTGGCTCGTTCGGGTCCCATGTCGGCTGCCTGTACCCGATGAGCGTGCTCAAGGGCGACAACTCGAAGATGGAGTTCACCGGCGTCACGTTTGCCGGCGCGGGGCAGAACCTCGACACCGGCGCGAAGGTCGTGCACATCGGCAAGAACACGAGCTCGTATATGAACACGCGCTCCATCAGCAAGAGCGGCGGCATCAGCACGTTCCGCAGCAGCGTCGTGGTGCAAAAGGGCGCCAAGCACGCGAAATCCTCCGTGTCTTGCCAGTCGCTGATGCTCGATTCCGAGTCCCGGTCCGACACCGTTCCGGCCATGGATATCCGCACGAAGGACGCCGCCGTCGGCCATGAGGCCAAGATCGGCAGCATCAGCAACGAGGCGGTGTTTTATCTCATGAGCCGCGGCATGAGCGAGGAGGACGCCCGCGCGCTGATCGTCAGCGGCTTTGCGGACAACGTCTCCAAGGAACTGCCGCTGGAGTACGCGGTGGAAATGAACAATCTCATTCGTCTCGAGATGAAGGGCAGCATCGGCTGACCGCACATTCCGAAAGGAGGGAATATCGTGAATACGACTCAACAGCTGGTCGTCAACAAACTGCCGACCAGAACGTGGAACCATCTCCATGTCAACGAAGCGGCCATCCCGTGGAATGTGGCCGAAACGGCCGATCTCGGGACGGATGCCTATGAAATTACATCAGAAAATCAGGCGCAGCCGCTGCACATCTGCCTGACCGGCGCCAAGGGCCATAGCCGCAAGCACATTGCGGTCGAAGTGGGCGCCGGTGTGCAGGCAACGGTGTATATGGTGCTGGGTACGCAGGGCAGCTTCGCCGTGGAAACGGCGCTGACGCTGCACCAGCATGCGTCTCTGCGCCTTGTGCAGGCGCTCGGTGCACAGGACGGTGCGCTGCTCTATGCCAGGACGGACGTGGACTGCGCGCCCGATGCCGGCGTGGACATGACGCAGATCCTCATGGGCAGAGGCGACCTGTATTCGGACAACGACACGGAACTTGTCGGCGACGGCAGCCATTATTCGGCGCAGATCGGCTATCTCGGCCGCGGCAGCCAGACGATCGACGTCAACGTCGTCGTCAACCACTACGGCAAGAACACCGAGTGTGAGATCGATACGTCCGGCGCGCTCAAGGATGCGGCGAAGAAAGTCTTCCGCGGCACGATCGACTTTAAGACCGGCTCGGCCAACTCCGTCGGCAACGAGAAGGAGACGGTGCTCATGCTGGGCGACGATGTTGTCAACAAGACGGTGCCGCTCATTCTCTGCGCCGAGGAAAACGTCGTCGGCAACCACGGCGCGACCATCGGCGAGCTCGATGACGAGACGCTGTTTTACTTCGAGAGCCGCGGCATCTCCCGCGAGGAGGCCGAAAACATCCTGGCCCGCGCATCGATCGAGCGCTTTGCGCGCACGGTGGACGACGAAGCGCTGCGCGCGCAGATTCTTCAGACGCTGGAGGAGGAACTGAACGATGGCGTATAAGGCGTATAATTATAAGCAAGACTTTCCGATCTTTCAGCACACGGACGTCGCCTATATCGACAACGCTGCCACGGCCCAGCGCCCGCAGTGTGTGCTCGACGCGGTGGCGGATTTCTACCGCTGCCACAACGCGAACCCTCTGCGCGGCCTGTATCCGCTGAGCGTCGAGGCGACCGATATTTATGAGCAGGCGCGCGAGACGGTGCGCGATTTCATCGGCGCACGCTCGGAGCGGGAGATCATCTTCACCCGTAACACGACCGAGAGCCTGAACCTCATCGCTTACAGCTACGGCCTGACGCACGTCAAGGCGGGCGATGAGGTGCTCGTGTCCATTATGGAGCACCACAGCGACCTGCTGCCGTGGCAGATGGTCTGCCGCCAGACCGGCGCGGAGCTGAAGTTTATCGAGTGCGCGCCCGACGGCAGCGTGGATCTCAAGCAGATCGAATCGCTCATCACTGAGCGCACAAAGATCGTCGCCATGACGCAGGTGTCGAACGTTCTCGGCCGGAAGTACCCGGTGCAGGAAGTCGCCGCCATGGCGCACAAAAAGGGCGCAGTCATGGTTGTGGACGGTGCGCAGAGCACGCCGCACATGCCGGTGAACGTACAGGAGCTGGGCGCGGATTTCTTCGCCTTCTCGGGCCACAAGGTCTTTGGCCCCATGGGCATCGGAGGGCTGTACGGCAGGGAGGACCTGCTCGAGGAAATGCCGCCGTTTCTCTCCGGCGGCGAAATGATCGAATCCGTTACGCGCACGGGCGCCGTCTATGCCGAATTGCCGCATAAATTCGAGGCCGGCACGGTCAATGCCGCCGGCGCGGCCGGCCTGGCCGCCGCCATCCGGTATGTGCAGAGCGTCGGCTTTGACACCATCCAGCAGCGCGAACATGACCTGACGGTCAACGCCCTCGCACGTGTGCTGGCCGTACCGCATGTGCACGTGCTCGGCACGGACAAGCCGGAGGACCACAACGGCATCATTACATTTACGGTCGACGGCGTACACCCGCATGACATCAGCGAGATCATGGCGTCCGACGGCGTGAACATCCGCGCCGGCCACCACTGCGCGCAGCCGCTGCTCACGCACCTCGGCCTGAACGCGACGGCCCGCGCCAGCTTTGCTTTCTACAACACCGATGAGGATGTCGACCGGTTCATCGAGAGCCTCTCGACCCTGAGGGAGCGTATGGGATATGGAAAATAGAAGCTTCTATAACGAGATCCTGACCGAGCACAACATCCATCCGGAGTTCAAGCATGACATTCCGGCCGCGGACATTGAGCTCGCAGGCGTGAACCCGAGCTGCGGCGACAACATCGTGCTCAAGCTCAAGACCGACGGCGATGTCATTACCGACGGCGGCTTTGTCGGCGACGGCTGCGCCATCTCGCAGGCGTCGGCGGACATCATGCTCGGCATGATCGTGGGTCAGAAGAAGGAAAAGGCGCTGGAAATGGGCCGCACCTTCCTGCGTATGATCCACGGCGAGGCGACCGAGGAAGAGATCGACAGCCTCGAAGAAGCCTCGGCGCTCAAGGATATCGCGCACATGCCCGCGCGTGTGAAATGTGCCATGCTCGGCTGGCGCACGCTCACTGAGGCGCTGACCGGCAAGGTCGAAGAATAAGCCGTTCCCGCCGCCGGCGGATGCCGATGAGGCGTCTGCCGGCGGTTTTTCCGCGCTGGAAATCCCGGTTTGACAGCGCACGCTTGCGGGATTATGATAAGACATCCTCTTGACGGCAGGTGCTTTGTATGACTGATTTTGAAACCGTTCTCCTGCGGCGCATCCGCGCGCTCGCAGCCGTGCAGCCGCGCGTGCTCGTTGCCATCGACGGCCGCTGTGCCGCCGGAAAGACTACGCTGGCCGCGTCCCTGCAGGCGCAGCTGGAGTGCAATGTGTTCCATATGGACGACTTTTTTCTCCGTCCGGAGCAGCGCACGCCCGAGCGTCTGCACCAGCCGGGCGGCAATGTGGACTTTGAGCGCTTTCTGACCGAGGTCCTCCGCCCGCTTCACGACGGCGATCCGGTGACGTACCGCCCCTATGACTGCCACACGCAGCAGCTGCGTGCGCCAGTGTGTGCAGAGGCAAGGACGGTCAACCTCATTGAGGGCTCTTACTCCTGCCATCCGGCACTGTGGGATCTTTATGACCTGCACGTGTTTCTCTCGGTCAGTCCGGAGGAGCAGCGCCGCCGCATTGCCGTGCGTAACGGCGAAAAGATGCTGCCGATGTTTACAAATGTCTGGATCCCGATGGAGGAGGCGTACTTTGCGCAGTTTCGGGTCGCGGAGCGTGCCGACCTTTGCACGGAAAATTGAATCAGCCTGCGGATGACCGCGCGGGGCTTGTGTCCCGCGCGGTTTTGTGCTACATTAAAAGGACATACACAAAGTGAATTTTCACAGAAAGGCGGGAGCCCCATGGATGTTCTGCGTTTCAAACAGGCCAACTGCAAAAACTGCTATAAATGCGTCCGGTTCTGCCCGGTCAAGTCCATCCGCGTTTACAAGGGTCACGCACAGATCATTTCGAGCGACTGTATTCTCTGCGGCAACTGCGTGTCCGTCTGCCCGCAGCACGCCAAGGAGGACATCAGCGACGTTGCGCAGATCCAGGAGCTGATCGCATCCGGCCAGCAGGTGGTTGTGAGCGTCGACTCCTCCTACATCGCCTATTTTGACACCCCCGGTTTTCAGGGCATCGCCGAGCCGCTCAAAAAGCTCGGCTTTGCAGCGGCACATGAGACGGCGGAGGGTGCCTATCTGGTCAAGAAGGAGCTTGAAAAGCTGGCCGCCCAGCCGGGCGATGCGCCGATCATCACCTCCGGCTGTCCGACGATCGTGCTCTATGTAGAAAAGCACCTGCCGGAGGCGCTGCCGTATCTGGCGCCGGTGCTCTCGCCCATGCAGGCGCACGCCGTACTGCTGCGCAAGCGCTATCCCGGCGCGACGATTGTCTACATCAGCCCCTGCATCTCCAAGAAGGAGGAGACGACGCGCTTTGAGAGCGTCGGTGCCGACTACGACATTACATTCACGGAGCTGGAGGACTGGATGAACGAGGCCGGCGTTGCCGTCAATCCCAATGTGCCGGCCGATGAGCCGATGCTCTCGCGCGGCTACACGATCACAAACGGCGTTCTGCACTCCATGTCGCTCGATTCCGGGCGTGACTATCTGTTCCTCGACGGTCTGGATGACAGCATCCAGACGCTCAAGAGCGTCGTCAACGGCGAGCTGCGCAACTGCTTTATCGAGATGTCCGCCTGCCACGGCAACTGCGTCGGCGGTCTTGCTTTCCGGCAGAAGCATACGAACCTGCTCGAGTCGCGCCGCCGCGTGATCAAGAGCGCCGGCGGCAAGAAAAATTTCGACATTCAGGAACCCGTGGATATGCGCCGTGTGCTTATCGACAAGAAGCATCCGACCGATCTGCCGCCGGAGTCCGTCATCAACGGTATTCTGCGCAAAATGGGCAAATTCAGCCCGGCGGATGAGCTCAACTGTGGCCTGTGCGGCTACCGCACCTGCCGCGATAAGGCCATCGCCGTCTATGAGGGCCGCGCCGAGATCAGCATGTGCATGCCATACATGAAAGAGCGTGCCGAGACCTACTCCGAGAAGATCATCAACGTCTCGCCGGAGGGCATCGTCACCGTCGGCAAAAAGCTGAAGGTCAAGCAGATCAACAAGGCGGCCTGCAAGATCTTCGGCATCAAGGATCCGGCAGATATCATCGGTTACCCGGTCTCGCGCATCATGGATGAGTACGATTTTGTGAAGATGATCAGCCAGGAGGAGACGCAGGTCACGGATGAGGTGTTCCTCGCAGATTATAACGTCTACCTCGAGCGTATTTTCATCTGCGACCCGGAGCGGACGCTCTTTACCTGCATCATGCGCGATGTGACGAAAGCGCGTCAGCGCCGCAACAAGATCCAGAAAACGAAGATCCACGCGGCCGATCTGGCGGACGACATCATCGCCAATCAGCTGCGCATCGTCCACGAGATCGCAAGTCTGCTCGGTGAAACGGCGGCGGAGACCAAGGTGGCGGTCCACGATCTGAAGGAAGCCATCATGCTTGATGAGGACGGCGATGATGATGCGTAAACGAACGAATCGCTGCAGGAACACGGTCTGGGACATCAGCGTCATCAGCCGCAACAAAAACGGGGAGACGCTCTGCGGCGATCAGTGTGCGCTCGAATGGGACGACAATGACGCGACGGTCATCCTCTCCGACGGTCTCGGCAGCGGCGTCAAGGCCAACATCCTCTCCACGCTGACAACGACCATGCTTACGACCATGCTCAAGGGCAACGTGCCGATCGACGAGTGCGTCACGACCGTGGCAGAAACGCTGCCCATGTGCAGGGAGCGCAAGCTCGCCTATGCGACCTTTACGATCCTGCAGACGGCCGGCACCCGCGCGCGCCTGATCCAGTATGACAACCCGAACGCTGTGTTCGTGCACAACGGCGCGATCGGGAAATACAACTATTCCGTCAATTTCATTCAGGAAAAGGAGCTGCACGAAAGCTACCTGCATTTTGACGTAGGCGATATGCTTGTGCTCTTCAGCGACGGCGTGTCGGAGGCCGGGCGCGGCGTGACGACGGACGCCGGTTGGGCGCGGCAGGACATTGAGGATTTTATCCTGCGCAATTATTCACCCACCGTCTCCTCACAGCGCATGGCGGCCAGTATCCTCTCGACCGTTAAGACGCTGGACATGGATGCCATGCATGATGATACGACTGTTGTTGTCGCGCGCCTGCGTGAGCGTTGTCCGGTCAACGTCATGATCGGCCCGCCTGAGCGCAAGGACGACGATCTGAGCACCATGCGCCTGTTTTTCGGCAAGGATGGCAAGCATGTTGTCTGCGGCGGCACCACGGCCAACGCTGTCGCGGCATATCTGGGCGTAAAGGTGCACACGCTGCCCGGCAGCGGCACGGAGGAGGTTCCGCCGATGAGCGAGATCCACGGTGTGGATCTGACCACCGAGGGTGTCGTAACCGTCAATGTGACGATGGAGCGCATCAAGGACTACCTCGCCGACGGCATGTACACACTCGAGCTCGCCCGCATGAAAGATGGCGCGTCCAGGCTTGCGCTTATGCTGCTCGAAGAGGCAACGGAGGTCAATGTCCTCTTTGGCAACGCGAGCAACCTCGCCCAGCAGGATACGGAGTTCAGCTTTGAGCGCAAGCTGCAATTGGTGCAGGAGCTGCGCGATATGCTGACCTTGGCCGGTAAAACAGTCAAAATGAGCATCTGCTGACAGATGCCGATATTCACGGAGTGACCCTAACGAATGAAAATCCGAACTTTTTTTGCAGTATTGCTGTGTAAGCTTGCACGCGGGCTGCTGCGGCTGCTGCGCCGCGGCGGCACGGCGTTTCCCGGCCGGGTGGCGCTGAAGGTGTATCCGCAGGTGCTCGGCGTGCTCTCGCAGGGCGTGCGCGTTATCCTCGTCACCGGCACGAACGGCAAAACGACCAGCTCCCGCATGATCGAGCAGGCGTTTGCCGATGCGGGGCTCAATTACTTCGCCAACCGCTCGGGTGCGAACCTCATCTCCGGCATCACGGCGGAATTTGCCATGCACAGCACCCTGACCGGGCGGCCAAAGTGCCAGTTTGCCGTCATCGAGTGCGACGAGGCGGCGTCCAAGACGGTGCTCAAGTATCTCAAACCGGAGGTCATCGTGGCCACGAACGTGTTCCGCGATCAGCTCGACCGCTACGGTGAGATCACGCACACGCTCAACAACATCCTCGAGGGCATCCGCCACACGCCGGAGAGCACGCTGTGCATCAATGCCGACTGTTCGCTCATCGCGTCCATCCCGGCGCAGGTGCCGAACCCGGTCGTGCGTTTTGGCGTGAACGTGCCGCTTGGCGGCGACGATCTGACGGAGATCTCCGACGCGCCGCACTGCATCCACTGCAAGACGGAGTACGTCTATGATTACCGCACGTATGGCCATCTCGGCGCGTTCCGCTGCCCGAAGTGCGGCTACCACCGCGAGGATCCGCAGGTCGCCGTCACGGCGGTGCAGAACCTTGGTGTGGACACGAGCGACGTTACCATGTCCCTCGGCGGGCAGGAGTACGCCGTACACATCAACCTGCCGGCAGCGTATAACGTCTACAATGCCGTCGGCTCGGCGGCGGCGCTGCATGCATTCGGCTTCACGCCGGAGGCGATCGTGCACGCGCTCGGTGCGTTCGGCTGCGGCTTTGGCCGCATGGAGAAGTTTGACCTGCGCGGCACGCCCGGGCGCATGATGCTCGTGAAAAACCCCGCCGGCTGCAACCAGACCATGCGCTACCTTGCCGGGCTGAACGAGGATGCGACGTTTGTCGTCTGCCTCAACGACCGGGACGCCGACGGCACGGACATCTCGTGGATCTGGGACGCGGACTTCGAGCGGCTCGCCGCCATGGGCGAGCATCTGCGGCAGGTGCTCGTGTCCGGCACGCGCGCCGATGAGCTGCGCCTGCGCCTGAAATATGCGGGCGTAGATGAGGCAAAAATTCAGGTGTTTTACGACTATGACCCGCTGATCGACGCCATGTGCGCGTCGGAATACCCGGTGTTCATCATGCCGACGTATACGTCCATGCTGGACCTGCGCGGCCGGCTGCAAAAGCAGCTCGGCGGAAAGGAGTTCTGGGAATGAGCGAGAAGACCCTGCGCATCTGCCACCTGTACCCGGACCTTCTGAACCTCTACGGCGACCGGGGCAACATTCTCTGCATGCGCCGCCGTCTGGAGTGGCGCGGCATCGGCGCCGAGGTGACGGAGGTCACGGTCGGCCAGCAGACGGATTTCACGCAGTTCGACCTGTTTTTCATCGGCGGCGGTCAGGACTTTGAGCAGGAGGTGCTTCTGTCCGACCTGAAAGCCGGAAAGGGCGGCGAGATCAAGGCCGCCATTGCCGACGGCAAGACGTTTCTGACCATCTGCGGCGGCTACCAGATGCTTGGCAGCTACTACCGCACGTGGGACGGCAAGCAGTGCGACTTCATCGGCGCGATCGATTATTACACCGTCGGCTCCAAGGAGCGCATGATCGGCAATTTCCTCTTTGAATGTCTGCCGGAGTCCGGTGGCAGCACGGTCGTCGGCTTTGAAAACCACAGCGGCAAGACCTACCTCGGCAGCGGCGTGTCGCCGCTCGGCAAGGTGCTCGTCGGCGGCGGCAACAACGGTGAGGACGGTTTTGAGGGCGTGCGCTACCACAACGTGTTCGGCACGTACAGCCACGGCCCGGTCCTGCCGAAAAACCCTGCGTTTTGCGACCATCTGCTCACGACGGCGCTGCAGCAGCGTTATCCGGAGCTGGAACTCGCACCGCTGGACGATGCGGCCGAGCTTGCCGCGCACAACACCATGCGCGATCGGCTGCTGAAAAAGTAATTGCACAGAAAATGGGCGCATCCGTCGGGATGCGCCCACCGTGCGTTTTCGGTTAAAAATCTTCGGGGATCGGAATGTCCGCGCGCGGCACCTTGTCCCAGGAAAAGTCCGCCGCCAGCTCTGCCGCCGTCACCGGCGCGTCCGTCGGCCGCAGGCCGGCGAGCTTTGCGAGCTTGCCGGTCAGCTGTTCCGGCGTATATTTTTGCCGCAGGGCCTCCATGTTCAGGTCGCCTTCGCGCTTGGAGAGCTTGCGCCCATCCGGCGCGACGAGCAGCGGCGCATGCGCATATTCCGGCGCGCGGCCGCCGAGTGTTTCGATCAGCCAGATCTGCCGCGGCGTGGAGTCGAGCAGATCGCGTGCGCGCACGACGCGTGTGATGCCCATCTCCAGATCGTCCACACTCACGGCGAGTTGGTAGGCGAACACGCCGTCCGAGCGCCGGATGAGAAAATCATCGCGCCCGCGCCGCAGTTCCGTTTTCTGGGGGCCGTAGTGTCCGTCGATGAAGGAGATGTCCGCATCGGCGACTTCCAGCTTTTTTGCCGCGTGCCGGCCCATGCGCAGGCGCGCCTGCACTTCCTGCGCCGACAGTGTCCGGCAGGGGCAGCCGGCCTCGCGCGGCTCGCCGGGGTGCGGCGCGCTGGCGGCCAGCCGCTCGGCGCGGCTGCAGTAGCAGTCATATACCATCCCGCGCTCGGTCAAAGCGTCCAGCGCGGCGGTGTAGCGCTCCGTGCGCGTGCCCTGACGGCTGTCCTGCGAGCCGGGGCGCCAGCCCTCGTCCCAGTCAAGCCCGAGCCAGAGCAGGTCGTCGGCCATGAGCTCTGCGTAGTGCTCCCAGCTCCGCTCCGGGTCGAGATCCTCAAGGCGGAACACCATCGTCCCGCCGCGCGCGCGCACGTCCAGCCACGCCAGCAGAAAGGTCAGTATATTGCCCAAATGCAGCCGCCCGCTCGGGCTGGGCGCAAAGCGGCCGCGGATCGTGTTATCCGGCATCGGTCATCCCTCCGGTTTTGTTCTGAGTGCATTATAGCATAACCGTGCCGGTTCGCAACGCTTTTAAGGTCAAATGCCGTGGTTTGACAGGGTGCATTCGGCTGCGTATAATAAAAACACCGGTTGAATAGATGCGTAATTTTCGTCAATCACAGACGGGAGCCCTTCCTATGATTTATACTCTTCCCAGAATGCTGCTTGCCTTGAGCCTTGCCTTTTTGCTGGCATATTTCTTTTATCGTGACTTCTTATTGGGCCTGAAGCTGTATCGGCTGAATAACAGCGCATACAAGAAAATCAAGAAGGGGGAAACATTTAAGGAATGGTTTTTATACAGCAGGTATCGGGATGTCATACCAAAACCGCTGTTGGTGTTTTACTTTTCCTTTTTGGCGCTTCATGCTGCTGCATTTCTGATTTGCATCATTCTCCATTTTTGTGTGGACACTTGGGTACTGTATATTGTTAGAGCAGTCGTCATATTTGATGGAGCATGGATAGTGTTAGTAAGTATACTGTTTTGGAGCAAAGAGCCGGGCTACGCATATGATAGATGGATCAAAAAACGATATAAAAAATCAGGAAAGAACAAGCCGAAAAAGCGTTAAAGTCTCAGCGGGCGGTGCAGCAGCACCGCCCGCGTGATCATATAGCGCTTTTAGGGTCAAATCTCTTGAAACCATGCTGGAAATCGGATATAATAAAGTGTTATTATCAGCGGAGGAATGTCTCGTGGCAAAATCATCCATCGAAAAAACGAATGTTATGCGCCTGCTCGACCAGAAGAAGGTGCCCTACACGCCGCACACGTATCCGCACGGCGACGATGCGGTGGACGGCGTGACCGTCGCACAGATGACGGGCATGGACCCGGCAAAGGTGTTCAAGACGCTGGTCGCCCGCGGTGCGAGCAAGACGCCGTATGTGTTCGTCATCCCGGTCGCCCGCGAGCTCGACCTCAAGAAGGCGGCGAAGGCCGTGGGGGAGAAGTCCATTGCCATGCTGCATGTGTCCGAGCTCACGCCCCTGACGGGCTACGTGCGCGGCGGCTGCTCGCCGGTCGGCATGAAAAAGCAGCTGCGCACGGTTTTTGCCGCGCAGGCACTCGCGCAGGAGACCATCCTCGTCAGTGCCGGCAAGATCGGCTATCAGGTCGAGACCGCGCCGCAGGCGCTTATCGCGCTCGTGCGCGCGACCACGGCGGACCTGACCATTGAAGAATCCTAAGCAAATCGCGGAGGCACCCATGCGGGATCATATTGTTATCAAAGGCGCGCGGGAGAACAATCTCAAGAACATTGACGTGGAAATTCCGCGCGATGCGCTGGTCGTCATGACCGGCCTTTCCGGCTCCGGCAAGTCGAGCCTTGCGTTCGACACCATCTTTGCCGAGGGCCAGCGGCGCTATATGGAGAGCCTGTCGTCCTATGCGCGCCAGTTTCTCGGCCAGATGGACAAGCCGGATGTCGATTCCATTGAGGGCATGAGCCCGGCCATTTCCATCGACCAGAAGACCACCAGCAAGAATCCGCGCTCGACCGTCGGCACGGTCACGGAGATCTACGACTATCTGCGTCTGCTCTGGGCGCGCGTCGGCGTGCCGCACTGCCCGAAGTGCGGCAAGGAGATCCGCCGCCAGACGGTGGACCAGATCGTCGATCAGATCGCGGCGCTGCCGCAGGCGACGCGCGTGCAGATTTTAGCGCCGGTCGTCCGCGCCAGAAAGGGCGAGCACCAGAAGGTGTTCGACGATGCCCGCCGCGGCGGCTACGTCCGCGTGCGGGTCGACGGCAGCATCTATGACCTGACGGAGGTCATCCCGCTCGATAAAAACCGCAAGCATAATATCGAGATCGTGGTCGACCGCGTTGTCATCCGCCCGGATCAGAACCGCCGCCTGACGGACGCCGTGGAGATCGCGTCCGCGCTCTCCGGCGGCCTTGTGCTGGCGGACATCCCGGAGGAAAAGCGCGAGATCCTCTTCTCGCAGAACTATGCCTGCGACGACTGCGGCATTTCGATCGAGGAGCTCACGCCGCGCATGTTCTCGTTCAACAGTCCCTACGGCGCCTGCCCGACCTGCGGCGGCCTCGGCACGCGGCTGCGCATCGACCCGGCGCTCATCATTCCGGATCTGTCGAAGTCCATCCTCGACGGCGGCATCACCGCGAGCGGCTGGAACGGCGTCAAGGATGAGAGCATCAGCCGGATGTACTACGAGGCGCTGGCGGAAAAATACCACTTTGACCTTACCACACCGATCGGCGACCTGCCGGAGAACGTGCGTGACATCCTGCTCTATGGCACGGGCGACGAGGAGCTCACGCTGCATTATGATACGAACCGCGGCGCCGGTGTGCTGCGCCGCCCGTTTGAGGGCATCGTCTGCAACCTCGAGCGCCGCTATCAGGAGACGCAGAGTGAGGCCATGCGCGCGTCGATCGAGTCCTGCATGGCCGAGACTGCCTGCCCGGACTGCCGCGGTGCGCGGCTGCGGCCAGAGGTGCTGGCCGTCACGGTCGGCGGCCTGAACATCTCGGAGTTTACCGCGCTGCCGATCACGGAGGAGCTGGCGTTTCTCGACCGGCTCGCGCTCAGTGAGAAAGACGCGCAGATCGCCGACAGTATTTTGCGCGAGGTGCGCTCACGTCTGCAGTTTCTGCAGAGCGTCGGCCTGCAGTACCTGACGCTCGCACGCTCGGCGGCAACGCTCTCCGGCGGCGAGAGCCAGCGCATCCGGCTCGCGACTCAGATCGGCTCGTCGCTCATGGGCGTGCTGTATATTCTCGACGAGCCGTCCATCGGCCTGCACCAGCGCGACAATGAAAAGCTGCTGGCCACGCTGCGTGAGCTGCGCGACCTGGGAAACACGCTCATCGTCGTCGAGCATGACGAGGACACCATGCGCGCGGCAGACTATCTCATCGACATCGGTCCCGGTGCAGGCGTGCACGGCGGGGAAGTGGTCTGTGCCGGCACGCCGGAGGAGGTCGCGCGCTGCGAGCGCTCCATCACCGGGCAGTATCTGTCCGGGAAAAAGAAGATCCCCGTGCCTGCACACCGCCGCACCGGAAACGGCCATGCGCTTGTGATCCGCGGCGCGGCCGAGCATAATCTCAAGCACGTGGATGTGGAGATCCCGCTGGGCGTCATGACGTGCGTGACCGGCGTGTCCGGCAGCGGCAAGTCCTCGCTCGTCAACGAGGTGCTGTATAAAACGCTGGTCGGCAAACTCAACCACGCCAAGGTGCGTCCCGGGAAATGTGACGGGATCGACGGCGTGGAGTATCTGGACAAGATCATCAACATCGACCAGAGCCCCATCGGCCGCACGCCGCGCTCCAACCCGGCGACGTATACCGGCCTGTTTGACGATATCCGCGCGCTCTTTGCCTCCACGCAGGACGCGAAGCTGCGCGGCTACGGTGCCGGACGCTTCTCGTTCAACATCCGCGGCGGCCGCTGCGAGGCCTGCTCCGGCGACGGTCTGCTGAAGATCGAGATGAACTTTCTGCCGGATGTCTACGTGCCCTGCGAGGTCTGCAAGGGCAAGCGCTACAACCGCGAGACGCTCGAGGTGCACTACAAGGGCAAGAACATTGCCGAAGTGCTGGACATGACGGTCGAGGAAGCGCTCGCGTTCTTCCAGAACCAGCCGAAGATCCGCGACCGGCTGCAGACGCTCATGGATGTCGGCCTCGGCTATGTCAAGCTCGGCCAGCCGTCCACGACGCTCTCCGGCGGCGAGGCGCAGCGCATCAAGCTCGCGACCGAACTCTCCAAGCGCAGCACCGGCCGGACGATCTACGTCCTTGACGAGCCGACGACCGGCCTGCACGTGGCGGACGTCGCGCGCCTGATCGATATTCTTGACCGCCTGACCGACGCCGGCAACACGGTGCTGGTCATCGAGCATAATCTGCACGTCATCAAAGTGGCCGATCACATCATCGACCTCGGCCCGGAGGGCGGCGACGCGGGCGGGAGCATCGTCTTTACCGGCACGCCGGAGGACTGCGCGCGCTGCACCGGGAGCTATACCGGCCAGTTTTTGAAAAAAGAACTCGAAAGTTAACGGCCAAGCCCCTTTTCTCATAGGCTGAAAGGAGA
This sequence comes from uncultured Oscillospiraceae bacterium, assembly GCA_934589185.1. GTDB lineage: Bacteria > Bacillota > Clostridia > Oscillospirales > Oscillospiraceae > CAG-103. Next base: position 39,893 of record CAKTNQ010000004.1, on the reverse strand, counting down.
GGGGGCGGGGAACATGTTCATTCAGATCACCTTATGCGTCCTGCTGATCCTGGGCTTTGCCTGGCTGCTGTGGATGCTCAGCGGCGCGCTGCTCACGCCGGTGCGCTCCGGCAGGGATACGCGCATCACACTCGTCGTGCAGGCGCGCGGGGACGCACCGGAGCTGGAAAATCTCCTGCGCGGCGCCCTGTGGCTGCGTGAGAGCGGCACGGTCGCGGCGGACATTCTGCTCGTGGACTGCGGCCTGACGGAGGATGCGGCCGCGCTGGCCGAGCGCCTTGCGCGACGGCGCGGAGATCTGAAGATGTGCAAAACGGAGGAGTTTTGCCAATGGATGCAAACACCAATCCAATAGAATTATGCGGCACCGTCGCGGCGGTCATCTATCAGAATGAGGAAAACGGCTACACCGTCCTCAAGCTGGACGTGGACGACGGCAGCCAGACGATGGTCGTCGGCTGTATTCCGTATGCTGTGCCGGGTGAGTCGATGATCGTCACCGGCAACTGGATGACGCACCCGGCGCACGGCCAGCAGTTCAAGGCCGAGTTTGCCGAGCGCACCATGCCGGAGACGGCGGACGCGATCTATGCCTACCTCGCCGGGCGCGCCGTGCGCGGCATCGGCCCGGCGACGGCGTCGCTGCTCGTGTCGCGCTTCGGCGCCGATACATTGAATGTGCTGGAGTACGAGCCGGAAAAGCTCACGGCCATCAAGGGCATCAGCCTTTCCAAGGCGAAGGCCATGTCGGCCAATTTCCGCCGTCAGGCGGGCATGCGCCGCCTGATCGAGTTTCTGGCCTCGGCCAACATCCGCCCGGTCATTGCCCTGCGCATGTACCAGTATTACGGCGACGAGGCCCTGCAGCTCGTGCAGGACAACCCTTACATACTCGTTTCGGACGCTATCGGCGCCACGTTTCAGGAGGCGGACGCGCTGGCACTCGGCCACGGGTTTGACGACCAGAGCGCGGAGCGTGTCGCTGCGGCGACGCTGTATGAACTTGCCTACAACGCCGTGCGTGGCCACTGCTTCATCTCGTACCGCAACCTGCTGGCGGCAACATCGCAGCTCAGCGGTGTGTCGGACGAGCTGGTCGCTCAGAGCGTGGACACGCTCGTAGAGCGCGGCGATCTGGTGCGCGAGCGCGTCGCCGGGTGCGATGGGTGCTATCTCGCGCGTCTGCATGAGGCGGAAGCCTACACGGCCGAGCGGCTGCTCGCCATGGCGCAGAATGAATACCGCCGCATGCCGGACACGGACAAGATCGCGGCGCAGATCGAAGCGCAGCTTGGCCTGACGTTTGCCGAGCAGCAGAAAGAGACGCTCCGCCTTGCCTGTCAGCACCAGGTCATTGCGATCACCGGCGGCCCCGGCACCGGCAAGACGACGTCCATCCGCGCGATCCTCGCACTGTTTGATGTGCTCAAGCTCGACACCCAGCTCGCGGCCCCGACGGGCCGCGCCGCCAAGCGCATGAGCGAGCTGACCGGCAGGAGCGCGCAGACGATCCACCGCCTGCTCGAGGCCGGCATGAGCGACGATCATCAGGACATCGCCTTCCGGCGCGACGAGGACGACCCGCTCGCGTGCGACGCCGTCATCCTCGACGAGTGCTCCATGGTGGACATTTCGCTCATGTGCGCGCTGCTGCGTGCCATGCGGCCGGAGTGCCGGCTCATCCTTGTGGGCGATGCCGACCAGCTGCCGTCCGTCGGCCCGGGCAATGTGCTTTCGGATATCATCCGCAGCGGCGTCATCCCGACTGTGCGCCTGACGGAGATCTTCCGCCAGGCCGCCGGCAGCAGCATCGTCGCCTATGCGCACGCCATCAACCGCGGCGAGCACCCGAAGCTGACACAAAACAGCGGGGACTTTTTCTTCCTCCGGCGCACGGATCCGCAGAAAGCGGCCGATACGGTCGTGGAGCTGTGCAAAACGCGGCTGCCGAACAATATGAAGATCCCGCCGTCGGACATTCAGGTGCTCACGCCGACGCGCAAGTACGACACCGGCATGGCGGCGCTGAACGTGCGCCTGCAGGCGGCACTCAATCCACCGACCGACGGGAAGAAGGAACGCCGCTTCGGCGAGACTGTCTTCCGCGAGGGCGACCGCGTGATGCAGATCCGCAATGATTACGACATCGTGCTCAAAAATCCGGACGGCACGACGGCCGGGACCGGCGTCTATAACGGCGACGTTGGTCAGATCACGGCCATCGACCCGCAGACGGAGACGCTCTCGGTCTGCTATGACGGAAAGACGGCGACCTACGGCTTTGAGATGCTCAATGAGCTCGAGCATGCCTGGGTCATGACGGTGCATAAGTCGCAGGGCAGCGAATACCGCGCCGTCGTGCTCTGCATCGGCAAGGCCGGGCCCATGTTGCTCACGCGCAGTGTACTCTATACGGCTATCACGCGTGCCAAGTCCCTGCTCATCGTCGTCGGTGACGAGGGCGCAGCCTATCATATGATCGACAATCAGACGCAGGCCCGGCGCTACAGCGGTCTGCGCGCCAGGCTCTGCGGGGAGTGCGGTGCGGTATGAAGGTGATTCCGTTCCTGCTCGATCTTCTCTATCCGCCGCGGTGCGCGTTCTGCCATGACTTTCTCGAGACCAGCCGCGAGGGCATCTGCGCGCACTGCAAGACAGGTCTGCCCTTTGCACAAAACGGCGGGCGGCAGCACTTTCCGTTTATCCCGGTGTGCGTTTCACCGTTCAATTACGAGGGCAATGTGCGAGAATCGCTGCTGCGCTATAAATTCGGCGGCGCGACCGGGTACGCCAAAGTTTACGGCCGGCTCGTTGCCGAAACGGTGCGCGCGGAGCTTCCGGGAGCGTATGACATCATCACCTGGGTGCCGCTGAGCCGCAAGCGCCTGCGCGAACGCGGCTACGATCAGGCGCGCCTGCTGGCGAAAGCGACGGCAAAGGCACTCGGCATGCCGCTCACGCCGACGCTCTATAAGCAGCGCAACACGCAGCCGCAGTCCGGCACCGGCGACGCTGCCAAGCGCCGCGCGAACATCACCGGGGCTTATCGCATGAAACAGGGTGCGGACGTGGCGGGAAAGCGCGTCCTGCTCATCGACGATATCGTCACGACCGGATCCACGCTCTCGGAATGTGCGCGCGTGCTTGGTAAGGCGGGTGCGGAGCAGGTCGTCTGCGCCACGGTCGCGCGCGCGGCCGACTAAAACAGCCGCGAGACGGCTACGATTGACTATAACATCCGCTGTGCGGATGATACAGGAGTTTTGCTTTATGATGATTTTTGAACGTGACATTGCCATCGACCTCGGCACGACCAACATCCGCGTGTTTGTGCGCGGCAAGGGCATTATGCTGCGCGAGCCGTCCATCGTGGCGGTCGACAAGTATACGGGCCGGATGCTCAAGGTCGGTCAGGATGCCCAGAAAATGCTCGGCCGTACCCCGGCAAACATCGTGGCCATCCATCCGATCAGCGCGGGCGTCATCTCGGACTATGACATGACGGCACTCATGCTCAAGGAGCTGCTCTCGCGCGTGACGTCGTTCAGCCTCTTCAAGCCGCGCGTGCTCGTCACGGTGCCGAGCAGCGTGACCGGCGTGGAGGAGCGCAACGTCATTGATGCTGTTATCGAGGCCGGCGCACGCAAGGTGTACCTTGTGGAGTCCGCCGTGGCCACGGCAGCCGGTGCGGGGGCGGACATCTCCAAGCCGGACGGCCATCTGGTCATCGACATCGGCGGCGGCACGACGGAGGTCGCGGTCGTCTCGCTCGGCGGCGTGGTCGAGAGCGAATCCATTAAGACCGCCGGCGACGCCTTTGACGAGGCGATCGTGCGCTACGTGCGCCGCAAGCACAATATCCTCATCGGCAAGCGCACGGCCGAGGAGCTCAAGATCGGCATCGCGTGCCTCGTGCCGCGCGCGGAGGTGGGGATTCAGGAGGTCAAGGGCCGCTGCCTGACGACCGGCCTGCCAAAGTCCGTGAAGATTAGCTCCGTCGAGCTCGTGGAGGCCATTGCCGAGCCCGCACGCGACATTCTCGAGACCATCCACATGGTGCTCGAGCGCACGCCGCCGGAGCTCGTGGCGGATCTGGCGCAAAACGGCATCATCATGGCCGGCGGCGGCAGCCTGATCTACGGCTTTGACCAGCTCGTGGAGAAAGACACCGGCATCCGCACGACGGTCGTGGACGACGCGCTCTCGTGCGCGGCGTTCGGCAGCGGTAAGATGCTCATGAATCTCAACGACATGCCCGACGGCATGGTCAATCTCGCGCGCAAGCGCCAGATGAAGGCATAAACAGCAAAGGCCGGGCATCCCCGGCCTTTTTCTGCCATGTATTATCACACTTTGAATGAAGAGCTGCGCCGCCGCTTCGGCTGCAAGGTCTACAAGCTCGCACTCGACGGCGGCTTTACCTGTCCGAACCGGGACGGGGCCATCGGCACGCGCGGCTGCATTTTCTGCGCCTGGGACGGCTCCGGAGCCTTTGCCGCTGACCGCACGCTGGATATTCCGGAGCAGATCGAGGTGGCCAAGGTGCGCGTGGCCGGTAAAAATGGCAGCGGCAAATATATCGCTTATTTTCAGAACTTCACGAACACTTATGGCAGCCTCGCGCGCATGGAGCGCCTGTTCACACAGGCGCTTGCGCCGGAGGACGTGGTAGCGCTGTCGGTCGCCACGCGGCCGGACTGCCTGCCGGATGCGGTGATCACGCTGCTGCAGCGGCTGAACACCGAAAAGCCCGTCTGGGTCGAGCTCGGCCTGCAGACCATCCATCCGCAGAGCGCGGCCTACATCCGCCGCGGCTACGACCTGCCGGTGTTTGACGATGCGGTACGCCGCCTCCGCGCGGCTGGTCTGGAGGTCATTGTGCACCAGATCCTTGGCCTGCCGGGGGAGACGGATGCGCAGATGGTGCAGACCGCGCGCTACATCGGTCAGAGCGGGGCGCAGGGCATCAAGCTGCACCTGCTGCATGTGCTGCGCGGCACGGATCTGGCGGCGGACTACGCTGCCGGGAAGTTCGAGGTGCTCACGCTGGAGCACTATATCGACCTGCTCGAGCAGTGCCTGCGCGTCCTCCCGCCGAAGATGGTCATCCATCGCCTGACCGGCGACGGCGCCAAGCGCGACCTCATTGCACCGCTCTGGAGCGCGGACAAAAAGCGCGTGCTCAATGCGATCCACGCCGCTTTCGCGCGCGACGATCTGGTACAGGGCTCGGAACTGTAACGTTATTTCAGGTGCTGACCCAGAAGATTTTTCATCCGGGGATGAACGCGTTTTTTCTCTCATCGACTAAGCGCTTTATAAGCTTTATAAAATACTGCGGGCGGTGCATCAGCACCGCCCGCAGCTTATATAACTTGCCGTGATGAACTGTGGTAATGTATCGATCGAGGAATCAGATCTTGCTGTTGAGCCAGTCGAGGATGTCCGCATAGACCTCGTCCCGGTTGAGCTCGTTGAGCATCTCGTGGCGGCCGTCTTTGTAGAGCTTGAGCTTCACGTCCTTGCAGCCGACCTTCAGGAAGCGGTTATAGACCTTCTTGACGCCCTCGCCGTAGTTGCCGACCGGGTCGCCGTCGCCGGACATGAAGTAGACCGGGGTGGCCTTGTTCATCTTATTGAGATTTTCCGTCTTCCAGATATACTGCAGGCCGCCCATCATATCATGGAACATGCCGGCCGTCGCCATCGCGCCGCAGAGCGGGTCGGCGATGTACTGATCCACGATCGCCTCGTCACGCGTCAGCCAGTCGAGGTTCGTGCGCACGTGGTCGTACTTCTTGTTGTAGCTGCCGAAGGCGAGCTTGTCGAGCGTAGGGCTGTGGTACATCGGGCCGTTGTCGATCATCTCGAGCTTGGCCATGAGCTTGCCGGCGGCGACGACGGCGGCAGGATTCTGGCCGGTGCCGCTGATGATAACGCCCTTGAGCCCCTCCGGGTGATCCATGATGTAGGTGCGGGTCAGGAAACTGCCCATGCTGTGGCCGAACAGGAAGTAGGGGACATCGGGATACTTGGCGGCGGTCAGTTTGTGGAGCTGATCCATGTCGCTCACGACATCGTTCCAGCCGTCCTTTTCCGCAAAGAAGCACAGCTCCTGTTCGTTTTCGGCGGTCTTGCCGTGGCCGAGGTGGTCGTTTGCCACGACGACAAAACCGTTATTGGCCAGAAACTCCATGAACGGGGCGTAGCGATAGACATGCTCGGCGACGCCGTGCGCGATCTGCAAAACGGCGCGGACTTCGCCATCGGGGGTACATTCTCTTGCAAATACCTTGTGTTTTCCATCAGTGGACAAAAACCTAAAATCATGAAAAGATGGCATAGCAATACTCCTCCAGTTGTGATATACTAAATGCTGCCTAAATTGTATTCCAATTGACGGATTCCGTCAAGTCTATGGAGGTTAATGTTAATTATGAACGGCTACATCATTGCACTTGACCAGGGTACAACCAGTTCCCGCTCGATTATCTTTGACAGCAAGGGCAACATTGTGTCTCTGGCGCAGTATCCCTTCACGCAGATCTATCCGAAGCCGGGCTGGGTGGAGCATGACCCGATGGTCATCCTTGAGAGCCAGATGCTTGCCATGAGCGAGGCGTTTGAAAAGAGCGGCCTGTCGCCGACGGACATCGCCGGCATCGGCATCACGAACCAGCGCGAGACGACGATCGTCTGGGACAAGAACACCGGCAAGCCCGTCTATAATGCGATCGTCTGGCAGTGCCGCCGCACGGCGCCCATCTGCGACCAGCTCACGGCGGACGGTCTCGGCCCGTATGTGAAGGAAAAGACCGGCCTGCTCATCGACGCCTATTTCTCCGGCACAAAGATCAAGTGGATCCTCGATAACGTCCCCGGTGCGCGCGAGCGTGCCGAGCGCGGCGAGCTGCTGTTCGGCAACGTGGATTCGTGGCTGATCTGGAATCTGACCGGCGGCCGTGCCCACGTATCGGATTACTCCAACTGTTCACGCACGATGCTGTTTGACATTGATAACCTCTGCTGGGACGAGGAGCTGTGCGCGCGCCTCGGCATCCCGATGAGCATGCTGCCCGTGCCGGTGCCGTCGTCCATGGTGTACGGACAGGTGACGGCGGGCCTGCCGGGACTCGAGACGCTTGAGGGCATCCCGGTCTGCGGCAGCGCCGGCGACCAGGCGGCCGCCCTGCTGGGTCAGGCGTGCATTGTGCCGGGCCAGGCGAAAAATACGTACGGCACCGGCTGCTTCACGCTCATGAACACCGGCAGCAAATCCGTGCGCAGCGTCAGCGGTCTGGTCACGAGCGTTGCGTGGTCAGTCAACGGCAAGACGACCTATGCGCTCGAGGGCAGTGTGTTCAATGCCGGCAGCTCCATCCAGTGGCTGCGCGACGAGCTTGGTCTGATCGGCACGGCGCACGAGTGCGACATTCTGGCCGAGAGCGTGCCGGATAACGGCGGTGTGTACCTCGTGTCCGCGTTCACCGGCCTTGGCGCGCCGCGCTGGGATATGTACGCCCGTGGTGCGATCGTCGGCCTGACGCGCGGCAGCAACAAGGCGCATATTGCCCGTGCTACACTCGAGGGCATCGCCTATCAGGTCAAAGACCTGCTTGATGCCATGCAGGTCGACGCCGAGAGCCCAATCTCTGTCCTGCGCGTGGACGGCGGCGCGTCCGTCAGCTCGTTTTTGATGCAATTCCAGGCGGATATGCTGCGTGTGCCGATTGACCGGCCAAAGCTGGTCGAGACGACGGCGTTCGGCGCGGCGTTCCTCGCAGGTCTTGCCTGCGGTGTCTGGGAGAGCGTGGACGACATTGCGCTCCTGCGTCAGTCTGACCGTATTTTCAAACCCGAAATGGATGCCGAACAGGCAAAGCAGTATCACGATAACTGGCTGCGCGCCGTCGGCAGAGCAGAGAAATGGAGCCAGGAGTGAACCGGAACCTGTTTTTTACCCCAACGGACATTCTATTGCCGTCGCATGCGGATATGCGGCGCTGGAGCGTCATCGCCTGTGACCAGTTCACGGCGGATGCCGGCTATTGGCAGACGGTGCAGGACACCGTCGGCGATGCGCCGTCCACGCTGCGGCTGATGCTGCCGGAGTTTTACCTCGGCAAGTGCGATGAGGCTGCGGCAACGCGCGGGATCCAGCAGACCATGCATCGTTATCTCGACGACGGCGTGTTCCGCACCGTGCCGCACAGTCTTGTGCTCGTGCAGCGCACGCTGCCGGGCGGCGCCGTGCGCTGCGGCATTGTCGGCGCGCTCGATCTGGAGGCGTATGATTACGCGCCGGATTCTGTCACGCCCATCCGCGCCACAGAGGGCACGGTCGCCTCGCGTCTGCCCGCACGTGTGCGCATCCGCGCGGCTGCGGCACTGGAGATGCCGCACATCATGGTGTTTTACAGCGATCCGGACGATGCGATCTTCCGGGACGCGCAGGCAGCTGCCAGCGAAACACTGTATGATTTCGATCTCATGTCCGGCGGAGGTCATGTTCGCGGCCTGCGCGTTGCGGGCGCGGATGCGGATGCGCTTGCCGCGCGCCTGTGCGCGACCGGCGTCGGCATGGACAGCGCGCACCCCATGCGCTTTGCCATCGCTGACGGCAACCACAGTCTGGCGGCGGCCCGTCTGTGCTGGCTGGAGAAGAAACAGTCGCTCACGCCCGAGCAGGCAGCGGTCGATCCCGCGCGCTATGCGCTCGTCGAGCTCGTGAACCTGCACAGCCCTGCCGTGACGATCGAGCCCATCCACCGCGTGCTCTTCGGGACTGATGCGTCCAAATGGATGCAGGCGGCAGAAGCGGCGCTGGCATCGGCGGACGGCAGCGGCTATGCGATCTCCTTGATCGCCGGGAATCAGCGCCGTGACATTCTCGCCAAGGGTGCGTCGCTCGGCGAAGCCATCGCCGCGATGGACACGTTCTGCGCGGCCTATCTCGCGGAAAACGGCGGCACGGTCGATTACATCCACGGCGACGACGAAGCGCTCGACCTCGCGGCCGGCGACGGCTGCTGCGGCATCCTCATGCCGCGCATGGACAAGACGGAGCTCTTCACCTCCGTGCTCCGTTCCGGCCCGTTCCCGAAAAAGAGCTTTTCCATCGGCCTCGGCGCGGACAAGCGCTACTACCTCGAGTGCCGCAAACTGTAATCCGTTCATATATCACCTAAGAGACAGCCAATCGGCTGTCTCTTTTTTGTTCTGCCGCGCACAGTGCGTGCATAGGATGTGGCAGAACAAAAGAGGAGGGACCACCATGATCTTCACAAATCAGGCGCTGGCGCTGTTCCCGCCGGCGCTGGGACAGGCCATCGCGCACACGCAGCGCGACCGGCAGGAACTCGTGGAGGAGATCTGCTGCCGCATCGGCCAGGTGCCCGTGCTGATGACGCAGGCGCATGCGTACCCGGCGGAATGCCGCGCCATTCTGGCGGGCGATCTGGACTATCTGCTCGAGCGCGCGACGGGGGCGTCCGTCTATGCGGCCGGAGAGCAGATCCGGCAGGGGTACTTACAGACGGCCGGCGGCTGCCGGGTCGGACTTTGCGGCTGCGCTTACGGACAGGCTGCCGGGCAGATTGACGGCATCCGGCAGCTGAGCTCCGTGTCCGTGCGGATCCCGCACGCGGTGCCCGGCTGTGCCGATGCGCTTTTGCCGCAGCTGCTTAAGGACGGATTTTGCAGCACGCTCATCCTCTCGCCGCCCGGTAACGGGAAGACGACGCTTCTGCGCGAGTGCGTGCGCCGCCTGTCCGATCTGGGCACGCGCATCTCGCTCATGGACGAGCGCGGCGAGATCGCGGCCGTGCAGAACCGCGCGCCGCAGTTTGACGTCGGGGCGAATACGGACGTGATGACCGGCGGGCAGAAGGCGGCCTGCTGCATGATGCTCCTGCGCGCCATGCGGCCGGATGTGCTGGCGTTTGACGAGATCAGCGCGCCGGAGGACATCGAGGCCATCCGCATTGCCGCCGGCTGCGGCGTCGCGCTGCTGGCAACGGCGCATGCACAGAGCGTCGCGGCGCTGCGGCACCGGGCGCTGTATCGTGCGCTGCTGGACGAGCATATTTTCCGCCGCGCCGTGTGCATCACGCGCAGCGGCGGCGAGCGCGTCTATACCGTTGAGGACCTGACATGACATGGCTGCACTGGCTGGGGGCGGCGCTGCTGTTTCTGGGCAGCACGGCCGCCGGGTTCGCACTGTGGCAGGAGCTGCGGCTGCGGCTGCGTCTGCTCACGGCAGTGATCGACAGCCTGAATCTGCTGCGCAGCGATATCGTCGGCCGTCTGCTGCCGCTGCCGGAGGCGCTGCGCCATCTGGCAGCGAGCGCACCGGAGCCGCTGAGCGCACAGTATACTGCGCTCGCAGACAGCATCACGGACGGAGACCGGCCGTTTTCCGAGAGCTGGGCGGCAGCGTTTCAGGCGCTGGACATGCTTACGCCCGGTGTGCGTGCGGCGCTGCTGACGCTGGGCGAGCAGCTTGGAAAGTATGACGCGCAGCTTCAGCGCACTGCACTGGATGCCTGCATAGAGACGCTGCAGGCTGCCGCAGCACAGATGCAGGCGGACACGGTGCGGCGCGGAAAACTGTTTTGCGGCCTCGGTGCGACGCTCGGTCTGCTCGCCGCCGTGGCTCTGTTTTGATTCCACAGGAGGCACTTATGGACGTTGACCTTGTCTTTAAGATCGCGGCGATCGGTATCCTGGTCGCCGTGCTCAATATTCTGCTCTCGCGTGCCGGGCGCGATGAGCAGGCGCTCATGACGACCATTGCCGGTCTCGTCGTGGTGCTGGTGCTGGTGATCCAGAAGATCAGCGAACTGTTCGACCTGATCAAGAGCCTGTTCTCCTTGTGATGGAGCCGGTCTTTCAGGCGATCATCATCGTGGTCATTGCCGCCGCTGCCGCCGCCACGGTCTATAAAACCGTACCGGGTATGTCGCTCCTGTTAAGCATCGCAGCGGCGCTGCTGGCGCTGTTTTTGTGCATAGGTTTGCTGGAGCCGCTGGCGGCGTTTTTCCGCGGTGCGATCGCGGTCAGCGGCCTGTCCGGCGTCTACACCGGCCCGCTGCTCAAGTGCATGACCATCAGCATCCTGACAATGATCGGGGAGAGCCTCTGCAAAGACGCCGGACAGGCCGCCGGTGCCTGCGCGGTGCAGCTCGTTGGTGTGGCGGCCGCGCTCTATGCCGCGCTGCCGCTGATGCGCACGTTTTTGACCATGATTGGAGAATGCCTATGAAAAAGCGGCTGCTTGTGCTTCTGGCCGTGCTGTTGGTGTTTGCGGCGTGGACGCCGGGGGCGTTTGCCTACGATGTTGCGGCCGAGCAGGCGAAGGATTTCGGCACGGCGTCGCTGGAATCCGCACTCCCGCAGCAGGCCTACGATGCCTTTGGCGCGCTGTCCGTTGCGGATGCCGCGCAGCCGCAGTCCCTGCTCGCCAAGCTGTGGGCCTATGTGCTGCGCGAGGGCGGGGGAGCCGTTGCGTCAGCGGCGCACAATGCGGCGCTGCTGCTGGCTATCGTGTTTTTGTCGACGCTTTGCGCCTCGCTCTCAGCGAACGGGGCCTGCGTAAAAGTCACGCAGATGGCCGGCACGGTGGCGGTCGCCGCGCTGAGCGTCACCCACGTGACCTCGTGCATCACCGCAGGCAGCGAGGCGCTTGCCACATTGCGCGATTTTTCCAAGATCCTGCTGCCGAGCATGTGCGCCGCCGCGGCGGCAAGCGGCGCGGCAACGTCGGCGACCGCCAAATACGCGGCGACGTCGCTGTTTCTGGACATGCTCCTGTCTGCCGAGACGGCAGTGCTCCTGCCGCTGCTGTATCTGTACGCGGGTACGGTCATCTGCGGCACGACGCTCGAAAATGACGTGCTCGCGTCCCTCAGCGGCCTGCTGCGCAAGGCATTCCGGCTGCTGCTCATCGGCTTTGCGAGCGTGTTCACGCTCTACCTGTCGTTGACGGGGATTCTCACCGGCTCGGCGGATGCGGCCGCGGCCAAGGCGGTCAAGACGGCCGTCTCCGCTGCGCTCCCGGTCGTCGGCAGCATTGTGGCCGATGCGGCGTCCACGGTCACCTCCAGCGCCGCGATCCTGCGCAGCGGCATTGGCATCGTCGGCGTCGTCAGTGTCGCTGCCGTGTGCGTCACGCCGTATCTGCAGCTCGCCGTGCACTATGTCCTATACAAGCTCGCGGCCGGTATTGCCGAGTCCTTCGCGGACAAGCGCATCGGGCGGCTGATCGATGGTTTTGCGGACGTGTATGGCTTCCTGCTGGGGATGGTCGGCGTGGCGTCACTCATTTTGTTTCTCTCGATCGTGTCGAGTATGAAGGCGGTGACGGGATGATGGAGTCTCTGCGTGCCTGGCTGCTCAGTCTGGCGGGCGTGGCGCTGCTGACGGCGCTGGCGTCGCTGTTTCCAACGTCGGAGAGCCTGCGGCGCGTCACGAAGCTGGCCGGCGGCGTTGCCCTGACGTGTCTGCTGTTTTCACCGCTGGTGACGTTCGATTATGACGCTTATGCCGCCGCACTGCAGAAGAATCACGTCTCGGTATCGACGGACGGCGCGGTGTCCGACAGCAGCGAGCGCTTGCAGCGCACGGTCATAGAATCGGAAATGCGTACATATATATTGGACAAAGCCGCGCAGTGCGGCGCCGCGCTCGATGATGCGCAGGTCACACTGCAGTGGAGCACCGACGGTTACTGGTATCCGCAGTCCGTCCGGCTGGTCACATCCGGCCCGGCGGCAGAAAACAGCCGCCTGGCGCAGATCATCGAGGCCGACCTCGGGATTCCGCGCGCGCGGCAGGAATGGAGCAGCACATCATGAACACACGAAAACTCAGCGCTTTCGCAGCCAAGTACAAATACGTTCTCATCATCCTGCTCGCGGGGCTGATCCTGCTCCTGCTGCCGACCGGCAGCAAGACAAAGGTCAAGACGGCACAGGCATCGCCCGTTTCCGAACAAACCCAGACGCAGACTATCCAGGCCGAGGAGCAGCGCCTTACGCAGCTGCTGCAGCAGATCAACGGCGCCGGACAAGTGCAGGTGCTGCTGTCCTACCGCTGCTCGGCCGAGCGGGAGCTGGCGACGGACGATAGCGGTGAGCCGACCATCATCTCCGCCGGCGGCGGGGCACAGGAGGCGGTGGAGCTCAAGACGGTCAGCCCGCAGTACCTCGGCGCAGTCGTCGTCTGCGACGGGGCAGACTCGCCGCAGGTGCAGCTCGCCGTCACGCAGGCAGTGGCACAGTTTACCGGCCTGAGTACGGACCGCATTTCCGTGCTCAGAAAGCAGCCGGATTCGCAATCTAAATAACGGGAGGGCGACTATGAAAAAAACCAAACGAAACATTGCGATCATTGTGGTGCTGCTGTTTGTCTGCGCCGCGATCTACTTTAACTGGTCGTACAATACCCAGTGGGGGAAGGCGGACGCCGAAATGGCCGCCGCCGAGGATGCCGCCACGGCAGCCGTCAAGGCGGAGGAGGACGCGGCCGCAGCGTCGGCACCGGCGTCGGATGATTACTTCGCCAAGGCGCGTCTGACGCGCCAGCAGTCGCGCGACGAGGCACTGTCGCTGCTCAAATCGGCCTCGACGGCCGAGGGCGCTTCGCAGGCGACGATCGACAGTGCCATGAGCGCCATCTCTGCCATGGCGAGCGACTCCATGACCGAGACACAGATCGAAAATCTCCTGCTGGCCAAGAATTTTTCTGAGTGCGTGGTCTATATCACGGATGAGGGCATCACGGTCGCCGTGCCCGCGCCGGCCGACGGGCTGAGCACGGCGCAGGTCGCCACGATCACGGATACGATCGTCAAAGAGACGGACTACACCGCGCCGCAGATCAAGGTCATCGAGGTCAAGGCCGACGCGCAGGACGCGCAGTAAATAATGTAGGTTGCATAAGACAGCGCCCCGCTTCCCACAAGCGGGGCGCTGTCTTGTGCACAAATATGAAAGCCGGACGCGAACAACGCCTGAAAATTCGTCGTATTGTCTTATATTGATTTATTAAAATTTCTTGACCAATTAAATTTGTGTGTATATACTTGCCATAGAGAAAGTGCACCTGCGCAAAGGTGCATCCGTAAAGAGATAGATTTTACAGAAAGAAGATGACGTATGAAAAGACGTGTTCTTTGTCTCATCCTCGCTGTGATCATGGTCGCCTGCCTGCTGCCGACGGCGGCCTTTGCCTCGACCAACGGCAAAACAGCGGACGATGCGATCAACTGGGTCAGAAGCCTGAACGGGCAAACCGTCGGCAGCGGCGAGTGCGTGGCGCTGATCAAAGCCTACTACTCTTACCTCGGCCAGACGTCCCCGGGCGGCGATGGCAAGGATTATGCGGGGAATAAGCTTCCTGCTGGCTGGACAAGAATTCAAAACGCTCAGCCGCAGAAGGGCGACATTCTGGTCTACGGATGGTCTGCCAAAAATCCGGCTGGCCATGTCGCGATCTATGAATCGGACTACAGCACCTGGCACCAGAATTTCGGCAGCGCGCGCTATGTAACCCAGGTCACGTACAGATACAATTCATTTGATAATCCGTATTGGGGCGTCATCCGCCCGGACTTCTCGAGCGCAACACCGACTCCGTCCTACGCCGACATTGGCACAAACGTCTACCGTTACCTCATCCGCACGGACGGCTGGAAGCACATCGGCACGAATTATGATTCCTCGGATAGGTACAACGTGACGATCGGCAGTGCCAACACCGGAGACCCGGAGCAGATCTGGAAGTTTATCCGTCAGGGCGACGGCAGCTACTATATCCAGAACATGTTCAATGATAATTACCTCACGTATGAGGGCAATTGTGTTCAGCAGGCAAAGGTCACGACCTCTTGGCTCAACACGAATAAGGCATCGCGTTTCCAGTGGTACATCTATGATAAGAACGGAACATTCCAGCTGGTTCCGAAAGACTCCGTGACTGCCGGGACGTGGCTCGTGCTCGACTGCACGGGAAACTATCAGACCGCCGGCACACAGATGGAGCTGTATTCGAACTGGTCAGGCGCCGCGCAGATCTTCAGCCTCTATCCCGTGGATGACTATCAGAAGCCGGCCGCGCCTCCCAAAGTGGAGATCACAGTGCCGGAAGTGGTCACTGTGGGCGAGGAAGTTAAAATCAGCTGGACGGCGAGCCCGCTTCGGGACAAATATGATCAGCGAGAATACTGTGTGACTGTACAGGGCGGCGGATCCAAAAAATCTTATTATACGACCGACACAAGTGTTTCAGTGACAATAAAAAGACGCGAATTGCATTGCAATGTGACAGTAGAGTCACGCAACACAAAGTATGCCAACTATAGTTCAAGCTCCTATGCAACTTTCAGATGCGTCGAGGCGCATGAGCACAGTTACACTGCTGTTGTGACCGCGCCGACCTGCACGGAAAAGGGCTATACGACCCACACCTGCGCCTGCGGCGACAGCTACGTGGATACTTATGTGGACGCGCTCGGCCACGCATGGGACGGCGGCACGGTGACCAAGCAGCCGACCGCGACGGAGACCGGCATCAAGACCTTCACCTGCACGCGCTGCAGCGCGACGAAAACGGAGACCATTCCGGCTGGCAGCTGTCCGAGTGCCGGGTTCACGGATGTACCGGGCGAGGGCAACTGGGCGCACGCCGGCATTGACTACTGCGTGGCCAACGGCCTCATGTCCGGCGTCGGCGACAATCTGTTCGCGCCGAAGATGACAACGACGCGCGCGCAGATCGTGCAGATCCTCTATAATCTCGAGGGCGAGCCGAAGGTTTCCGGAACCATGCCGTTTACCGACCTGACGCAGAACTGGTACAAGGATGCGGTGCTCTGGGCGTACCAGACCGGGGTCGTCTCCGGTACGTCTGCCACGACGTTTGCGCCCGACCTGCCGGTGACGCGTGAGCAGATCGCCGTCATCCTCATGGGCTATGCGGAGAAGGTGCTCGGTGTGACGCGTACCTGGACGCCCGCCGATCTGAGCGTCTTCCCGGATGCTGGCAGCGTGTCCGGCTGGGCGAAGGACGCGCTGGCGGATGCCGTGGCGCTGGGGCTGATCTCCGGCGCGAGCAACGGCGGCGTGACCTACCTCAGCCCGAAGGGCAGCGCGACCCGCGAACAGGTCGCCACGATCCTGATGGAGTTTTGCAAGAACGTAAAGAAATGAAATAACAGCAATGATCCCCTTCTGATCCATCAGGATCAGAAGGGGATGTTGATTTTCCAATGAGGCAAACCGGCTTGACGATACTTTATATCCCTGGTATAATCTAAAACAGGAAACGGAGATAATTACTGGAAAGCAAAGCGCGGCATTTCCGGTTCCGAATAGGATCGCGAGGGGAAATGAGGATGAAAAAACGTATATTCAGCTTTATGCTCGCAGTGCTGATGATCGCATCACTCCTGCCGGTCACGGCGCTGGCGGCCAATTGTGTTGCCAGCGGCAACTGTGGTGCGGATGGTGACGGTACAAACCTCTCCTGGGCTTTGTACAGCGATGGTATGCTATCCATCTGCGGTACTGGTGCTATGAAAGATTACTACAGCCAATGGAGAGACATGAAAATCAAAACGGTCGTAATCGACGACGGTGTTACAAGCATCGGTCATAATGCTTTCGTACATTGCTCAGAGTTGACCAGTGTGTACATTCCGGACAGTGTTACGAGTATCGGTAATTCGGCTTTTGGATATTGCGCAAGCTTGACCGACATTACGATTCCACGGAAAGTGAAAACGCTCAATCGCGCATTTCCTGGCTGCGCCAGCTTATCTGCGATCGCCGTTGATGATGAGAATCCGTATCTCTGTTCACTGGACGGCATTGTGTATAGCAAGGATCGGGAAACGATCGTGGCCTATCCTGCAGGGCGGTCGGACACAGTGTATACCATTCCGGATGGTGTGACCGCTATTGGCAACGGTGCATTTTCCGGATGCTCCGGTTTGACGACGATCTACATCCCCAGAGGCGTAATGAGCATTGGTGATTACGCGTTTTCGGGATGCAAAAGTTTGACACAGATCTTCATTCCAAAACGGGTGATGAGCATTGGTGATTCCGCATTTTCCGAATGTGATAGTTTGGTGAGGCTCAACATTCCGGAGGGCATGCAGACACTGGGGAACAATTCTTTTCAAAGTTGTAAAAATTTGCAGAGTATCTCGCTCCCAAGCAGTCTGAAGAGTATCGGCGATTGTGCTTTTCAGCATTGTACAAAACTTGAATCCATTGCAATTCCGAATGGCGTTACAACCATTGGAAATGGAGCTTTTGCCAGCTGTGAAAGCCTCAAAAGTGTCACAATTCCCAATAGGGTCACCACCATCGAGAGAGAGACATTTTCGGGGTGCAAGCGGCTGGAAAGCGTTACGATCCCCAACAGTGTGACAAATATCTTGGGCGGCGCTTTTGAAGATTGTTCATCTTTAATAAGTATTACGATTCCGGAGAGTGTTGTAAACATTGACAATACGGCTTTTTACGCATGTAACTCCTTAACTGGTATTTATGTCAATGATAGCAACAAACATTATGCCAGCGACGCAGCAGGCGTTTTGTTTTACAAAGACATGACGACGCTCCTCCGGTGTCCCGGCGCTTTTAGAACATATACGGTTTCGGACAATGTGACCGACATTCATAGCTGTGCTTTCTCTGGTTCTACTTCTCTGTCAAGTGTTATAATTTCGGACAGCGTGAAGTGCATTGGGACTAGTGCTTTCAGTGAATGCACTTCTCTGACAAGCGTTATCATTCCTGACAGCGTAACAAGCATTGGTGACTATGCATTCTTTGGTTGTGCTTCTCTGACAAGTGTTATGATCCCGAATCGCATGGAGTATATTAAGTCCGGCACTTTCGGTAAGTGCACTTCTTTGACAAGTGTTACGATTCCTGAAAGAGCAACGCGCATTGGCGACCATGCATTCTTTTCGTGCGATAAATTGACAGACGTTTATTACGCCGGAACGGAAGCAATGTGGGGCGAAATCAGAATTGACGATGGCAATACTGAACTGACGAATGCCAACATTCATTATAATTCCCCTTTTCACGAACATAACTATGAAACTGTTGTGACCCCTCCAACGTGCACGGCCAAGGGCTACACGACCCACACCTGTGCCTGCGGCGACAGCTACATGGACACGTATGTCAATGCACTGGGTCATAGCTGGGATAACGGCGCGGTGACCAAGCCTGCCACGGCGACGGAGGCTGGCATCAAGACCTTCACCTGCACCCGCTGCGGCGAGACGAGGACCGAGACTATCCCAGCCACAGGCGTCGTGGACGTCACGGAAATATTCACTGACGTGTCGCACAGCTGGGCCGATGATGGTATCCAGTACTGCGTGACGCATCAGCTGATGTCCGGCGTCGGCAGCGGCCGGTTTGCGCCGAAGATGACGACGACGCGCGCACAGATCGTGCAGATTCTCTATAATCTCGAGGGCGAGCCGAAAGTTTCCGGAACCATGCCGTTTACCGACCTGACGCAGAACTGGTACAAGGATGCGGTGCTCTGGGCGTACCAGACCGGGGTCGTCTCCGGTACGTCTGCCACGACGTTTGCGCCCGACCTGCCGGTGACGCGTGAGCAGATCGCCGTCATCCTCATGGGCTATGCGGAGAAGGTGCTCGGTGTGACGCGTACGTGGACGCCCGCCGATCTGAGCGTCTTCCCGGATGCGGGCAGCGTGTCCGGCTGGGCGAAGGACGCGCTGGCGGATGCCGTGGCCCTCGGCCTGATCTCCGGTGCGAGCAACGGCGGCCAGACTTATCTTGAGCCGCAGGGCAGCGCGACCCGTGAACAGGTCGCCACGATCCTGATGGAGTTTTGCAAGAACGTAAAGAAGTAACGCGATTTCCCGAGATGCACCCTGCAAGGATTGCAGGGTGCATCTTTTTGCCGCGTGGGAAACATTTTTCTTTCTTTTTGCCGCTGCACGTGGTACACTATACTGTACAATTTTATCAGGAGGTATTTTTCTATGCCGGAAAATTATATTACTTGCCAGGATGAAAAGGGCAGCATCAATATCTCTGAGGACGTCGTTGCCGCCATGGTGCGCGCAGCGATCACGGAAGTCGACGGCGTCGCCGGTGTTGCGACCTCTACCGGTACGGAGCTCGCCGAGCTGCTCGGCATCAAGTCTGCCGCCAAGGGCATCAAGGTGCAGATCGTCGACGGCACGATGACGGTCGATACGATCATCACGGTGCGCTACGGCTGCAGCGTCGTGGCAGTCGCCAAGGCCGTGCAGGAATCGGTCACGAGCGCGGTCGAGTCCATGACCGGCATGGGCAAGCCTATTGTGAACGTGCACGTGTCCGGCGTGGCTTTCGACAAATAAAGAAAAGCAGGAGAAATCACTATGACAAGAACGGTTGCGCGTGAGATCGCGATCCAGCTCAGCTTTGCCGCGCAGCTCGCCGGGGATGACGCCCGCGAGACGGCGGACACCTTCTTCAGCCGGGAATACTTTGCGACGCTGGCGGAGGAGGATCCACTGTTTCTGGAATATCCGGATGAGAAGCAGCTCGACTATATCCGCCGCCTGACAGGCCTGGTCTACGACCATATGTATGAGCTCAATCACATGATCGAGAAGTATGCCCGCGGCTGGCGGCTGGAGCGCATTTCCCGTGTTGCTGCGGCGATCATGCGCTGTGCCATGTGCGAGATCCTCTATATGGACGACGTGCCGAACGCCGCTGCGATCAATGAGGCGGTGGAGCTGGCCAAGGGCTACGAAGAGCCGGAGACGGTCGCGTTTATCAACGGCGTGCTCGGCAGCTTCGTGCGCGGCGAGGTCGAACCGGAAGCCGAAGCGGAGCAGGCACCCGCCGAAGCGGAGGCCGTCGAGTCCGAATCGGCACCCGAAGATGGCGCCGAAGGCTGACATGGCGCGTACATCCTTTACCGTAATGGAGCTCAATGCCCACATCAAGCAGCTGCTGGATGCGGATGCGCTACTCGGCAACGTCTGCGTGACGGGGGAGCTGTCCAACTACAAGGTCTACCCGTCCGGTCATCATTATTTCACGCTCAAGGACGCCGAGAGCAGTCTGCGGTGCGTGATGTTTCGCAGCAGCGCACAGTCGCTGCGCTTTCGCCCGGTTAGCGGCATGAGCGTTGCGGCGGTCGGCCGCATCGCGGTCTATCCGCGCGACGGGGCGTATCAGCTCTATTGCACGCGGCTCATCCCGGGCGGCGTGGGTGACCTGTATGCCGCTTATGAGCAGCTCAAGGAGCAGCTCCAGAAAGAGGGCCTGTTTGACCGTGCACACAAAAAGCCGCTGCCGGCATTTCCGCAGCGGGTCGCCGTCATCACGTCGTCGGCGGGTGCGGCCGTGTGCGATATCATCCGCGTGCTCGGCAAACGCTGGCCGAACAGCGAGGTTGTGCTGCTGCCCGTGCGCGTGCAGGGGACGGAGGCGCCAGCGGAGATCGCCGGGGCCATCCGGTATGCTAATCGCTATCAGGTCGGTGACCTGATCATCACCGGCCGCGGCGGCGGTTCGATCGAGGACCTGTGGGCGTTCAACGATGAGCGGGTCGCGCGTGCGATCTATGATTCGGACATCCCGGTCATATCTGCCGTCGGGCACGAACCGGATGTGACGATTTCGGACTTCGTGGCCGATCTGCGCGCCGCGACGCCGTCGAATGCGGCGGAGCTGGCTGTGCCGAACGCGGAGGATATCCGCGAGACGCTGCGCGGTTATGATATCCGTATGGCGCAGGCGATGCGCAAGCAGATGACACAGCGCCGGGCCGCACTGGAGAATCTGGCCGGCCGCCGTGTGCTGCAGTCTCCGGCGGCGTATTTTGATCTCCGGCGCGTGGAGCTGGACTATACCCGCAGCCGTTTGACTGCGGCAGGGGAGCGCTGGCTCGCTGCGCGCAGACATGCCTTTGCGCAGTACGCGGCGGCGCTGGACGCGATGAGCCCGCTGAAGGTGCTTGCCCGAGGCTACGCGGTAGCAACGGGTGCTGACGGCGCGGTGCTCCGCTCGGCGACGCAGACACAGCCCGGCGATTCGATCCGCGTACAGCTTCAGGACGGTGCGCTGCACTGCACCGTGAACAACAGGGAGGATGCCCATGGCAAAACAGAAACTGACCTTTGAAGCGTCCATGCAGCGGCTGGATGAGATCGTCAAGCAGCTGGAAAAGGGCGATGTGCCGCTCGATGCGTCGCTGGCGCTGTTTGAGGAGGGGTCACACCTGCTCGCGGCCTGCAACGAAATGCTGGATACGGCGGAGCAGAAGGTCGTGCAGCTCAAGAAAGGGAGCGACGGTGCGCCCGTCGAGCTCCCGTTTGAAGCCGAGGAATAATGCATGGATTATCAGACACAGTATCATGAATATAAAGCGCTCGCCGATGCGGCGCTCAACACCTATTTTACGGACACGGCCGTGTCCTATCACCGCCTGTTGGAGGCGATGCACTACAGCCTGACCGCCGGCGGCAAACGTCTGCGCCCGGTGCTGGTGCTCGCGTTCTGCACAGCCTGCGGCGGAGACGTACAGGCTGCACTCCCGGTCGCTTGCGCGGTTGAGATGGTGCATACTTATTCGCTCATCCACGACGATCTGCCGTGTATGGATAACGACGATCTGCGCCGCGGCAAGCCGACGAACCACGTGGTTTACGGCGAATGCACGGCAACGCTCGCGGGCGACGCCCTGCAGGCAGAGGCGTTCCGCACGATCCTTTCGGCGGAGCTGCCGGCGGATGTGCGCGCCGAGTGCGCGCGCCTGCTCGCAGAAGCTGCCGGTGAAAACGGCATCTGCGGCGGCCAGCAGCTCGATATGGAGGGCGAGGGCAAGGTCCTCACCAAAGAGGAACTGATGGACATCAATGACCGCAAGACATCGGCGATGATCCATGCAGCCTGCCTCATGGGCGTGACCTGCGGCGGCGGAGACGCGCAGCAGCGCGCGGCCGCAGCGCAGTATGCCAAGGCGCTCGGTCTGGCATTCCAGATCCGCGACGACATGCTCGATGTCATCAGCACGGAGGCGGAGCTCGGCAAGCCCATTGGCTCGGATGCGCGCGAGGGCAAGAACACCTTCATGGCGCTTTATGGTCTGGAGCGCTGCAGCGCCTATGTGCACGAGCTGTCCGAGGAAGCGGCGGCCGTTGTGGACGGCGCGTTTGCGGACAGCGCTTTCCTGCAGCAGCTTGCCCGCTCGCTGGCAGATCGGAAAAACTGAATCCATAAAAACACCGGACTTCCGGTGAAATTGCGAAAAGTGTCGGCTTACTCTTGTAAAGTCCGGCACTTTTTGTTATAGTATACTATGTATTATTATGCGTGAGGTATTCTGTTTTGAGTATATTGGAGCAAATCCATTCACCGGCCGACCTGAAGGCGCTGCCGGAGGAAGAAATTCCGGCACTGTGTGCGGAACTTCGTTCTTTTCTGGTCGAGAATCTTGCGAAAACCGGCGGGCATCTGGCGTCCAATCTCGGCGCGGTGGAGCTCACGGTCGCGATCGACCGGGTATATTGTACCGAAAAAGACCGGCTCGTGTTCGACGTCGGTCATCAGAGTTACGTGCATAAGATCCTGACAGGACGAAGAGAGGCGTTTGCCACGCTGCGGCAGTTCGGCGGCATCGCCGGCTTCCCGAAGCCGGACGAGAGCGTGCACGATGCATTTGTGGCCGGCCACGCCTCCACGTCGATCTCCGTCGCGCTGGGCATGGCCCGGGCGCGCACGATCACAGGGGCGGATTATGACGTCATTGCCCTCATCGGCGACGGCGCCTTGACTGGCGGTTTGGCATACGAGGGCCTGTCGGATGCTGGGCAGAGCGGCGAGCCGATGGTCATCGTGCTCAACGACAACGGCATGTCCATCAACAAAAACGTCGGCGGCATGGCGACGCTGCTGTCCAAACAGCGCGTGAAGCCAAGCTATCTGCACTTCAAGCAGTTTTATCGCAGCACCGTCGGCAAGGCACGCGGACTGTATAAAGTTTTGCACTGCGTGAAAGAGCGCGTAAAAGACCTCGTCCTGCCAAACAACATGTTCGACGACATGGGCTTTTACTACATCGGCCCGGTGGACGGGCACGACGAGCCGCAGCTGGAGAAAATGCTGCGCTGGGCGCGCGACCTGCGCCAGCCGGTGCTGCTGCACGTCGTGACGCAAAAGGGCAAGGGCGTCGCATACACGGAGCAGGCACCGGAAAAATATCACGGTGTCAGCTCGTTTGACCCCGTGACCGGTGCACTGCCGACGCCGAAGCCGGACTTTTCCCACGTGTTTGGCGAAACGCTCTCGCAGCTGGCGGATGAAGATCCAACGGTCGTCGCCATCACGGCGGCCATGCTGACCGGCACGGGCCTGACGGCCTTTGCCGAGCGGCACCCGGACCGGCTCTATGATGTCGGTATTGCAGAAGGGCATGCAGTCACGATGGCCAGCGGCATGGCCAAGCAGGGGCTCAAGCCCGTTGCGGCGATCTATTCCAGCTTCCTGCAGCGTGCGTATGATATGCTCATCCATGACACGTCGCTGCAGCGGCTGCATCTGGTGCTCGGCGTCGATCGCGCCGGCATCGTCGGCAACGACGGCGATACGCACAACGGCTGCTTTGACATCAGTTATTTGAGCTCTGTGCCATATATGCGCATTCTCTGCCCGGCGAGCTTTGCCGAGCTGCGCGCGATGCTGCAAAAGGCTGTGCTGGAGCTGGACGGGCCGGTCGCCGTGCGTTATCCGCGCGGCGGAGAAGGCGCTTATCGGGACTGTAACCTGGAACCGGTCACGGTTTTGCACGAGGGCAGCGATCTGACGATCCTGACCTACGGCATTGTCACCAACGATGTGCTGCAGGCGGCAGATCTGCTTGCGCAGCAGGGCGTTTCGGCCGAAGTCGTCAAGCTCGCGCAGGTTGCGCCGCTGGAGCTGGCGCCGGTGCTTGCGTCCCTCCACAAGACGGGGCGGCTGCTGGCGGTCGAGGACGTCTGCGCGGCCAACTGCATCGGCGAGCAGGTGCTCTCCGCAGCGGAACAGGCCGGCATCCCGCTAAAGGCTGCGCGGCTGCTGAATCTTGGCAACGGCATCATTCCGCACGGCGCGCCGGATGTGCTCAAAGCCGCATACGGTCTGGACGCACGGGCAATCGCTGCCGCCGCGCAGGCGATGCGCTCCGGCGAGAAAGAAGGGAATGGCGCATGAAGAAAGTACGACTCGATCAGCTCGTTTTCGATCAGGGCCTGAGCGAGAGCCGTGAGCGCGCAAAGGCGATCATCATGAGCGGCGTGGTCTATGTCAACGGTCAGCGCGCGGACAAGCCCGGCGCGCAGGTCGCGCCCGATGCGAAGATCGAGGTGCGCGGCAACACGCTGCCCTATGTCAGCCGCGGCGGGTTCAAATTGGAAAAGGCGCTCAAGGTGTTTCCGGTCGACCCCACCGGCCTCACATGTATCGACTGCGGCGCCTCGACCGGCGGCTTCACGGATGTGCTGCTGCAAAACGGCGCGGCAAAGGTTTACGCCGTCGATGTCGGCTACGGCCAGCTGGCCTGGAGCCTGCGCAACGATCCGCGCGTGATCTCCATGGAGCGCACGAACGTGCGCTATATCACGAGCGATCAGATCCCGGAACCGCTGGATCTCGCGGTTATGGATCTGTCGTTCATCTCCGTGAAGCTCATCCTGCCGGCGGTCTGTCCGTTGCTGAAGGATGACGCTGCAGTCGTCTGCCTCATCAAGCCGCAGTTTGAGGCCGGGCGCGAAGAGGTCGGTAAAAAAGGCGTCGTCCGGGATCCGAAGGTGCATCTGGAGGTGCTCGAGAGCTTTCTGGACTTTGTGCCCGGCGCGGGCTTTACCGTTATGGGGCTGGACTATTCGCCGATCAAGGGCCCGGAGGGCAACATTGAGTATCTTGGCTACCTGCGCAAGGGAACGCATCCCGCGCCGGAGCTGGATCCGGCAGCCGTTGTGGAACAGTCGCACGGTGCACTGGCCCATGGAAAAGAGAGCAGCGTATGAAACACATTGTCATTGCGGCCAATCCGTATCGGGACAGCGGTCTGCAAAAGGCGCTGACGGTTTACCGGATGCTCACGGAGCACGGCCATCAGGTCGTCGTCTCGCCGGTGTTTGCGCCCAAGTCTTATCTGCCGGAGGACATCCCGGTACAACCGTTGGAGCAGGCGGCGCAGGACGCCGGGCTCATCATCGTCATGGGCGGTGACGGGACGATCCTGCACGTCGCGGTCACGCTGCGTGACCATCCGATCCCGATCATCGGTGTGAATTTCGGCGGCAAGGGATTTCTGGCCGGTCTGGAGGACGATGAGCTGGACATTCTGCTCGAGATCGCAGACGGAAAATATACGATCAGCCGGCGCATGATGCTTGACGTGGAGCTTGTGCGTAATGAGCGGATCATTTGCACGCAGTCAGTGCTCAACGACGTGGTCATTCACGGCGGGCACGTGGACTGTATCGGCGTGACCGCTTATGGCGACGGCGTGCCCATCACGCGCTTCAACGGTGACGGCATCATTGTTGCCACGCCGACCGGTTCCACGGCCTATTCCATGTCGGCCGGCGGCCCGCTCGTCGAGCCGGAAAATGAAAATATCATCATGACGCCCATCTGCGCGCACAGTCTGGCCGGAAAATCCTTTGTGCTTGCGCCCGGGCGCCAGATCACGATCGTGCCGGAGCGGATCCACGACCGGCCGGCCATTCTCGTGGCAGACGGCGGGGACAGCATTGCACTCATCCGCGGCGACCAGATCCGCATCCGCAGATCGGACAATTATACGCTGCTGGCCGATACCGGCATCCGCAGCTTTTATGAAACGGCTTTTGGCAAGCTGACAGACAGACTGTGAGGAGGGATGACGTGAAATCCACCAGACAAAACATCATTTTGCAGATCATTTCGGAGCAGGAGATCGAAACACAAAACCAGCTCATGGATGTGCTGGCACAGCGCGGCGTTCCGAGCACGCAGGCGACGCTGTCACGCGACATTAAGGAGCTGCATCTGACAAAAACGCTCTCGCCGAGCGGGAAATACCGCTATGCTGCACCCGCGGCGGACGAATTTCCCGGCTACGATGAGCGTCTGAAGAAGATTTTCCGGGAATGTGTGACGTCGTATGCCGAGGCGCAGAACATCATCGTCATCAAGACGCTGCCGGGCCTTGCCTCGGCCGCGTGCTCCGCGCTTGACAGCATGCGCATCGACACACTCGTCGGCACGCTGGCAGGCGACGACACGGCGTTTCTGCTCATGAAGGACAACACGTCCGCCGATGAGTTTTTCCATGAGATCGAAAAGCTGCTTTGATGACACCGTAGGAGGTGAAGCGCTTTGCTGCGAGAACTGCATATTGAAAATGTCGCGGTCATCGAGCGGGCCGATCTGGAGCTTGGCCCCGGCCTGAACATCCTGACCGGCGAGACCGGCGCGGGCAAATCCATCCTTGTGGACGCCATGCACGCGATCCTCGGTGCGCGTGCCTCGCGCGAACTGGTGCGCACCGGTGCTGAGAAGGCAGTCGTCTGTGCGACGTTCGATCCCGACCCGTGTCAGGCATGGTGCGAGGAAAATGAGATCGAGTGCGACGATGAACTCATCATCCGCCGCCAGATCACGGCAGAGGGCAAGACGTCCTGTCGCGTCTGCGGCGTCCCGGTCACAACGGCGCAGCTGCGCACGCTGGGCGCACTGCTGCTCGACATTCACGGCCAGAACGACGGCCAGCACCTGCTCGATGAGCGGGAGCACCTGCGCAATCTGGACCGATTCGGCCAGCTGGAGCCGGAGCTTGCGCGCTATCGCGAGCAATTCCGGGCCTATCAGGCGCTGTGCAGGGAGCGCGACACGCTCTCGACCTATGAAAACGAGAAAGAACTGCTGACCGAAAGTCTCAGCCGCCAGATCGAAGAGCTGGAACGCGCGGAGCTCAAGGCCGGGGAAGAGGCGGAGCTCACCGAGCGCAGCGACCTGCTGCGCAACTTTGAAAAGCTCTCGGAAGCGGTCGATCAGGCGTATGACCTGCTGGCCGGGCGGGACGATTCTGCATCCGCGCTGGCGGGCGAGGCCCTGTCGGAGGTCGAGCGGGCCGCGAGCTACGCGGGCGAGCTTGCTTCCTTGCCGGAAGCGGTCAAGAGCGCTGTGTTCACGCTGCAGGACGCGGCGGAGACGCTGCGCGACTTTCGCGACGGGCTGGACTTTTCCGACGAGGAGTTTGACCGCATTGAAACGCGCCTGTCGCTGCTGCGGCGGCTGGAGCGGAAATACAACACGGACGAGGCTGGGCTGATCGATACGCTCGAAGCGGCCAGGAACCGCCTCGATCAGATCGAATATGCCGGTGACCGGCTGCAGAAGCTCGAATCACTGATTCAAAAGCAGGCCGAGCAGACGCGCGCCGAGGCAGCAAAATTGACGCAGGCACGCCAGACCGCTGCAGCGGCACTGGAGCGGCAGGTCGAGTGCGAACTGCGCGAGCTGTCCATGCCGTCGGTGCGTTTCCACGTGGAGATCACACTGCTCGGCGGCGACCCCGGCTTTCAGGCCGCCGGGGCAGACAATGTGCGTTTCCTGATCTCGGCGAACACCGGCGAGGCGCTCGGCCGCATCAGCAAGATCGCATCCGGCGGTGAGCTGTCGCGCATCATGCTGGCGCTCAAAAACGTGTTTGCCGAGCGCGACGACGTGCCTTCCATGGTTTTTGACGAGGTGGATGCCGGCGTCTCCGGCGTGGCCGCACAGCGCGTGGGGGAGAAGCTCAGTAAGCTCTCTGTGACCAAACAGGTCATCTGCATCACGCACCTGCCGCAAATCGCGGCCATGGCAGATCAGCATTACCTGATCGAGAAACGCGAGCAGGACGGCCGCACCCGCACAACGGTGCAGCCGCTTGACAGTGACGGCCGTCAGCGCGAGATCGCGCGGCTTTACGGCGGCGACCATATCACACCCCTGACACTGGCCAGTGCGGCTGAGCAGCTCGCCTCTGCCGCGGCCTATAAACAATCACGCAGGAAAGGTGAGAGAGAACCATGAGTATTCAGGAATCCGCTATTGCATATCACGATCAGGGCTATAACTGCGCGCAGAGCGTGCTCGCTGCGCTGCAGGAAGAGACCGGTCTGGACGAAAACACTGCCAAGCGCGTTGCGGCCGGCTTCGGCGGCGGCGTGCGCTGCGGGGAGATCTGTGGCAGCATCACCGGTGCCGTGATGGCGTTCGGCCTCGCGGCCGATCAGGCCACGGCTACGGCCATGACCAAGCAGATGACGCAGAGCTTCCGCGCCGAATTCGGCTGCCTGCGCTGCCAGGAGCTCGTGGCGAAAAACGGCGGCAAGGGCCACTGTGCCCACATGATCGCCTGGGGCGCGCAGCGCGCCGAGGAGATCCTCGCTGAGAATAAGGTCAAAGAATAACGTAAGGGAGAGAAAACGATGACACTGTATGATGAACTGATCGCCCGCGGCCTGATCGCGCAGGTGACGAATGAGGAAGAGATCAAAAACATGATCAACAACGGCAAAGCCACGTTCTACATTGGCTTTGACTGCACGGCCGATTCGCTGCACGTCGGCCACTTCATGGCCCTGTGCCTCATGAAGCGCCTGCAGATGGCGGGCAACAAGCCTATCGCCCTCATCGGTGACGGTACGACCCTCATCGGCGATCCCTCCGGCCGTACGGATATGCGCCAGATGCTCACCGAGGAGACCATCAAGCACAATGCCGAGTGCTTCAAGCGCCAGATGGAGCGCTTCATCGACTTCTCGGACGGCAAGGCGCTCATGCTCTATAACTCCGAGTGGCTCAAGCCGCTCAACTACATTGAGCTCCTGCGCGAGGTCGGTGCGTGCTTCTCTGTGAACAACATGCTGCGCGCCGAGTGCTACAAGCAGCGCATGGAAAAAGGCCTGAGCTTCCTGGAGTTCAACTACATGATCATGCAGAGCTATGACTTCTACTACATGTTCCAGCACTACGGCTGCAACATGCAGTTCGGCGGCAACGACCAGTGGTCGAACATGCTCGGCGGCACGGAGCTCATCCGCCGCAAGCTCGGCAAGGATGCCCACGCCATGACGATCACGCTGCTGCTCAATTCCGAGGGCAAGAAGATGGGCAAGACCGCCAAAGGCGCCGTCTGGCTCGACCCGAACAAGACCAGCCCGTTTGAATTTTACCAGTACTGGCGCAATGTCGACGATGCCGACGTGCTCAAGTGCATCCGCATGCTGACGTTCCTCCCGCTCGAGGAGATCGACAAGATGGACGGCTGGCAGGGCGAGCAGCTCAACAAGGCGAAGGAGATTCTGGCCTACGAGCTCACGAAGATGGTCCACGGCGAGGCCGAGGCCGACAAAGCGCAGGCGGCTGCCAAGGCCGTGTTCGGCGGCTCCGGCGAAGGCGTGCCGACGGTCGAGATCACGGCCGAAGACGGCGCGGATATCCTCAGCCTGCTGGTTAAGAGCGGCCTGTGCGCGTCCAAGTCCGATGCCCGCCGCAATGTGCAGCAGGGCGGTGTGACCGCCAACGACGAGAAGGTCACCGACATTGCAAAGGCCTTTACGGAAGCGGAGCTGAAAGCCGGCGTCGTGCTCAAGCGCGGCAAGAAAAACTTCCGCAAGGTGCTGCTGAAATAAGCGAAAATCCGACAGATTGATCGCGCCCCGCCATTCCCGGCGGGGCGCTTTTGTTGACGTTGCCGAAATGTATAAATTTTCATTCCGACGCTTGAAAAATGTCGGTTTGAGTGGTATAACTTCAAGTAGATGGTTAGTGACGTCTAATTTAAATTTGAGTCATATAACCACGCCGCAGTCATGCGGACAAAAAAACACGGAGGTAATCATGATGAGCATGGAAAAATTGGGAGCATTTGTTGGCGGCGCGCTGTTTGCAACAGTCGGCGCGAAGATTCTCGCAAGCAAAGATGCCCAGAAGGTGTATGTGTATACGACCGCAGCCGCGCTGCGCGAGAAAGAGGACGTTATGTCGGTCGTGACAAATATCAAAGAGATCGCGGGCGATGTTCTGGCCGGTGCCAAGGCGTTCAACGAAAAGCGCGCGGCTGAGCAGGCTGAGGTCATTGAGGACACGGCAGAGAAGGCTGAGTAAGTATGAAATGCACAATCCTGCATGAAACCCGAGGCCGTATGCGCGTGCATACAATGCAGGGTGCCATGTCGCTGCAGCAGGCGGACATTCTGGAAGCATACCTGAATCAGACCCCGGGCGTGACAAAAGCGACCGTCTATGACCGCACAGGCGACGCGGTGATCTGCTTTGACGGGCCGCGGGAAACGGTTACGAAGGCGCTCTCGTCGTTTGCCTATGCCAACGAGCAGGCACGTGCGCCGGAGCACAGCAGCCGCGCCATGAGCCGCGAGTTTGAGGACAAGCTGGTCGCGTCGCTGTGCTGGCGCGGCATGAAGCAGCTGTTCATTCCGAGCTCTGTGCGCACGCTGATCACGGTCGCGCGCTCCGTGCCGTATATCAAGGCCGGGCTCAGCTGCCTGATGCACAAGAAGATCCAGGTGCCGGTGCTGGATGCAACGGCGATCTCGGTCTCGATGCTGCGCAAGGACTTCAAGACAGCAAGCTCGATCATGTTCCTGCTGGGCATCGGCGATATTCTCGATGAGTGGACGCATAAAAAGTCTGTTGCCGATCTCGCGCAGACCATGTCCCTGAATGTGGATAAAGTCTGGAAAGAGACGGATGCAGGCTCTGTACTTGTGCCAGTGACGGACGTTCAGGTCGGCGACCGGATCGTGATCCATACCGGTAATGTGATCCCGCTTGACGGCAAAGTGGTTGCCGGTGAGGCGATGGTCAATCAGGCATCCATCACGGGTGAGCCGCTGGCTGTCCGCAGAACGGAAGGCGGCTATGTCTACGCCGGCACCGTCGTCGAAGAGGGCGACTGCACCATTTGTGTGGAAAAGAGCGCCGGCAGCGGCCGCTACGATCGTATCATCCGCATGATCGAGGAGTCGGAAAAGCTCAAATCCGCAACAGAGGATCATGCATCGCATCTTGCAGACCAGCTCGTTCCGTACAGTCTGGGTGCAACGGCGTTGGTCTGGCTCCTGACGAGGAACATGACCAAAGCGCTGGCAGTGCTGATGGTCGACTTCTCCTGCGCACTCAAGCTCTCGATGCCGATCGCCGTGCTCTCCGCCATGAAAGAGGCCAGCGATCATCATCTGTCCGTCAAAGGCGGACGATTCCTTGAGGCCGTGTCCGAGGCGAGCACGATCGTCTTTGACAAGACCGGCACACTGACGCGCGCCGAACCGAAAGTTGCGCAGGTCGTGACCTTCGGCGGCAACGACGAGGCGGATATGCTGCGTCTGGCCGCCTGCCTGGAGGAGCACTATCCGCACTCCATGGCCAAAGCGGTCGTCGCGGAGGCGGCGCGCCGCGGCCTGCGCCACGAGGAGCGTCATTCGCGCGTGGAGTATCTCGTTGCGCACGGCATTTCCAGCAGCGTCGACGGGCAGAAGGTCGTCATCGGCAGCCATCACTTTGTCTTTGACGACGAGCACTGCACCATCCCGGCAGGGGAGCAGGCCAAATTCGACGCCCTGCCGGATACGTATTCGCACCTGTACCTTGCTGTTTCCGGTGTACTGGCGGCGGTCATCTGTATTGAGGATCCGCTGCGGCCGGAGGCGGCCGAGGTCATTCGCGGTCTGCGGGAGCTCGGCGTGTCCAAACTGGTCATGATGACCGGCGACAATGAAAAGACCGCCCGCGCAGTCGCGGAGGCAGTCGGTGTGGATGCCTGTTTCGCGGAGGTGCTCCCCGAGGATAAAGCAGCCTTTATTCAGGCGGAGCATGCGGCCGGGCGCAAAGTCATCATGCTCGGCGACGGCGTGAACGATTCTCCGGCCCTGTCCGAGGCGGATGTCGGCGTCGCCATCAGTGACGGCGCGGCCATCGCACGTGAAGTAGCCGATATCACGGTCAGTGCTGACGATCTGTACGCACTGCTGACGCTCAAACGCCTGAGCGATGCGCTCATGGAGCGCATCCACAGCAATTACCGCAAGATCATCAGCTTCAACTTCCTGTTGATCTGCCTGGGCGTGGCCGGTGTTCTGCCGCCCGCGACTTCGGCGCTGCTGCACAACGCCTCCACGCTGGTCATCAGCCTTAAGAGCATGACCAAGCTGCTGGCGTAATACCCTGTAAAGAAAAAAGCCTGACGAACGATGGTTCGTCAGGCTTTTTTGCGTCTTGCTCACGCCTCGGCCGGGGCCGGGAGCTTGCAGACGTCGATCCACTCGAGGGCGTTGGAGTATTTGTAGAGCTCGTCCAGATTCAGCTCGATCGCGCTCGACGGGCTGCCGACAGCAGGGAACACCGTCTCAAAGCGCTGCAGCGACACATCCAGATACACTGGAATGCCTTCCTTGCAGCCGAACGGACACACGCCGCCGACCGGGTGGCCCACCAGCTCCAGCACCTCGTCGGCCGAGAGCATCTTGGCCTTCATATGGAACTTTTCCTTGAATTTATGGTTGTCGATGCGTGCATCTCCGGCGGCAAGGATCAGCATGCAGCCGTCCGCCGTCTTGAACGACAGCGTTTTTGCGATCCGCGCGCCCTCAACGCCAAGGGCCTTGGCGGCCAGATCGACGGTCGCGCTCGAGACCGTGAACTCCTGCACACGGTCTTCCATACCAAACTGGCGGAAATACGCTCTTCCTGCTTCGATAGACATTTGATTCGCTCCTGTTCTTTATAGTACCTGAAGCACATGATAGCGCAGGCGGCGGCGTTCGTCAAGCGGAGATTTTTTGCCCCCGGCACTTGCAGGATATCCGTAACAGGTGTATAATAACTTAGTTATAGAATGTGGATTGTGTCCGGCGCGCCGGATATCTTAGATCGGAGTGACATCCATGACGAAAATTGCACCTTCCATTCTCTCGGCGGACTTCTGCACGCTGGGGGATGACATCCGTCAGATCGAGGCCGGCAGTGCGGACTACGTCCATATTGACGTGATGGACGGCATTTTTGTGCCGAATATCTCGGTCGGCATCCCGGTCGTGAAATCCGTGCGCAGGTATACGCAGATGTTTCTGGATGTGCATCTCATGATCGACCGGCCGCACCGCTATGTCGGCGAATTTTGCGATGCCGGGGCGGATCTCGTCGTGTTTCACGTCGAGGCGGACGAGCCGCAGGACATTTTCGCCGCGATTGAGGACGTGAAGGCGCATGGCAAGAAGGTCGGTCTTGCCATTAAGCCGAAAACGCCGGAGAGCGTGCTCATCCCGTATCTGCCGCTGCTGGATCTGGCGCTCGTCATGACGGTCGAGCCCGGCTTCGGCGGCCAGCGCTTTATGGCCGATCAGCTGCCGAAGATCGCGCAGCTGCATGAGCGGATCGGGCAGGTCAATCCTGCGTGCGAGCTGGAAGTGGACGGCGGCATCGACCCGGAGACATCTCCGCTCGTAAAGCAGGCAGGCGCCAACGTGCTGGTGGCCGGCAGCGCCGTGTTTCGCCGGTGTGACCGCGCGGCCGCCATCGCCGCCATCCGCAATGCTTGATTCAGGACGGTAGTACCATGTCTTTTTTCCCGAATGCACTTGAAAACCTCATTGACCAGTTTGCCGCGCTGCCCGGCGTCGGGCGCAAGAGCGCGCAGCGGCTGGCGTTTCATGTTCTGTCCCTCCCGGAAGAGGAGGCGCTGAAGTTTGCAGCCGCCATTGTGGATGCGAAGAAAAACATTCACTGCTGCAGCATCTGCCAGAATCTCACCGATCAGGAGACGTGCACCATCTGCGCCTCTCCGAAGCGCGACCAGAGCACCATCTGCGTCGTGGCGCAGCCGCGCGATGTGCTCTCGTTCGAGCGCAGCCGCGAATATAACGGCGTCTATCATGTTCTGCACGGCGTGTTGTCGCCGATGAATCACATCGGCCCGGATGATATCCGGATCCAAGAGCTGGTCAAGCGTGTGGCTGCCGGCGGGATCACGGAGGTCATCATGGCCACCAACCCCGACACGGAGGGCGAGGCGACTGCGATGTACATTGCGCGCCTGCTCAAGCCGTTTGACGTGAAGATCACGCGTCTGGCTTATGGTATTCCGGTCGGTTCCAATCTGGAATATGCGGACGATGCCACGCTTCTGCGGGCGCTGGCCGGCCGAATGGAAATGTAACAGGTTTGACGGCTCGGATTTCTGGGGATACTCTGGTTATCCGCCGCCGCAGGCAACGCATTTCGTACATATTTTTCGAAACATCAACCTGCTTCCGGGGGTGTAGTCTGCCCGAAAGCGAACGTAAAGGAGTTACGAATGGCATCTAAACTGAAAATCATCCCGCTCGGCGGGCTCGGTGAGATCGGCAAGAACCTCACCGTCTATGAGTATGGCAAGGACATGTTCCTTGTCGACTGCGGCATGGGCTTTCCGGATCAGGACCTCTATGGCGTCGACATGGTCATCCCGGACATCAGCTACCTGAAGGCAAACAAAAACCGCATCCGCGGCATGGTCATCACGCACGGGCATGAGGACCATATCGGCGCGATCCCGTACGTGCTCAAGCAGCTCGATATGCCGATCTACGCGACCCCGCTGACGGCGGCGATCATTGAGCTCAAGCTCGAAGAGCACGACCTGCTCTATCACACGCAGATCTTCACGAAAAAGCCGGGTGATAAGTTCAAGCTCGGCTGCTTTGAGATCGAGTTCATCCACACGAATCACAGCATTGCCGACTCCGTCGCGCTGGCGATCAAGACGCCGATCGGCACCGTCATCCACACGGGCGACTTTAAGATCGACCTCACGCCCATTCAGGGCGGCATGATCGATCTGCCGCGTCTCGGCCAGCTCGGCAACGAGGGCGTGCTCGCGCTGCTGTCGGACTCCACGAACGTGGAGCGCCCCGGCTACTGCGCCTCGGAAGCACGCGTGATCGACTGCTTTGACGAACTATTTAAAGACTGCAATAAGCGCATCATCGTCACGACGTTCGCGTCCAATGTCCACCGCCTGCAGCAGATCATCAACGTGGCGGCAAAGTATAAGCGCAAGGTTGGCATCACCGGCCGCAGCATGGAAAATATCATGCGCGTGGCGACGGAGCTCGGCTACGTAGATATCCCGGACGGCGTCATGATGGACATGTCGCAGATCGGCAGCCTGCCGCGCAGCAAGACCGTCATTGTCTGCACCGGCAGTCAGGGCGAACCCATGTCTGCACTGCACCGTATGGCATTTTCGGAGCATAAGCAGGTCACGATCGACGCCGGCGACCGCATCATCATCTCTGCCTCGGCCATTCCGGGCAATGAGATCACGATCAGCCGCGTCATTGACGAGCTGTTCCAGAAGGGGGCGGAGGTCATCTATGACCGCAACACGCCGCTGCACGTCTCCGGCCACGCGTGCCAGGAGGAGTTGAAGATGATGCTCGCGCTGACGAAGCCGCACTACTTTATCCCCGTGCACGGCGAGTACCGGATGCTGTGCAAGCACGCTGAGATCGGCAAGCTCATGGGCGTGGAGCCGAAAAACGTGCTCGTGGCGAAAAACGGCGAAGTGATCGAGATCACCAAGCGCAGCATGCGCGCGACGAGCAATGTCCCGGCGGGCGACGTGTATATCGACGGCACCGGCATCGGCGACGTCGGCAGCGCCGTGCTGCGCGACCGCCGCCATCTGGCCGAGGACGGCATCGTCATGGCCATCATCACGCTCTCGTCCGAAAACGGCAAGCCGGTCGCCGACCCTGAGATCATCACCCGCGGCTTTGTGTATGTCAAAGAGGCGGAGGCGCTCATGGCCGAGCTCAAGCGCGTCGTCAACGAGAGCCTTGCCAGCTGCGAGCGGCAGAAACAGCACGACTGGGCAACCATCAAGGGCCGCGTGAAGTCAAACATTAGCGGCTATCTGTATAAGACCACGCGCCGCAGCCCGATGGTGCTGCCCGTGATCATCGAAGTCTGAGCAGGGGAGTGCGCCATGAAGATCCAGATCTGGGGCAAATCCAAATGCTTCGACACGAAAAAGGCCGAGCGCTATTTTAAGGAGCGCCGCATCCCGTATCAGGCCATTGACCTGCTGCGCTACGGTATGAGCCGCGGCGAGCTGACGAGCGTAAAAAACGCCGTCGGGCTTGACGCCATGCTCAATCCCAAGGCGGCAGATTACGCACTTGTGCAGCATCTGGCCTATGAGCAGGACAAGATCGAGCGGCTGCTCGAGGATCCGTCCCTGCTGCAAACGCCCATCGTCCGCAACGGCAGGCAGGCCACCGTCGGCTATTGCCCGGATGTGTGGAAGACGTGGGAATGAAATACGAAGAAGCCCGATATGGCGATTGCCATATCGGGCTTTTGCTATCTCTTTTTAGTGTTCCGTCCGCTCCTTGCGGATCGCGTCGCGCATCCGCTCCAGACCGGTCTGAATGATCGCGCGCGGCATCGCAAGATTCAGGCGCACATAGCCTTTTGCGTTGCCGACGAAGAGGGAATCTCCACCCTCCAGCAGCACGCCCGCCTTGTTGGCGAAGAAGTCCGGCAGGTCTGCCACATCCGGCAGACAGCGCGATAGATCGACCCACGCCAGATACGTCGCCTCCGGAATGTACATGACCGCTTCCGGCAGCTCCCGTGCCAGAAACGCCTTGACAAACGCGAAGTTCTCGTCAAGGTACTGCTTGAGCGCCTCATGCCACGCGCCGCCGCGCTCGTAGGCCGCCTGCGCCGCCGTCAGTGACATGGGGTTGACCATGCCGAACAGCTTGTCGCGCTCCTGAAAGCGCGCACGCAGCGCGGGATCGCGGATGATGATGTTGGAAAACGCCAGGCCCGCCATATTGAAGGTCTTGGTGGGTGCCATGCAGGTGATGAGCTTGGGGTAGCTGTCCATGACCTTGGCCATCGGGATATGGCGGCGGCCGCAGCGGATCAGGTCACAGTGGATCTCATCGGACACCACCCAGAGGTTGTACTGTTCGATGATTGCGGCGACCCGCCTCAGCTCGTCCTCCGTCCACATACGGCCGGTGGGATTGTGCGGGTTGCACCAGAATACCAGCTTGCACGCAGGATCAGCGCACTTGCGCTCGAAGTCCTCGTAATCCACCTCGAACGTGCCGTCTGCCTTCTTGTGCAGCGGGGAAGTCAGCACATCCACGCCGGCATACTCCGCCGCGTGGAGAAAATAGCCGTAGGCCGGTGTATTGAGCAGCACCTTTTCGTCCGGGCCGCAGAGCGTTTCCGTCAGCTGGTACAGCGCGGGAATGATGCCCGGCGAGACACACAGTTGCTCCTTGGGAAAGCTCCAGTCATAGTGATCCTTGCACCACTTGGAAAAGGTGCGGTAGTATTCGTCGTCATACAGGCCTGTATAGCCGAAGATGCGGCGGTCGATCCGCGCGCGCAGCGCATCGAGGATCTCGGGCGCCACACCAAATTCCATGTCGGCGACCCACATGCGGACAAATTCCTCGTCCTTGAAGGCAAACACCTTTTCCGGGCCGGCGTGAAAAATATAGCCGCGAAAACCGTCCGTGTTGAGCGCGTTGGTATGGCGGCGGTCAATGATCTCATCAAAATTGTAGGTCATAGCGATTTTCCTTTCTGTACACTTGCAGCGGGCATACCCGGCTGCACCGCTATTATAGCAAATATTTCAGAAAACAGGCAACCATGTTGCGGAAGAAAAAGCACTATGTGCACGGTCGCCCGCGCACATAGTGCTGCAAAATGCTTTGTTTTGTTCTCAGCTGAAGTTTGCGCTGCCGCCGTTGGTCGGGATCACGCCGACATAGGTCGTGCCGCGCGAGAGGTTCAGCGCCGTGCCGTCCTCGAGCGTGTAAGTAAAGCAGCTGTTGATGTCGCTGCGGGACCACTTGATCGGCACGTACTCGCCGCCGGTCACAAAGTAGCCGGTGCCGCTGCCGATGAGATTGACGGCCAGACGGCCGTAGCTGTCCACCGTCTTCATATCGGCCGAGAGGATGAGCAGGTTGGAGAACGGAACCGCTTCTCCGGTCGCGCCGTCCTTATAGTCGGCCTTATACTGCACGGCCGTGTACTTGCCGCTGTCAGCGTGGTAGGTGAAGGACGTGCTCTTGGACGTGTTGAACGTCACCTGCACGTTCGCAGCCGCGCCTGCGGTGCACTGCTGGACGGCGTTGTCGGCAAAGTTCAGACCGGTCTTGTAGCTGCTCTCGTGCTCAGTGCGGAATTTGTACTGATTCACGAGCGCCTCCACATTTGCGCCGTGGAAGAACAGCGTGTGCTCCGAGCCGTGCTGGCCGCGGCTGGCATCGCGGTAGAACATGGAGCTGGTGTTGCCGTCACGCACGCCATCCAAATGGTCGGCGTTGTAGGTCTTGACATCACTGTATGCCTGCTCGCTGCCGCCGGCGTGGATGACAATGGCGTCATACGACAGGGCCACGCTCAGGTAATACGGGCGCAGGCTGCGGATGCTGCCGACAGACTCCACGTCATACAGGTGGCTGAAAATCGCCATCATGCGCGTGATGCCGCCCTCGGCCGGGGTCTCATAGATCATGTCCGCGTTGCTGATGCCGACCTGCGGCTGCGCGTAGACGATGTTGTTGATCATGACGGCAAACGGCCGGGTGTTTTCCGGCTTGGTGCTCAGCGGTTCGCCGGTCAGCGGGGCATAGTAGCGCTCGTTTTTCGCGTCGGCACCGTTGACGGACGGCTCCTCGGATTTTTTACCGCAGCCGGAGCAGGCACAGGCGAGCAGCGCCACGGCGAGAAGACAAGCAAAAATGCGATTGAAATGTTTCAAAACGCAATTCCCTCCTGTTACAATAATTTGGTCAACGCTCATGATACACGCCTTGCAGAGGATTGTCAAATGCACCGCGCCGTGCTACAATGGAAATAAGAATTTTTAATAACTGTCTGGAGATGACCATTTATGTATGAAGAGATTCGCAAATCCGCTCGCGCGGCCCTGCTCGAGCTGCTGGATGTTGCCGCGCTCAAGCCCGGCCAGCAGGTCGTGATCGGCTGCTCCTCGAGCGAGATCATGGGGCAGAAGATCGGCAAGGGCTCTACGCCGGAGGCGGCAAAAGCCGTGGTCGATGAGATCCTGCCGATCCTGAAAGCGCGCGGCCTCTGCCTCGAGGCGCAGTGCTGCGAGCACCTCAACCGCGCCCTGATCATGGAGCGCGCTGATGCCGAGCGGTTCGGATACGAGATCGTCTGCGTCCGCCCGCGGCCGAAAGCCGGCGGCTCGTTCGCGACGGCGGTCTATGAGGCGATGGATGACCCGGTCGCGGTCGAGTTCGTCAAGGCCGACGCCGGCCTTGACATCGGCAACACCATGATCGGCATGCACCTCAAGCATGTGGCCGTGCCGCTGCGCCTGTCGGTCAAAACGATCGGAGAAGCGCCGGTCAATGCCGCCCGCACGCGGCCGAAGCTCATCGGCGGCAGCCGCGCAGAGTACCCGGACTGAGGACATGAGAAAAGCGCATCCCCCGGCAACGCCGGGGGATGCGCTTTTCTGCAGCTGTGCGCCGGAAATTACGCGCCCTTGTGCATCAGGACGGTCAGCACCAGCGTCAGGACAACAAAGACGAGGCCGAACCACTTCGTCGCCTTGGCGAGCTTGGCATCGAGGGTCTTGGCTTTGCCCTTGGAAAGGAACGTTTCCGCGCCGCCAGCAATGGCGCCGGACAGGCCGGCACTCTTGCCGGACTGCAGCAGCACGATCACGGTCACGGCGAGACCGGAAATCAGCTGGATAATCGTCAGAATCAGTTCCAAAGTAGTCATGGTATTCATCCTTTCATGATAGGG
>CAKTNQ010000003.1:0-72260 GCA_934589185.1 uncultured Oscillospiraceae bacterium | reverse complement strand
GCGAGACCGGAAATCAGCTGGATAATCGTCAGAATCAGTTCCAAAGTAGTCATGGTATTCATCCTTTCATGATAGGGAAAATCATCTATTATAACGGAGTTACTATATCACAACATCTGGTGCATTGCAAGAGGTGTTTTGCAAAAGATAACGTATTTTTAGATAGAAATGCAATTACAATCCGGATGTTTAATAAGTTCCTTTGTTCAGCAGCTTAACAACGCCAAATACAGCTTCCGCGTACATGAAGATGCCGAGTATCAGGAAGGATACTCTCTTAGTTGTCAACCGCCGTTCTGCCTGATTAAAGTCAAGGATAACTTTCCCGCCGCACACCATTTCCAAAACTGTGTTGCTATTTGGATGCACATACAGCTCCAAAACCGTACCCGGAGTCATATTCTCAATGTGATTCAGCGCATCGCTTGTGAAACAGGCGTTGTCAATTGACAACGATTCATGGTCGGAAAAGCAGAGCGTCAGGCTGCTCAAATTATGACGGCGGTAGTGCTTTTGATATGAAGTAAATGTTGCATCTACACGAATAGCGTCCGCTTTCTCAATTGGCTTTGTCCAGTAACACATTCCGACGGTAAAAATCGTTGCCAGAAGGATGCCGGCAACAATAAGAAACACTGCAGAACCTTTCGATATGGACTTTTTGCACTTTCTTCGAATTTTTGCAGCAAGCCGTTTCATGGCTGGCCACCGATTTCTCGTTTGGAAAGCGAGATACCCGTCTCAATATGTTTCTTGCCTTGAAGTTTGGACAATAATGCACACGTCTCCACATGCGGCGTCTGCGGGAACATGTCCACGGCCAGCGCCTGCTTGAGCGTGTAGCCGCGCTGCGTGAGCTGCTTCACGTCGCGCGCGAGCGTGCCCGGGTCGCAGGAGACATAGACGATCCGCGGCGGCTGCATGGACACCATCGCGTCGATGGCTTCCGGGAACATGCCCTTGCGCGGAGGATCGACCACAATGCAGTCCGGCCGGACGCCGCGCCGGGCCAGCTCCGCCGCAGCGGCACCGGCATCGGCGCAGAGAAATTCCGCATTTTCGATGCCGTTTCGCTCCGCGTTGCGGCGCGCGTTCTCGATTGCCTCCGGCACGATCTCGGCCCCGATGACGTGCGCGGCCTTGCGCGCCAGACACAGGCTGATAGTCCCGGCGCCGCAGTACAGGTCCAGCACCTGATCCGTCGGCGCGTTAACAGCGTATTCCACCGCGCGCTCATACAGCCGCTCGGCCTGCACGGGATTGACCTGATAAAACGCCTGCGGCGAGAGCGTGAACGTCAGTCCGCAGAGCCGGTCAGTCAGCTCCGGCTCGCCCCAGAGCGTATAAAAGTCTCCGGCGAGCACGACGTTACCCTTCTGCTTATTGATATCGAGCACGATGCCGGTCAGCTCCGGGCAGTACTCGCGCAGATAGGCGACCAGGTCGTCCGTCTGCGCGCCGAACCCACGTGCAGAGACGATGCACAGCACGGCATCGGGCGTGTGCATGGCGCAGCGCGTGAACAGATGCCGCACCGTGCCGCGGCCGGTGGCCTCGTCATACGGCGCGATGCCGCGCAGATTCATCCAGTCGCAGACCGTCTGCGCTGCCTTGTCCGCGAGCGGGAGCTGGAGCAGGCACTGCTCCACGGGCGTGATGTCATGGCTGGATGCGCGGTAAAAGCCCTTGACTACGCGGCCGTCCTTCTTGCCGACAGCATAAATCGCCTTGTTTCGGTAACAGAGCGGGTACTCCATGCCGATGATATCCTGCACCGGCGCCGAAACGCCGCCGATGCGCGTGAGCGCATCATTGACGCGCTGGAGCTTCATGCGCAGCTGTTCGTCATAGTCCATGTGCTGCAGGCTGCAGCCGCCGCAGGTGCGGTAAACCGGGCAGGGCGGCTCCGTGCGCGCCAGGGCAGGGGACAGGCACTGTTCTGCTTTACCGTAGACGGCATTTGCCGTCACCTTCAGGATACGGACCTGCCACGTTTCGCCAACGAGCGCGCCCTTGACAAACACAGCGCGGCCGGCAACGTGGCACACACCCGCGCCGTCGGACGTATAACCCGTGATCTCTGCTGTATGCAGTTGGTTTTTCGCAAGCTGCTCCATGGTTTATTCCGCTTCCTGACCGGCGATGTGCATATACTCGTCGTACGTGCAGCGGCGGTCGATGATGCCGTCCGGCGTGATCTCAATGATGCGATTGGCGACCGTCTGCGTGAGCTGGTGGTCGTGGCTCGTGAAGATGATATTGTAGGGGAAGGCGGCCATGCCGTTATTGAGCGCCGCGATGCTCTCCAGATCCAGATGGTTCGTCGGCTGATCGAATACGAGGAAGTTTGCGCCCGAGAGCATCATCTTCGAGATCATACAGCGCACTTTCTCGCCGCCGGACAGGACCTTGACCTGCTTATAGACATCGTCGCCGGAAAACAGCATCCGGCCGAGGAACGTGCGCAGGTAGCTCTCACGCTTATCGGTGGAGAACTGGCGCATCCAGTCGATGAGGTCATAGTCGCAGTTTTCGAAATAGCTGTTGTGGTCCTTGGGGAAGTAGGCCTGCGTGGTCGAAACACCCCACTTGACCGTGCCCTCGTCCGGCTCTTCGTCGCCCATGAGGATCTTGAAGAGCATCGTCACGGCGAGCTCATTCTTGCCGAGGATGGCGATCTTGTCCTCCTTGCCGACGATGAAGCTCACGTGGTTGAGCAGCTTTTCGCCGTCAACGGTCTTACTGATGTCCGTTACGAACAGGCGGTCCTTACCGGGCTCGCGCTCGGCCTTGAAGCCGACCCACGGATAGCGGCGACTGGAGGCGGGCATATCCTCGACGGAGATCTTCTCGAGCAGCTTGCGGCGGGACGTGGCCTGCCGGGACTTGGACTTGTTGGCGGAGAAGCGGGCAATGAAGGTCTGCAGCTCCTGAATTTTCTGCTCGGCGCGCTTGTTCTGATCCTTGACGAGCTTTTGCATGAGCTGGCTGGATTCGTACCAGAAGTCGTAGTTGCCGACGTACATCTTGATCTTGCCGTAGTCGATATCGACGATGTGCGTGCAGACGTTGTTGAGAAAATAGCGGTCATGCGACACGACGAGCACCGTGCCGTCGTAATCCATCAGGAAATCCTCCAGCCAGACGACGCTTGCGAGGTCGAGGTTGTTCGTCGGCTCGTCGAGCAGGATGATGTCCGGGTGGCCGAAGAGCGCCTGCGCCAGCAGGACTTTCACCTTGA
Organism: uncultured Oscillospiraceae bacterium; assembly: GCA_934589185.1. Classification (GTDB taxonomy): domain Bacteria; phylum Bacillota; class Clostridia; order Oscillospirales; family Oscillospiraceae; genus CAG-103. The sequence goes on along the minus strand of CAKTNQ010000003.1, from coordinate 69,019 downwards.
GGCGCGGATCCATGTCGGACATCATGGTCTCGTGATGCTCCGGCGATACGCCGAGGCCCTGCAGGATGCGGGACGCATCCGACTCTGCCTCCCAGCCGCCGAGATCGGCAAACTCCTCCTCGAGCTCGGAGGCACGGATACCGTCCTCGTCGGTCATCTCGTCCTTGGCATAGATGGCATCCTTCTCCTTGCCGCAGTCGTACAGGCGCTGGTTGCCCATGATGACCGTATCCATGACGGTATAGGCATCGTACATCGTCTGATCCTGCTTGAGGACGGACATTCTGGCCTTGGGGTCAATATAGACGCTGCCGGAGCTCGGCTCGAGCTGGCCGGAGAGGATCTTCAGGAACGTGGACTTGCCGGCGCCGTTGGCGCCGATGATACCGTAGCAGTTGCCGGGGGTAAACTGCAGGTTCACCTTGGAAAACAGCGGGGCGCCGCTGTACTGCAGCGAGAGGTCATCAACAGTGATCATTTTGGAAACTCCTTCGTTACAATAGATAGTATATTAGTTTATCATATTTTCCGACACTTGAACAGCACAAATGAACAGAGCCGGCGATTTTTCGCCGACTCTGCGTCTGATTTATTCTGCAAGCACCTTTTTCAGCCGTGCATAGCGGGGGAGGCCGTTTTCCAGCGGGATCTCCGGCACGCCCTGAATGAGCGGCAGGGCATAGTCAATAAAGTCCTGCGTGACGTTGTTGCCCTCCGGCACGATCCACTCCACCGGGACCTTCTTCTCGTAGTTTGCGACATCGGAGAGCGGAATGAGCTTCATGCGGCAGGTATACTGGCCGTCTGCCATCACACGCTCAAATGCGACCATTTTGCCGGTCTCGCCGGAAAGCGCAGCCTCGACGGCCATCTTGCCGGCAGCAAACGCCTCATCGATATCCGTCTGGGAGGCGAGATGCGCGCCCGCGCGCTGCAGCAGCGACAGTTCAATGCCACGCACCTTGGCGTGTTCGTGTTCTTTGATCACCTGCGCCAGTCGTGCCGCCAGACCGCCGAGCTGCGCATGGCCGAAGCCATCGGTCGCAGAGGCCTTGGCCTCGGAAACGAACGAGCCGTCCGCATAGTGGATGCCCTCGGAAACGGCGATGAGCACGTTGTTTTTCTCCTGATAGATGCGGTGCACATCCGCGAGAAACTGCTCCATGTCAAAGTCCACTTCCGGCAGGTAGATCAGATCCGGCCCGGAACCGCAGGCCGACGCCAGCGCGGCGCTGCCGGCCAGCCATCCGGCGTGGCGGCCCATGATCTCCACGACCGTGATCGTGCCGGTATCATACACACGGCAGTCCTTGGACACTTCCATGCAGGAGGTCGCTATGTACTTGGCGGCGCTGGCGAAGCCGGGGCAGTGATCGGTGCCGAAGAGGTCGTTGTCAATGGTCTTAGGCACGCCCATCACGCGGCAGTCCCAATCGTGCGCCTGCATATAGCGGCTGATCTTGTTGCAGGTGTCCATGGAGTCGTTGCCGCCGTTATAGAAGAAGTAGCGCACGTTGTATTTCCGGAAAATCTCCAGAATCCGCCGGTAATCCGTATCGTCCGTATCCGGGTCTGCCATTTTGTAGCGGCAGGAGCCCAGCTCCGACGACGGCGTGTGCAGAAGCAGGCGGAGCTCGTCCGGATCCTCCTGGCCGATATCATACAGGCGATCATCCAGAACGCCGCGGATGCCGTGGGCCGCACCGTAAACGTTGGTTATGGCATCGGATTCCAACGCAGTCTTGAGCACTCCGTAGGCGCTGGCATTGATGACTGCAGTCGGCCCGCCGGACTGCCCAAAGATACAAGCGCCTTTCAATTCACCGGACATAACGTACCTCCATAAATTCAAAGAATTGATAGATTTTACTGAAACATTGAATTCCGCTATTGATATTATCTAAAAACATGTGTAAAATAAATTGAATCGATTATCTGTTTTGGATCATATTGCTGTTCTATATATTATATGAAAGTGAGTTGACTTGTCAATGTCGATTGTAACTTCTCAGGAAATGTTTGCAAAAGCGTATGCGGGCGGCTATGCCATCGGCGCCTTCAACGTGAACAATATGGAGATCATTCAGGGCATCACGGAGGCTGCCAAGGAGTGCAATGCGCCGGTGATCCTGCAGGTATCTTCCGGTGCGCGCAAGTATGCCAACCGTACGTACCTGGTCAAGCTGGTGGAAGCTGCCGTGATCGAGACCGGCCTGCCGATCTGTCTCCATCTGGACCATGGAGACTCGTTCGAGCTGTGCAAGGCCTGTGTCGATGACGGTTTTTCTTCCGTCATGATCGACGCTTCCTCCAAGCCGTTTGAGGAAAATGTCGCGCTGACGCGTCAGGTCGTGGAATACGCGCATGCGCATGGCGCCGTCGTGGAGGCGGAGCTCGGCACGCTGGCCGGCATCGAGGATGATGTCAAGGTCAAGGCAGAGGATTCGTCCTATACGCGCCCGGAGGACGTGCAGGAATTTGTTGAGCGTACCGGCTGCGATTCACTCGCAATCGCAATCGGCACGAGCCACGGCGCCTATAAGTTCAAGCCCGGCACGAAGCCGCAGCTCCGGTTCGACATTCTCGAGGAAGTTTCCGAGCGTCTGCCCGGTTTCCCGATCGTGCTGCACGGTTCGTCGTCCGTGCCGCAGGAATACGTACAGATGATCAACGCGTTCGGCGGCGATATGCCCGGCGCGATCGGCGTGCCGGAGGATCAGCTGCGTCAGGCGGCACGTCTGGCCGTGTGCAAGATCAATATTGATTCTGACCTGCGTCTGGCCATGACCGGCACGATCCGCAAATATCTGGCGGAGCACCCGGCAGAGTTTGACCCGAGAAAGTATCTCGGCCCTGCGCGCGAAAACATCAAGCAGCTCGTCAAGCACAAGATCGTCGATGTGCTCGGCTGCGACGAAAAAGCCTGAGCTGCCGTCTGACACACTGCTCAGGCAAAACAGGGGGGACTCCCATGAATTTTCAGGAACTTCTGACACGGCTGTCTGCAAGCTGCTTTGCTGCCGACCGGCCGGATTATGATTGGAAAACGCTGCGCCTGTTTCCGGAAACGGGACTGGATCTGGTGCTGATTGTGCGTCTTGCGGCGGCGCTGATCCTGTGCATCGTCGGCGCGCTTGTACACAGCACCGTGCTGCGGTACGTGCTTTTGGTCCTGTCCGTGCTTGCTGCCGGATATGACTACCTTGCGGCTGCGATCGCGTGCATTCTCGACCGGCAGGTGTTCCGGCCCGCAGTGATCGTGGTCGTGTGCGTGATCGGCACCATGGCAGTCGGACAGCCGGTGGACGCCGCTGTTTTCCTGCTTGTGTACCGGGTCGTGTCGATCCTGATCGCGGTCGTCACAGTCCATGCGAAAAAAACGCTGGCGGCCGCCGTCGGCGGTGAGATCCATTCTCCGGCCGAATTTTCCGCTCCCAAGTGGATCAGCTACCTTGCACCGGCCGGTCTGTGCATCGCAGTGCTCGTTGCCGTGCTGGAGATCGTGCTCAAGATTGCGACGGTTTCCCGGGCAATTCACGCCGCCATGATCGTTCTCTTCCTTTCCACACCGTGCGCGCTGCTCATTTCCGTGCCGCTGGTGTGGTACAGTGCCGTCAACGGCGCTTATCACTGCGACGTGCTGTTTCGCAGCTGCCGCAGCATGCGCGCGCTCAACGCTGTGCGTGCAGTCGCGGTCGATGAAGGGGAGGGGGACAGCCAGCTCCCGAAGGTGGTCAGTGTGAAATCCAGTCAGCTGACGCCGGAAGCGCTGCTGCAGCTGGCGGCCAACGCGGAGTCCTGCTCGAACAGCCGCACGGCGCGCGCGATCTGCGCTGCGTACAGCGGCCCCATTCACACGGAGTATCTCTCCCGCGCGGTCGATATTCCCGAGAGCGGTGTGGAGGTTTATATTGAATCGACCCGCGTTTGCGTCGGCACGCGCGAGCTGATGATCCTCAAGGGTGTGGACATTCCGGACGCAGACCTGACGGACGGTTATGCGGTCTATGTATCCGTCGGTGAGCAGTATGCGGGCAAGATCCTGCTGCAGGAAGTTGTGCAGTCGGACACGAAACCCGCGCTCAAAGAGCTGCGTGCGCTGGGTGTGCATACGATCACGCTCTTCAGCAACGCCAACAATGACTCGGTTTCCGAAAACGCAAAAGCGCTCAAGGCGGACCATCTTTACTGCAAGCGCAGCGGAGCGGAAAAGGAGCAGATCCTGGCACAGCAGGTGGAGAACCTGAGCGACGGGGAATTGCTGCTGTATTATGACCGTCGCTGTACGGCACATCCGGAACATTCATCCGCAGATCTGGACGCCTGTGTGATTCCGGAAGAGAGCGACGAGCGGTTTGACGCCGACATCCTGCTCACGAGCCAGGATCCGTACCTGCTGCCGGAGGCGATCGAGACGGCCGGCTGGGTCGAGGGCATCTGCCGTGAGCATCTGGCAATCGGCGTGGTTGTGAAGGTCCTGCTGCTGGTGATGGCGGAGCTCGGCTACTGCACGCTGTGGTTTGCCGCCATTCTGGACGGCGCCGCTGCACTTGGCACGCTGCTGATGGCGATCCGTGCGTTCGGCTTTGATAAGCCGCATCATCGCGTCCGCGATTACCTGCCGAAGGTGAAATCCAAATAAGAAAGCAAATCTCCGGTTCCTGTTTTCAGGAATCGGAGATTTTTTTTATCGTATTCTCGCCGGGGGAGAATTCGCCAAGCGGGTTGGCCGCCGCCGCCGTGCGCAGTTGATCGTTGTCCACGTGCGTATAGATCTGCGTGGTGTTCAGGTGCTCATGACCGAGCACCTCCTGCAGCGTGCGTACATCCACACCGTTTTGCAGCATGAGTGTGGCCGCCGTGTGCCGCAGTTTGTGCGTGGAGTACTGGCTGGCGTCCAGCCCCGCGCGGGTCAGATTTTTCTTGACCATGACCTGTACGGAATCACAGCTGATGCGCGTGCGCCGGTTGGAGAGAAACATGGCCGTCGTGCGCGGCGGCGCGATCTCGCTGCGCACGGCCAGATACCGGTCGAGCGCTTCGCGGCAGGCGTCGTTGAGGTAGACAACACGCTCTTTGCTGCCCTTGCCGAGGATGCGCAGGCTATCGCCGTGGTCATTCTGCAGGTTCAAACCAACCAGCTCCGAGATACGCAGACCACAGTTGAGAAAAATACACAAGATACAGTAATCGCGTTCCTTATTTTTCCCATCCACAACGGACAGCAGCCGCTTGCTCTCTTCCAGTGTGAGATAGTGGGGGAGCGTCTTGGGGATCTTCGGGGAGTCGAGGTCCTGCACCGGGTTTTCCTCCAGCAGCTTTGCTTTCACGGTCAGGTATTTGAAAAAGCTGCGGATCGCGGCGATCTTGCGCGCACGGGAGCTTGCGCTCAGACCGTATTCCAGCTCGTGCGCATTCGGCTGCTTGACGCGGTCGCGCGACAGATAGGCCAGAAAACTGTAAACCTCCGTGAGTGTCACTGTGCGCAGAAAGGAAATATCGACATCCGCGATGGAGATCTCGTCCAATTCCGCTGTGCGCGGTGCGAGTCCGCGGTCGAGCTTCAGAAATCGCAGGAACATCCGCAGATCGAGATAATACTGGTCGACCGTTGCCTTGGAGTGTCCGCAGATCGTTTCGTGATAGATCAAAAAGTCGCGCAGCACCTGCGGCGCATCTGAATAATCCATAGCCAACACCTCAAATTCTAATAAGAGCATACCAGAAGTATGGGGCAGTGTCTATTGACGAAATCCACAAATAATTCGGCAAAATAAAAATTTTGCCGAATTTGAAGGAGGGGAAAACGGCCGAAACGCCACAAATGGGCCTTCCGGCCGTTTTCCTTGTCAGTTTCACAATTTCCTCAGCGCATGCTTTCTCACAGCAGGAATCAAAAGATTTATGCACCGAACACGGCCTTGAGCGCTTCGCGAATGTTCTTGACCGGGATCGTCTGCAGGCCGTTTTGCTTCTGCACATCATCGCGCACGTGCGCCGGGATAATGCAGCGCCGGAATCCCAGCCGCGCGATCTCGGACAGGCGCTGGTTCAAATGGCTCACAGAGCGTATCTCACCGGACAGACCAACCTCGCCGACGGCAGCCAGGTCGCTGCCGACCGGCAGATCCTTGTAGCTCGACGCGATCGCCAGAATGACCGCCAGATCCGTAGCCGGCTCCTCCAAACGCAGACCGCCGACCACGTTGATGTACGCATCACAGCTCGACAGCGAAAAACCGGCGCGCTTTTCCAGCACGGCCAGCAGCAGCATGGCGCGGTTATAGTCAATGCCGTTGGCGTTCCGGCGCGCGCCGCTGTAGCCCGACGGCGTGACCAGCGCCTGCACCTCGGCCAGCACCGTGCGCGAGCCCTCCATGACACCGACAACGCAGGTGCCGGGGGTGTTGGTCGGGCGTCCGGATAGTAACATTTCCGACGGATTTGTCACCTCGCGAAGACCGGAATCTTCCATTTCAAAGACGCCGATCTCGTTTGTTGACCCGAATCTGTTTTTTGCCGCGCGCAAAATACGGTAGGACATGCTCTGGTCGCCCTCAAAATACAGAACGCAGTCGACCATATGCTCGAGCACTTTCGGGCCGGCAATGTTGCCCTCTTTGTTGATGTGACCGACAACAAACGCCGTATAGCCGCTGTCTTTGGCTGAGCGCATGATGCGCATCGTGCACTCGCGCACCTGGCTGATGCTGCCGGGCGTCGACGCCGTTTCAGCGTCGTACATGGTTTGAATGGAGTCAACGATCAGGACGGTCGGCTGCAGGTCATCGATCGTAGACAGAACGGTGTTCAGATCTGTTTCGGCCAGCACATAAATGCTGCCGTGGTCGACACCGAGGCGCTGCGCGCGCATTTTCAGCTGGCGCTGACTTTCTTCGCCGGAGACGTAAAGGATCGTTTCCCGCTCGCTGATGCGGCCGCAGAGCTGCAGCAGCAGCGTGGATTTACCGATGCCGGGCGCACCGCCGACCAGAACCAATGAGCCGCGCACGGCGCCGCCGCCGAGCACGCGGTCAAATTCACCGATCCCGGTGGAAAACCGCAGCTCTTCCTCGGCATCCAGCTCCGAGATCAGCTTTGGCTGCGCGATACGTTTTGCGCGCGCGCCAAGCGCCATTTTGGGCTCCTTCGGTGCCTCGACCAGCGTGTTCCATGCACCGCACGCCGGGCACTGACCCATCCATTTTGCCGTTTCATTGCCACATTCCGAGCAATAAAAGACGGTTTTCGCACTCGATTTTGCTTTCATGTAACCATTCCTGTTTGCGGCAGTGACTGCCGGTATTGTAAGTAGGACGCGATGATTACAGCCGCCAGTTTTGTCTGGTAGCCGCTGTCCTTGAGTTTTGCACACTCGGATTCATTGGATAGAAAGCCGCACTCGACCAGCACTGCGGGGCATTTCACCTCACGCATCAGATAGATCTTATCCGAGATTGGTGCTGCGACGCGCCGGTTTTGCGGGTCAAGGTATGCGACGAGATTGTCATGCATCGCCGTGCCAAGCGCGTCGCTGCCGTTGCTCTCTGCATACAGCACCTGCGCACCCGACGGCTTCCGATCCGGGTAGCAGTTCTGGTGGATGCTGATGAGCACGGCGTTGTCCGTTTTGCGAATGAGCTCTGCCCGCTGGTGCTGGTCAGCTTTTTTTCGCTCGGCGATCGTCGTGGCATTGTCCGGGTAGGCAATCTCCGGGCTGTCGCGCGTCATGACGACTTCAATGCCGGTCAGTTCCGCGATGGCGCGGGCGCGCAGCGCGATCTGCAGGTTAATATCTGCCTCAACGGTCCCGTTTGGCGCCACTGCCCCGCCGTCCTCCCCGCCGTGACCAGCGTCAAGGATCAGGACTTGCTTTTGATCGGTCCAGTTTGCGGCCGCTTCCGCGCGCCGGAGTTGCCAGTCGGCAGCGAACCAGCCGCCAAACACCACGATCAGCGCCAACAGCACGACCAGAATCCGCTGATAGAGTAACTTTGTCACGGCACTCCCCCCCCTCCTGCTATGGTATGCAGTGGGGACGGGCACTTATGACATGCTCTCAGGATACCATTTTGTGCCCGGCGCGTCAACCAAGGCACAGAAAAAGAGGCGCGCGGTCAACCCACGCGCCTCACAAATATCGGTTTACTGAAGCTGTTTCAGGAACGCTTCCAGACGATCCATGCCGGTCTCGATGTTTTCCGTCGAGATCGCATAACTCAGGCGCACAAAATTCGGTGCGCCAAAGCCGCTGCCCGGCACGACCGCGACCAGGCTCTTTTCCAGCAGGAGTTTTGCAAAATCATCGCCGCTGCCGATGACCTGACCGTCGATCTGCTTGCCGATGATCTGCTCCAGATTCATCATGACGTAGAACGCACCGCTCGGCTTCAGGCAGCTGACACCGGGCATGGCATTGATGCGGCGCACGATCAGGTCGCGGCGCTGCTCAAACACCTGACGCATCTGCTCCGCCTCGTCCTGCGGGCCGGAGAGCGCCTCGATGGCCGCACACTGGCACATGGTGCCCGGTGCACCGGTCGAATGGCTGAGGTAGTTGGTCATGGCCTTGGCCACCGGCGCCGGAGACAGCGCATAGCCGATGCGCCAGCCGGTCATGGCATAGGTCTTGGAGACACCGTTGATGAGGATCGTGTGCGCCTTGATCTCGTCACTGAGCGCGGCGACGCTGGTGAACGGCACGCCGTCATAGACGAGCTTATCATAGATCTCATCCGAGATGATATACAGGTCATGCTTCACGCAGACATCTGCAACAGCTTTGAGCGCCTCTTTCGGATAGACAGCGCCGGTCGGGTTGGAGGGGTTATTGAGGATGATAGCCTTGGTCTTGTCCGTGATGGCCTGCTCGAGCTGCTCCGGCGTGAGCTGGAAGCCCTGCTCCTCGCTGACATTGACAACCACGGGCACGCCGCCAAACAGACGCACCATCTCATAATAGCTGACCCAGTACGGGGCCGGAACGATCACTTCGTCGCCCGGGTCGACCAGCGCGGCCAGCGCAATGTAGACCGTGTGCTTGGCACCACTGGCGACGACCGCCTGCGCGGCATCGTATTCCAGACCGTAGTCCGCCTTGGCGCGGTCGCAGATCGCCTGGCGCAGCTCGATCATACCGGCCGCCGGGGTATAGCGTGTCTTTCCGTCGCAGATCGCGCGCACACCGGCATAACTGATGCGGTCGGGCGTGGCAAAATCGGGTTCACCGGCGCCAAAGCCGATAACGTCCTTCCCTTCTGCTTTCATCTTCTTCGCCAGTGCGCTGACAGCCAGCGTCGCGGACGGGCTTACGCCGGCAGCAATTTTGGAAAGTGCCTTCATAAACATCCCTCGTTTTCTTTAGAATTCTTGCCCATAGTTTACCACAGCATTGTGAAGAAAACAACGCAAACCTTACACAAAACACAAGCCGGAATCCCCGTCGTTTTTGCCGGTTTGAGAAAAAATCTACTGCACCGTCCGCCGATATACACAAAGACGCAGCGCCTCCATGTCGTAGGCGCTGCGGCGCAGCGTAATGCAGCAGACAACGATGATGATCTGTGGTTGTGTGCTGACGGTTGTACGCATCATAGTGACCACTTGTCCATTTCCCTGCGGGCGGTGCTGGTGCGCCGCCGGGCGTGGTGTAGCTCTTGAGGCGCTGGGAGTCGGCAAAGAACTCGCTGGCCGTCTTGGCGCTGCCGTCCGTCGCCGCGATGGGGTTGCCCTTGCTGTCGTAGCTGTAGGTCTCCGCCGGTTCGAGCACGAGGCTGATGTTCGTGAAGTACGCGTAGTTGGCGTTGTAGTCATAGGCGCAGCGCACCGTGATCTCTTTGACCCACTTGTCGCGCTTGCCCGGCACGATGACGCCCGATGCAAACTGCCAGCCCGCGTAGTCCCCGTTGAAGCTCACGTACTGGTTTTCCGTCGTATTGAGGGTTCGAGGCTGATTTAATTGCTGGAGCAGTCCGTCTCATTCGTACAAAGATTCTCAAAGCATGTTCTGACAAGCTGCTCATTCTTCTTGTTTTTGAGAATTCCGGGTATCAGAGCCATGGTCAAGAACCATAGCCACGTGACAAATCCATTCATAAGCACACTGCGAGGCCATCCGCCCAAATAAAGTGGTGTTTCCACCCAAGCGAGTGCTACCAACAAATAAATCCACAATGCCCAGGAATGGACAAATCTTCCTTCCAGGATTGTATGTCCACCGCGATCTTGCAATGTCCCTCTAAAAAATCTACGTGGAAACATATCATAGCCGCTGACTGCAACTGCCCATATTTTCTGCTGCTTGATACGGCCGTAAAGGCCGTGCTTTCCGCAAAACGGAATCATGTTCAGCAAGAGAAACGGCTCTAAACGATACTGCCCTTGCATCTGCGCGCGCAGCTTTTGTGTAGTCTCTTCCATAGTAAATGGGATTTCATAACGTAATAATCTCATGGTAATATCGTTATCGTCCTTTCCGAGAACGGTCGTTGATTGGAACAACCCAAGTACAAGTGATCAATGCATGGAAGTCTATGCCAAAAGCAGGAGCTATTGAATAACCATTTATAGTGGAAGAAGAGACTTCGCCTGATACCAGTATACATGTACCACCAACTGCTACGCCCCATCCTTGCAAATCCCAAACAACAGACGCATCCGGATAATACACAACCCCAAGTGATGATCCGGGATCACCTGCTTTGAATTCCTTTTGTGCCGCATCAATAGAGAAACTACCCCCCAAACCACCACCGAATCCAGCAGTAATTGCAAGTGCTTCATTCCCGCGGCTATCTGTAACTCGCGCAACAGATACCGATCCTGCGATTCCCCAGGCAGCCGAAACAGAGCCATATGTTCCAGTGACACCTTTTGACTCCGGTTTCTTCTCATACCCGCCGATGTTTTCCCACGCATCATGTGTCCAAACACCATTTGCATAATAGCATTTTCCATCTTCATCGCTAAAATTTATAGGATTATTGGTACAATACGCAAACATGTTGCATTCGAGGAACTCGGCAACATTAGTCGTTACGACCCCATCCGCGTTGATGAACCGGCAGTTGGCAAAGTCGTAGTACCGGCTCTGGAGGTAGTAGAGACGCGTTTCGCGGTCGTAATAATAGCCACGGTAGCGCAGCGGGTTGATGTGCCCGATGAAGGTGGCATCCGTAGTCTTTTTGCCGTCTTTATCGTGCACGGAGTAGTTGCCCCACGCGCCGTAGGCGCTGCGGCGCAGCGTGATACAGCAGACAACGATAATGATCTGTGGTTGTGTGCTGACGGTTGTACGCATCATAGTGACCACTTATCCATTTCCCAGCGGGCGGTGCATCAGCACCGCCCGCTACTTACTATCGGATTCTCTGTTATCTATAAGGCTATTTGTTCCGCGTATATTTACTGCTACGATTCATGTCAAAACGCGTCCCTAAAAAGATCATAATAACCGTATCCATCCACAGCACTACTTTCTGGAACTGCGCAGCGCCTTGTGCTTTCCCAATCAATGTAAGAACAACAAATACCAAGATACCTAGCAGATAACACACCACTAAAGCAAACTTGAGAAAAGCATAGAAATGATAGTCAGTTCGGTATTTCTCAATCACATATTGGCCAATGTACCTCTGCGTCAGGCGTTCTAAAAAGGGAAGTTTCTCTCGGATACGCATCGCTTTCTTGGCCGCTTTCCCATAATCCCCAGGAAGACTTCCAATTAGGATTTCATTCAAAAGCATTCTAATAAAAATTTGGCAAAGAAGCAATTCAAATGTCCGCAATAGCAAATATGTGAAAATACGGCTCATGTATGGATACCTCTAACATAAGAATAGGCAGACACCTTCGTTATAGAAGAGTATATATGAATCGTCAGTATATTTTGAAATCACCCCTGTAGTTAACATGCTCATTCCGTCAGTAACAGCAGAGGTCGAGCCGCCGTTATAGATCATGGCGAACGGCTGGTTGCCATCGTCATAGACAAACTCGAGGGACTTCCATGACCACAGCTTACCATTACATCAGTACAAATTCAAGAATAATCATGATTCCTGATTTCAAGACACAAATCCTGAAATCAAGAACAGAAGCAACATAAACAGGCATCCGGCGCTTTGCCGGATGCCTGTTATAACGATTTACTATTCTCAAAAAAAGCGTCTGCAAGCCGGTTCCCGGACGCCAGACAGAGCTCTTGTCACAAAATAATACAGATCAGTGTTCCGCTGCCCTCATTGACCACACGCTGCAGTGTTTCCTGCAGCTTACTGACGGCTTTGGTCGGCAGGCAGCTGAGTTTTTCCTCCACGCCTTCCTGCGCGATCGTATAGATCGGCTTCCCGAAAATGTTGGACTGCCAGAGCTGCTCGACATCCCCGTCAAAGCCCTGCAGCAGGAAGCCAAGGATCTCACTCGAGGCGTTCTCTCCGCCGATCTCCGGCGATACCTCTGTCTCGATATTGGTCTGGAACATGTGAATGGCTTTGGCGCTGGCCTTGAGCCGGACGCCGTAGCGCCCGCCCTTGCGGACGATCTCCGGCTCTGCCAGCTGCAAGTCACCGGCCGACGGTATGACGACCCCGTAGCCCTTGCTGCGTACATCCTCCAGCGCGCCGCGGATGTGCTGATAGTCGGCCTGGATGCGCCCCATTTCCGTCAGAAATGAGATGAGCTCCCCATCGCTGTGCAGGGCAACGCCGGCCTGCTCGCTGATGATACTGTAGTACAGCGCGCGCGGAAACGTGAGCACATAGCAAACGGCCCCCGTGTCCACGGAGACGTTTTCCACGTCTGCCGCTTCCAGCAGCTCGCTGTCTGCGAGCGTCTGCGCCGCGCGCCGCGCGTCACGCAGGCGGTGCAGCGACGGCATCTGTTCGCGCAGTAGCGCATAGAGCTGCTGCTTTGTTTCGTTGCCGGGCGGCAGAACGTCCATCCACTCCGGCATGCGGAAGCAGGCCTCCGTGACCGGAAATTCGTACAGCACCGAGCGCAAGATCTCCAGAATATCCTGCTCCGTCAGCTCCAGACAATTGACCGGCAGGCAGGCGGCATCGTACTGTTCGCGCAGCTGGGCAGCCAATGATTGCGCGGCCTCCCCAGCCGGATTGGCCGTGTTGAGCAGGATGAGAAACGGCTTGCCAATGTCCTGCAGTTCTGCAACGATGCGCGCTTCCGCTGCGGAATAGTCCTCCCGCGCGAGCTCGGTCACGCTGCCGTCGGTCGTGACGACGATGCCGATCGTTGAGTGCTCGCGGATGACTTTGCGCGTCCCCTCCTCTGCCGCTGCGCGCATGGGGATCTCGTGATCGTACCACGGCGTCGTGACCAGACGCTCTTCCCCATTTTCGTACTGACCGTTTGCACCGGGGATCATGTATCCAACACTGTCGATCAGCCGCACGGAGGCATGCACGGATGCATCCAGCTCGATCGAGACGGCATCCTCCGGGACAAACTTCGGTTCTGCGGTCATGATCGTCCGGCCGGAGCCACTTTGCGGCAGCTCGTCGCGGGCGCGCTCCCGCACGTAATCATCAGAAATATTCGGCAGTACGAGCGTTTCCATGAATCGTTTGATGAAGGTCGATTTTCCGGTGCGCACCGGGCCGACAACGCCGATGTAAATATTCCCGCCGGTACGGGCGGCAATGTCTGCGTAAATTGAAGAATTGTCCATTCTGTCGTCCTCTCCTCATCAGTCTTACCAAAACTGTATGAGGTCTGGGACGAGAATATGCCGCCGGCAGTGTACCGGCGGCATACATTACCGGCGGCATACATTACCGGCGGCATACATTACCGGCGGCATACATTATGGACAATATGTCTGTGCGGTCTGACGATGCACCTGACTGATGGCAAACGTGACGCTCGGGAACTGCCGCTGAAGCTTCGTCTGTAGGACCGGGATGACCACGTTTTCCGTGCAAAAGTGGTCGGCGTCGATCAGATTGATGCCGAGCTCCTTGGCTGCAAGAAACCGGTCGTACTTCACGTCCGCCGTCACAAAGGTATCGCAGCCTTTTGCAGCCGCCAGCTCCAGCATATTCCCACCGGAGCCGCCGCAGACCGCGAGCCTTTCGACCGGCAGCCCGCCGTCCACGTACCGCAGTCCGTTGGCATGCAGGTGTCCGGCAACGTAGGGCAGGAATTCCGCCATGGTCATGGGCTCCGGCAGCTTCCCTACACGTCCGCAGGTAAGCGCGCTCCCGTCAACTGCCGTACCGGCCGGTTCCAGACCACCGGTGACCTCCGCTCCCAGCGCCGCCATGAGCGCATCATTGACGCCGCCGTCGGCAATATCCAGATTCGTGTGCATACAGATGGCGGAAATGCCATACCGCGCCAGCGTCAGCACCTTGCGTCCGGCGAGATCATCCGTCGTCGCGTGCCGCAGCGGCGTAAAGATGAGCGGGTGATGCGAAACAATAAGCTGCGCGCGCAGCTCGACCGCTTCCGCGATCACGTCGTCCGTGATGTCCAGCGCCAGCAGTGCCTTTTTCACCGCAGTGCCGCCGTCACCGACCAGAAAGCCGGCGTTATCAAAGTCCATCTGATACCGTACCGGCGCGATCTCGTTTAAGAAAGCGTAGATGTCGTTTACGATTGCCATATCTGTACCTCCTTCAGGCAGGCCTGCAGCTGCGAGAGCCGCGCATCGAGCGCTGCCAGTTCCGTCGCCGGTATTTGCTTTGCATGCGCCATACCGGCGCGGGCACGCGTTTGCCGCCGGATCTCTTCCGTCAGGTGCTCCGGCAGCAGGGGGTCACGGCGCTGAAGCAGCAGCTGCTCCAGCGTATATGCCTGCGCCGCCGTCTGCCCAAGCACACGTAGGGCGAGATAGCGCTTCCCGGCATCGCGGCACAGGGCTGCGTCCTCGATTGTGAAACCATTGCGCCAGAGCCAATCTGTCAGCTCCGGCACTTTGCTCTGCGGCTGCAAAACGAGCTGTTTTCCCTGCCGCAGCCACGGTGCAGCCGCCAGGATCGCACAGATCGTCTCCCCGCCCATGCCGGCAATGGTGACGACATCCGCCGCTTGCGCGTCCGGGAATCGCAAACCGTCCGCCAGCACGAACCGGAAGCGCTCCTCCAGATCGTAGGCAGCGGCAGACTGCCGCGCGTTGGCAAGCGGGCCGGCATGAATATCGGCCGCGATCGCCGATCGAATGACGCCATTTTGCAGCAGCCAGATCGGTAAATAACCATGATCCGTGCCGATATCCGCGGCGCAGGCACACGGCGGCACAAAGTCCGCGACCATTTGCAGCCGCGGCGACAGGCAAATGTGATCCATAAACCTCTCCCCAGAAATGCCAAAAGCCGGCATACCGCCGGCTTTTGATCCTTGTCCGTATCTTACAGGCTCTCCAGATAGGTGCGCAGCTGCTCGAGGAACTCGTCCGGGTCGACGTCGTGCGCAAGGCAGGCCTGCTCCAGCGTCTCGCCGCTGGCCATGGCGCAGCCGAGGCAGTGCATGCCAATGTTCTGGAACACGGGCATGGCCTCCGGGGCGTTGGCCAGGATCTCCGAAATCATCGTATCTCTGGAAATTTCAAACATAACTTTTTACCTCCGGTAGTTTGCTTGTGAGAAAATGATTGGGTCGCACGAAGCGCCCCAATCATTTTAACCAGTTTATCTGCTGATTAGTGCTGCTCTCTCATCTTCGCGAAGCACTCGCTGCAGTAGACAGGACGGTCAGACTTCGGCTCAAACGGAACTCTGGCCTCGCCGCCGCAAGCAGCGCAGGTGGCCGTGAAGAATTCGCGGGGACCGCGGGCGGCGTTCTTGCGCGCGTCACGGCAGGCCTTGCAGCGCTGGGGCTCATTCTGGAAGCCCTTTTCCGCATAGAATTCCTGCTCACCGGCGGTGAAAACGAACTCTGCGCCGCACTCTTTGCACTTCAACGTTTTGTCTTCGAACATGATAAATCCTCTCTTTTGAAAAACTTGCCTATCGGCTATATTGCGCTCAGCTTTTGCTGAAGTCGCTGAAATTGGGGAGCCGCGCCAGTTTGCGGCGGATCCGCTGCACGGCATTGTCAATGGATTTTTCGGATTTATTCGTCTCGGCCGCCATCTCGGCATAGGACAAACCGGACAAATATAGCCGAAGCACCTGCGCTTCAAACGCTGACAAATACCGGGCAAATGCGGACAATAGCTCTTGTTCACTCTCTCTGGCCAGAACCTGCTCCTCAGTAACACGACAATTTGCTTCCGGATAGGTGGACGCCTGGGTCTGTGATTCTTCTGAGAGGATGCTGTCTAGGGAAATGCCGCTGTTGAGCGGAGAATGTTTCTGCCTGGAAGCAGACTTGATCGCGCTGTAAATACGGTTGCTGATGCACACTTCCGCGTATGCTTTGAAGGGTACGTTGGACGCCGGGTCATACTGCCGGATTGCCGAGAGCAGACCGAGCATTCCCTCCTGAATGAGATCTTCGCTGTCACCGCCGATGAGAAACAGCGGGCGCGCGCAGATGCGCACCAGACGGCTGTAACGCTCGGCGAGCGCTTCCTCCGCCGCGGCATCCCCGGCGGCCACCAGTGACAGCAGCTGTGCATCAGACAGTTTGGAATCATCCTTCATAGCCTTCAAAACTCCAATACCACGCAAAACAAATTATAACTAAAAACGCTGAAAAGTCAATATATTTTTGTACAAAATGCACGTTTTCGGCGACATTCAGCGATTTTTCAAAGATCGATCTCCTGCTGACCGATATATTCCAGGCCAAGATGCTCGTAGGCACGGCGTGTGACGCAGCGGCCGCGGGGCGTGCGCGTCAAAAAGCCCTGCTGCAGCAGATACGGCTCATAGACATCCTCGAGCGTTACAGCCTCCTCGCCGATCGTCGCCGCGAGCGTCTCGAGACCGACCGGTCCGCCATGGTAAAACTCGATGATGCTGCGCAGCATCCGCCGGTCGGTCGCATCGAGCCCCAGCTCGTCCACTTCGAGGCGCAGCAGCGCGGCATTGGCGACTTCTTTCGTGATGACACCATCAGCACGCACCTGCGCATAATCGCGCACGCGCTTGAGCAGGCGGTTGGCGATACGCGGCGTGCCGCGCGAGCGCGAGGCGATCTCATACGCGCCGGCGCTGTCGATCTCCACCTTGAGGATCCCGGCGCTGCGCTCCACGATCTTCTGCAGCTCTTCCGGACTGTAGAGTTCCAGACGCAGATTGACACCAAAGCGGTCGCGCAGCGGCGCGGTCAGCTGGCCGGCGCGCGTGGTCGCTCCGATGAGCGTGAAACGCGGCAGGTCCAGCCGGATCGAATTGGCCGATGGGCCCTTGCCGATGATGATATCGATCGCATAGTCCTCCATGGCGGGGTAAAGGATCTCCTCGACCGCACGGTTAAGGCGGTGGATCTCATCCACAAACAGGATGTCATTTTCCTGCAGGTTGGTCAGCAGCGCCGCCAGATCGCCGGCCTTTTCGATGGCCGGGCCGGAGGTAATGCGCATATTCACGCCCATCTCGTTTGCGATGACGGCGGCCATCGTCGTCTTGCCCAGACCCGGAGGGCCGTAGAGCAGCACGTGGTCGAGCGGCTCACCGCGCAGGCGTGCTGCGTCAATGCAGACCTGCAGGTTTTCCTTCGCTTTTTCCTGTCCGGTGTAATCCTTCAGCAGCCGCGGGCGCAGAGAACCCTCACCGGAATCCTCCGGAAGCACGCGGGAGGAGGTGACGACCTCCTGCTGGGCGTCCTCAGAAAAACTGATGCTCATATATGCTCCCTCCCCTGCTTACTGCTGCATCATGGCGCGCAGCGCGGCCTTGATGATCTGATCAGCGCTCATGCCCTCGATGGACGGCAGCTTGCGCAGCGCCGCATTGATCTCCGGCATGCTGTAGCCAAGCACCGTGAGACCGGCGATTGCATCGCTGCGCGCGGCCGAGGCCGTGTCCGACGCGGGCACCGCCGGCGTCAGATCCGCAAAGTCCACGCTTGTGCTCTCCTTGGCCATCTTGTCCTTGAGTTCGAGCAGGATGCGCTGTGCGATGCGCTTGCCGATGCCAGGCGCACTCGTGAGCGCCTTTTCGTCGCCGTTGAGCACCGCCAATGCCAGTCCGTCCGGCGTGTTGGATGAAAGGATGGACAGTGCTGCCTTCGGCCCAACGCCGGAGATGGCGAGTAACAGCTCAAAGCAGTGCTTTTCGCTCTTGCTGGCAAAGCCGTAGAGATCATGCGCATCTTCGCGGATGATCTCGTAAGTATAGAGCTTGACGCGCTCACCGGTTTTGACACTGCTGATTGTGTTCAGGCTGGCGTTGAGCGCATAGCCGATTCCGCCGCACTCCAGCACGACCAAATTCGGCTCGATATCGGTAACGACTCCGTTTATGTGGTAGAACATGGGTCAAACCTCTCCTGTTGATGGATCAAAGATGTGGCACTGCGCGCATGGCACAGCGCAATGGCGACAGCGTCCGCCGCGTCGTCCGGCTTCGGCACCGCCTGCAGAGACAGGATGCGGCGCACCATGTCCATGACCTGCTTTTTGTCCGCGCGGCCGTATCCGACGACCGCCTGCTTGACCTGCAGCGGTGTGTATTCGTAGATCTGCAGCCCGGCCTGATAGCCAGAGAGCAGGATGATGCCGCGGCCGTGGGCAACGGCGATGCCGGTCGTGATATTCGTATTGAAAAACAGCTCCTCGACCGCCATCACTTCCGGATGGAACTGTGCGATGAGCTCGTTCAGGTCGCGGTAGATCTGGTCGAGTCTGCTCGACAGCTGTGTTTTCGCCGGTGTCGTGATCACGCCGCAGGTCAGCAGCCGCTGGCTGCGCTTTTCCGCGTCCAGCACCGCGAAGCCAACCGTGGCAATGCCGGGGTCAACGCCCAGAATCCGCATATGCATCACTCCAATTAAATAAATATAGCATATTTTCGCCCCTTAGGCAACTGCCGGGTAAAGAAAAAAGCGCCCCGAGTCGTTTCGGAGCGCTTGAAAACACGTATGTCACGCACGCGGGTGCGCCTTGTTGTAGACATCCTTGAGCTGCTTGCTGACAAGGTGCGAATAGATCTGCGTCGAGGAGATATCCGCATGGCCGAGCATTTCCTGAATGGCGTGGATATCGGCGCCGTTTTCCAGCAGATGCGCCGCGAAGGAATGGCGCAGCGTGTGCGGCGTGATCGTTTTTTCGATACCGGCCTTGGTCTGATAGTTCTTGATGAGCTTCCAGAAGCCCTGACGCGACATCCGTTCCCCGCTGACGTTGACGAACAGCGCCTGTTCATCCGGCGCAGCGATCATCTGCGGGCGGATGAAGTTGATGTATTCCGTAAGGGCACGCACGGCCGCCGGGTACATGGGGATCATGCGCGCCTTGTCGCGGCCCTGGCAGCGGATCACACCTGCAGACAGATTCACGTCCGTGATGTTCAGCGAGATCAGCTCGCTGACGCGGATGCCAGTCGCATACAGCAGCTCAAGCATGGCGCGGTCGCGGTAGCCCTTGGCGTCCGTACACTCCGGCTGCGCCAGCAGCAGCTCGACTTCCTTGTTTGAGAGGATCTGCGGCAGCTTCTGCTTGGCCTTGTCCGGCACGAGCTTGCCGGTCGGATTATGCTGCACATAGTGATTATTGAGCAGAAACCCATAGAAATTCTTCAGCGATGCGATTGCCCGGGAAACCGTGGCAACGGACTTGCCGTTGCTGCGCATCCAGTCGATGTATTCACACAGCTCTTCCTCTTCCGCGGAGCCGAGATCGGCGTCCGTGTGTGCATGCAGATATTCGCTGAGTTGGCGGATATCCCGCAGGTATGAGGAAATCGTGTTTTGCGAGGAACGCTTGACATCGCGCAGATAGGATTCGAACAATTCCATTCCGTCGGAATCCCGCATGACGACTTCCCCCTTTCCAATCAGATTTCATCCACAGTGACCACGGGTCACAGAATAAGCCGTGTGAAGAACGGTACCGCATAGCACGCGGCGGCCGCAGCCGCCAGCAGCAGGCAGAACACAAGCGCCAGCTCCCGGGAATATCGCTCCGATGTCACGGGAACCGGCAGGCCGCGCCGCTGCTCGAGCAGGCGCACAGACATCTGTGCGCAGAGCATGCCGAGCAAAAACAGCGCCGGCACGAGAAAAATGCCGGGCAGCCCGACCGCAACGCATGAGAGCCAAAACGCATGATCGCAGCCGGAATTCAGGAAGGCCGCCGCCGTACAGGCGGACAGAAAGCCTTTGACCCCGAAAACGGCCGGTATCAGCAAAAAGCCAAGATACGAGGTAGACAGCAGCAAAAATGCAAAACCGTAGGCGCATGAGACGCATAGTTCCGGCAGCAGGCCGCCGTATAGCGTCCCGCCCGCGCCGCTGCTGCTCAAAAAGGAAAGAACCGGATTCGATGGCTCCGGCAGCGCAGCGTTGGCGCCGAAGCAGCAGCCGATCACATAGCCCGCCGCCATACCGATCGCGATCAGCGGCGGCAGCGGAAAGTGAGATACGGCCGGTTTCCGGCGCACACGCAATCTGTTATGTCGCACATTCATCACCACTGACAGCTTATGAACGCGCGCTCATAACATGACAATTTACATAATGCGTTGTAGACATAATATAATACAAATCGAAAATGTTATCAAGTAGTTCGTCAGAATTTGTTCATTTTTGTTTATTATGACAAGAAATTATGTTAACAATATTATGTAAACCGTGTAACTGAGCAGAAGAACATGCTCAGTATTTCCAGCAGCGCATGACTACATTTCGGTAATCATTGCTCCGCATGCGCAATATATAGGTAATCATGCCGTGATTATGTAAACCGGGAAGATGATTACGCGGCGTAATATCTCTTCTGTTTCCGTTTTTTCTTCTTTGTTCTATTTCGTAACTTTTTATGAAAAATGCACGAACCGGCGACCGCGGCAACCAGCGCGGTCAGCAGCGTAACAGCGGTAGCGGCGCAAAAAACCTGCGCCCCGACGGCTGCTTTCAGAATGAGATATCCGATTGCCCACGCTGCCCACGTCATGGCTCCGCCAAGTGCCCTCCCCTGCTCCGGCCGCGGCGAGAACGCGCCGGCAGCAAAGCACGCAAGCCCGCAGCACACCCATGCGGCGAGGCGCGTGTCCGCGCCGGGCAGCACATCGTGATTCATGGCCAGCGCTGCCAGCCAGCTCAGCAGCAGCGTGAGCCCAAGCCCGGCCAAGCCGGCCGCCGCCGCACGCGAGAGCATCGGCAGCCATTTTTGTTCCGTATTCAAAAAAACACCCCCTGCAGAACGTATGCATCACAGCATATTCCTGCAGGGGGTGAATCATTCCGAAAGCAGCTTTACACCTCAGGGCCCTTCGGCTCCTCGTGCTTCGGCTCTTCCTTTTTCGTTTCTTTCGCTTTCTGCTTGGCAGCCTTGCGCTCCTGCGCTTCCTTGGCAGCCTGTGCCTCGGCGCGGGCGTTCGTGGAAATGGCCCACTTGGCGACCTGGATGCGAACCTGATCCTCGCTGGTCTCGAAGGTCACGCTGTCGTCCGTGACGTGGACGACTTTGCCCATCATACCGCCGATCGTGACGATATCGTCACCGACTTTCAGATTGGAACGCATTTCATTGAGCTTTTTCTTCTTCTTGTTCTCCGGAAGAATCAGGAACAGGTAGAAGATGACAAGCATCAGAACGATCATGATAATGGATGAATATCCGCCAGAGCTTCCCATGGTTTTACCTCCGTATAAAGATAAAGATATTATATCTGCTTTCCTATGCAAATGCAAGCATTAAATGCGCATATCGAGTACGGATGTGTAACTTTTCCGGAACGCCTCGTACTCCCCTGCCTCGATCGCCGTGCGGATGCGCTGCATGAGCGTATTATAAAAATACAAATTATGCATCACGGCAAAGCGCATGGCCAGCATCTCTTCCGCCTTGAACAGGTGCCGCAGATAGGCGCGGGAATACCGCCGGCAGACCGGGCAGTCGCACTGTGGGTCGATCGGCTGCTCGTCGCGCTGATACTTCTCGTTTTTGATGTTGATCACGCCCGACCACGTGAACAGGTGCCCGTGGCGGCCGTTGCGGGCCGGCATGACGCAGTCGAAAAAGTCCACGCCGCGCGCGACGGATTCGATGATGTTCCCCGGCGTGCCGACACCCATCAGGTAGCGCGGCTTATCGGCCGGCATATAGGGCTCAACGGCGGCGATGGTGTCATACATCTCCTGCGTCGTCTCCCCCACCGCAAGGCCGCCGATCGCATAACCGGCCAGGTCAAGGTCCGCGATCTTCTTCATGTGCTCGATGCGCAGATCCTGAAAAATCGTGCCCTGGTTGATACCGAAGAGCACCTGACCGGGGTTGACCGCATCGTCGCGGCCGGTATAATCCGCGAGCGCTGTCTTGCAGCGCTGCAGCCAGCGATACGTCCGGTCGCAGGAGTTTTTGACGTAATCGTATGGCGACGGAATTTTGATGCACTCGTCAAACGCCATCGCAATATCCGAGCCGAGATTGGCCTGAATACGCATGCTTTCTTCCGGCCCCATGAAGATGTGCCGGCCGTCCACATGGCAGTTGAAGGCGACGCCCTCCTCCGTGATCTTCCGCAGCTGCGCCAGCGAGAAGATCTGGAATCCGCCGCTGTCGGTCAGAATCGGTTTTTCCCAGGTCATGAACTGGTGCAGGCCGCCCAGGTCGCGGATCAATTCATCACCCGGACGCACGTGCAGATGATAGGTGTTGGACAGCTCGACCTGACAGCCGATCATCTCCAGATCCTCCGCTGAGAGCGCGCCCTTAATGGCCGCCTGCGTGCCGACATTCATAAACACCGGCGTCTGCACCGTACCGTGCGGCGTCGTGAACGTACCGCGGCGTGCATGGCCGTCTTTGCAAATCAGTTGAAACATAGCTTGCTTGCCTTTCTGTTTGGATTGCCTACTTATTCTAACAGATTGCCGCATCAAGTCAAGCGTTCCCGGCAGATTTGCGTGTCAATGCACCGGCACTTTCTGCATGTGTTTTTTCAGCGCTTCCAGACCCAGCATCACGGCAATACCGAGCACAAACCAGAGAATGTGAAAATCAGAGAGCGTCATGACGTGCTGCGGCACCTTCAGCGTCGCCGGGCCGACAACGATCGCATAGAGGGAACCGAGCATCATGCCCAGCACGGCGTAGGTGATGGCGCCCGGTGCTTTGCGCATCCAGCGGCGGATGCAATGCGACGCAACCGCAAACCCCACAGGTTCCCCAAGTCCCACCGCAGCCAGCAGCCAGAACTGTCCGAACTGAAAATGCAGCAGGTCTTTCATCGCTGCGATCACGGGCAGATACAGCCCGCACGACATCAGCAGAGACGAACCGGAAATGCCCGGCAGCACCATCGCTGAGATCACCAGCGCTCCGGCCGCAAACGCGTACAGCGCCGTTCCAATGCTGAAACCGAGGCCATTGACCAGCGCGGACAGGCGCAGTGACGAGAGGCCGGTGGCCAGAACGATGCCCGCCAGAAACGGCAGCCAGTTTTGCCGGAACGTGCCGAGCACGGTGCGCTGTTCGCGCATGACCAACGGGATGGAGACGAGCGCGCCAATCACCGTTGTTTCATCATGGGCCGCGATCAGAACTGCAAATGTGTGATCCGGATCCGGTTTCGGTGTTTGCCGTTTTCGTGCAGGCAGCCACACCAGTGGAATATACGCGAACTGGTAGACATAGCACACAAAAAACAGGCACATGATGATGTAGTTGATCGTCTCGATCGTATGTGCGGCGTGC
Source organism: uncultured Oscillospiraceae bacterium (assembly GCA_934589185.1). Taxonomy (GTDB): domain Bacteria; phylum Bacillota; class Clostridia; order Oscillospirales; family Oscillospiraceae; genus CAG-103. The sequence goes on along the minus strand of CAKTNQ010000003.1, from coordinate 45,258 downwards.
CACCTCCCTTGGTGATGAGCTCATAGAGATCCTCACGGCTGAAAACCTGTTTCGGGTGCCGCGCCAGAAACAGCAGCAGCTCGTACTCCTTGTTGGTCAGCGTCAGCTGCTCGCCGCGCACCGCGGCCGTGTGCGCCTCGGTATCGATCTGGAGCGGGCCTGCCTCCACGATCGCGGACTTGGCCGGCTACGGTTTGAGCCTGCGGTACTGCGATAGATTCGCTTTGACCCGCGCGACCAGTACGCTGGGGGAAACGGTTTTTCAATGTAATCATCCGCGCCGGTGTAGGCGATCGGCGTGCCCAGATCGCCGTGCTCCACACGCTCCACCCCGGCAACCAGCAGCTCCAGCGGCTCGGAAATGTGCCGGAAGAGCGAGCGCGTGAGAAACACATTCGTAAAAACGATCGTCAGCAGCAGCGCCATACCGACCGCACCGAGGTACACCCAGAGAAACACCTCAAATTTTGCGAACATCGACTCGTACTGCTAGAGTGTGATGTGCATTTCCTGCAGGCTCAGGCCGATCTTCGGCAGGTACACCGTCTCGAGCACATACAGCGCGATCCAGGCGCCAACGAGCAGCAGCGCTGCCGCAATCAGCAGCGGAATAAGGAACATATAAATATTGGAGCGGCTCAGCCGCTGTTTGACGGTCATATTGCTCACCTCGCATTGAGTATATCAAGAAGCCGGAAGGGATATTTAAGCGGATGTTAAAGCAAGGCCAGTATACACAGTGCGGTTTTTCTGTCAAACAGGCAGAAAAAATCCGCCCTGTATTCCAGAGCGGATCTTTCAGCATAATACGAGCGGTGCCCCGGCCAAAACGGCCGGGGCGCTTGTGCATTGCTGCGCGTTACTCGATCGCGATGGTGGTGTGCTTCGGAAGCTCCTTCTTCGCAGCCTTCGGGACGCTGATCTTCAGAATGCCATCCTCGAACTTCGCGGAGATATCTGCGGATTCCACATCGTCACCGACGTAGAAGCTGCGGCTCATGGAACCGGCGTAACGCTCCTGGCGCAGGAACTTACCCTTCTTATCGGGCTCGTCCTTGTCCAGACCCTTGGCAGCGCTGATCGTCAGGTAACCGTCCTGCAGATCAACCGTCACTTCATCCTTCTTGAAGCCCGGCAGGTCCACGTCCAGCTCGTAAGAGCCGTCCAGTTCGCGGACATCGGTCTTCATCAGATTTCTGGCATGCTTGCCATACAGCTCACTGCTGACCTGCGGCATCATGCGGCCGAAATCAAAGAAATCGGACAGCGAATCATCAAACAGGTTTTCACCAAAAATGCTCGGCAACATAAGTCATTCCTCCATTCATACCTTTCGTAGGCGCTGGGGAAAAACTCCACGCGTTGGCGAACTCTGTTACCGTTTGTACAACAATGCCTGATCTCCGGAGGCCCTCTGGAGGCCCTCCCTCATCGATCGTCTTTATCATAGCACGCTTTTTAGCACTGTCAAGCGTTGAGTGCTAACGTTCATAAAAGGCGCTATGTTTGTTCACAAAATATACAATAAGATACCTCAACTAAATTTCCAACGCCGCTTGGTGCTCCAGCAGCCAGTCGATTTCCCGGTCGATACAGTGTATCCCTTCCGGTATCTGCTCCAGCGGACAGCCGACATAGCTCGGGCGCAGGAAATGCTGCGCGCTGCCGGTCAGACTGAATACGGTTCCCGGCATGAGCTTGACGCCCTGCAGGCGCAGCCGCTTCCAGAGCAGAGCGGCGTCCACGGCGTCCGGGATCTGCACCCAGAAAAACACGCCGCCCGCCTGCTCCGGATAAGGCAGCGACAGATGATGCGACGCCAGAATCGCCTGCGCCATGCAGACACGCTTGGATGCACACTGCGTGACCAGCCGCTCCAGATGCACTGCATAGAGCCCGCGCTGAAGATACAGCGCCAGCATCTCCTGCAGGAGCGCAGGGCTTGCAATATCGGCATTGAATTTTGCAAGGATCAGCCGCTTCTCGAACCGGCCAGGAACGAGCAGATAGCCGAGGCGCAGCCCCGGCACGAGCGACTTGGAAAACGAGTTTAGGTACAGCACGGTATCGCCGCTGTCTAGGCCACGCAGCGTCTGGCGCGGGCGACCGTCAAACGCCAGATCGCCGAGGCAGTCATCCTCAACAATTGTGAAGCTGTTTTCCCGCGCCAACGCCAGCATGAAAGTCACGGACATCGCCGCCGTAGCGGACTACGCGCACGCGCAGAATCCGGGCTGCCTCGTCATCGTGGACAACGCCTTCGCCACGCCGCTGCTGGTGTAGCCGCTGAAGCTGGGCGCGGATGCTGTCGTGCACAGCGCGACCAAGTATCTCAACGGCCACGGCGATGTGGTCGCAGGTTTCTCGGAGGCGCGCAAGGAGATCATGGACAAGATCCGCATGGTCGGTCTCAAGGACATTACGGGCGCGGTGTTCGGGCCGCAGGAGGCATTTTAATCCTGCGCGGCCTCAAGACGCTCAAGGTCCGTATGGACGCCGTCTGCGCGAACACGCAGAAGGTGGTGGACTTTCTTGCCGGCTCCAAGTATGTGCAGAAGATGTTCTATCCCGGTCTGGAAAATCACCCCGATCACGCCGTGGCCGTCCGCGAGATGACGCAGTTCGGCGGTGCCGTCTCATTCGAGATGGGCAGCTTCGAGGACGCAAAGAAAGTGCTCAACCACGTGCATCTGTGCGCGCTTGCCGTCAGCCTCGGCGACTGCGAGACGCTTATCCAGCACCCCGCTTCCATGACGCACTCCATGTGCACGAAAGAAGAGATCGGGGCCGCCGGCTTCTCGGATCGTCTGATTCGTCTGGCAGTCGGTCGGGAAGACCCCGACGACATCATCGCCGATCTGCAGCAGGCATTTGAAGCTGCGCAAAACTGAACAGAGGCAGCAAAAAACAGGCCCGCGATCGCGGGCCTGTTTTTCATTTCTTCACTCATCGCTGCCGGCATCGAGGCCATCGGCGATGAACATGGCGTCGCCGAACGAGAAGAACCGGTAGCGGTTTTCAACGGCAATTTTGTATGCGTTGAGGATATGCTCCCGTCCGGCCAACGCCGACACGAGCATGATGAGCGTGCTCTCCGGCAGGTGAAAATTCGTGACAAGCGCATCCATGCACTTAAATTTGTAGCCGGGATAGATGAAGATGTCCGTCCAGCCGGACTGCGCGCGGAGCGTTCCGTCCACATCCGCAAAGCTCTCGACTGTGCGACAGGACGTCGTGCCGATGCAGATAACGCGGCCGCCGTTGGCCTTCGTCTCGTTGACCATGCGCGCCGTTTCCTCCGGGATGATGCAAAATTCCGAGTGCATCGGATGATCCTCGATCTCGTCCTCCTTGACGGGCCGGAACGTACCGAGGCCGACGTGCAGTGTGACGTAGCCGATCTTCACGCCCATGTCCGCGATCTGCTGCAGCAGTTCTTTCGTAAAGTGCAGGCCCGCCGTCGGCGCAGCGGCGCTGCCGAGCTCGCGGGAATAAACCGTCTGATAGCGCTCCTGATCCTGCAGCTCCGCCTTGATATACGGCGGCAGCGGCATTTTGCCCAGCCGCTCGAGCACCTCCAGAAAGATGCCGTCATAGTGAAACTGCACGATCTTGTTGCCGTCGGCGACCGCGTCGACGACCGTGGCGGTCAGTTCCCCGTCACCAAACGAGAGCGCAGTGCCGGGCTGTGTCTTTCGGCCCGGTCGGGTCAGGCACTCCCACTTGCCGTCACCAAGGTCGCGCAGCAGCAGCACCTCGACCGCACCGCCGGTGCTGCGGTGGCCGAGCAGGCGCGCCGGGAGTACGCGCGAATCGTTGAGCACAAGGCAGTCGTTCGGACGCAGAAACTGCGGCAGGTCGTAAAAGTGGTGGTGGGCAACGGCGCCGGTCGTTTTATCCAGCGTCAGCAGCCGGGAAGCATCGCGGCGCTCGAGCGGCGTCTGAGCGATGAGCTCCTCCGGCAGGTCAAAATAAAAATCCGATTTTTTCATGCTACATAAGCTCCGGTATAATAAAAGCTGATGATCTCCTCATAGGTTTTGCCGTGTTCCTGTGCCATGGCCTTGGCGCCCCACTGGCTCATGCCGCAGTTGTGGCCATAACCGCCGCCGACGACATTGTAAGCGTTCGAGGCGGCATCATACTCCACGGTGAAGTGGCGGCTGTTATAGCGCAGACCGCAGACGCTTGTCAGGAACGTGCGCACGGCGTCTTTGCTGTAGGTTTTGTCGCCGACCGTCACGGTCATGGCATTGCCGATGGGTGTATAGGTGATGGAGACGTCCCCGACAGCTGCGCGGGAGATGGTCGTGCTCCAGCTTTTGCAGTAAAAGCCGGGATCTGTTGAGGCAGTCTCATAAGGATCGACAACACCGCGCAGGTACGGCACCGCCGTCACCCAGACGTTTTCAGAGTCCTCGGTCGCGCCGCCGTCCGCCGCGAAATAGAACGTTTCGCAGAGTTTGCCCTTATAGCGGACGAACTTCCCCGCCGTCTCGTCCACGGCGCTGTCGCTGTTAGCCGATGCATCCAGCGTGCCGTAATAGACCTGGCTGGTCGTCGTCGCCGTGACGTCAAATCCGTAGGCCGGCGAGCCATTCATGTGAGAAGCAATATAGGTACGTGCGCAGACCGCCTGTGCCTTGAGCGCCTCGAGCGGCCATCCGCTGCTCATTTCATACGGCGTAACGCCCTTGACATAGGGCTCCAGACCGACGAAATTCACCAGCGTGAGCTTCTGCGGCTCCTGCGTGTTGAGGCGCGTAAACTGAAAGTCGCCGTAATACGTGCACGAGCGGGTACCGCTGCGGTCCTTGCACTCGGCCACCTGCGTGATGGCAGCGCCGCTGCCGTTCTGCGGTGCAAGGGAGAGCGAATAAGTCGAGCCGCAGTCGAAACCGAAGAGGATCTGATCCGTGCCGGCCTTCACGACCAGCACGCTGCGTGCACCGCCGGAGACGACCGTGCCCTGCGACGCCGGTGCGCCGTCTGCGCTCTGGTAGCTGCCAATGCGCACACGGTAAGTCCCGTTATAATACACCGGATAGCCGCCGCAGCTGTTGGCCGCTGCCTGCGCCGCGTCAAAGCTCGGATAGGTATCACCGAGCTGGACATGATAAGCGCCGAAGGCGCTGTCCCCAACCGTGACATTCGTATCCGTGACAACGGTAACAGCACTCTCCGCTGTGGAACCGACGGAGCGGAACACGCGGTCGGAATCATAATATCCGAATGCAAAACCGGAGCCGGTCTGGATCTGCAGATGGACCGCATCCAGCGCCGTCGAGCCGAACGCCAGGCCGACGCGAACGATGCCGTTCGGAATATTCGGCTGCTCATTTTCATATTCACTGCCGCCGAGCAGCTGCGTGCCGCTCGCCGTGGCAGCATAAACGCCGCGCTCCGGCAGCTTCGCCGTGCTGCCGTCCGCACCGATGGCATACGCATCCGCCAGTGCCAGTGTGTTGTCACCGTCATTGACGTAATACGTCTGCGCGCCGAAGGCCGGCACGCAGGGTGCCGTGGCCAGCATGACGGCGGCAAGCAGCGCCGTTATCACTCTTTTCAGGCTTGATCTCATAGCGCACCTCGCTGTTTTGTGAGTGTGGTCATACGCAAAATGTGACACTTTATTATAATGATTTTCCGCGCATTATGCAAGTGCTTTTCCATGGCAAAACGCCCCCGGAAAAGCCGGAGGCGTTGCAGTATACAAATCGATTAAAAATGCAGGAACATTTTCGCAATGGAGAAATAGATCAGCAGCGACACGGCGTCCGTGATCGTCGAAATGAGCGGGCTTGCCATGACGGCCGGGTCCACGCCGATCTTTTCCGCGATCATCGGCAGCAAACTGCCCACGACCTTTGCGAACATGACTACGAACACGATTGTGCAGCAGACAGTCGCCGCGACCGACATCGTGACGGCAGTGTTGCCCAGCAGCAGCCGGTCAACGAGCAGCATTTTGATGAAGTTGGCCGCCGCCAGCGAAATACCGCACAAAAACGCGACGCGCAGCTCCTTCCAGATCACGCGCAGCGCGTCCGACGGAGAGGTATCGCCCAGCGACAGGCTGCGGATGATCGCCGTGGATGACTGGCTGCCGGAGTTGCCGCCTGTGCCCATGAGCATGGGCATGAACGACGCGAGCGCGACCTGTGTCGCCAGCGCATCCTCAAAATGCGTGACGATCATGCCGGTGAACGTTGCCGAGAGCATGAGGAACATCAGCCACGGGATGCGGTTTTTCCAGATGTCCACGACGCTCGTGCGGGAGTAGGGCTTATCGGACGGCGTGATACCGGCCATCTTTTCAATGTCCTCCGTGGCCTCCTGCTCCATGACGTCGATGATATCGTCGACCGTGACGATACCGACGAGGCAGCCTTCCTTATCCACGACCGGGATCGCGATGAGGTCGTAGTTGGAGATCATGTCCGAGACCTCTTCCTGGTCGTCGGTCGTGGAGGCATAGATGACATTCGTGTCCATGATGTCCTCAAGGATCACATCATCATCCGACAGCAGCAGATCCTTGACCGTGACAACGCCCTCGAGCTTGCGCTTGGCCGACGTGACATAGCAGACATAGATTGTCTCCTTATCCTCGCCGATCTTGCGGATGCGGGCAAACGCTTCGCGCACGCTCATGTATTTTTTCAGGTCCACAAACTCGGCCGTCATGATGCTGCCGGCAGAGTTTTCTGGGTATTTCAGGTACTGATTGATGAGGTTGCGTGTAGCGGGCGTCGCCGTGCGCATGACACGCTTGACGACGTTGGCCGGCAGCTCCTCCATCATGTCGACGGCATCGTCAACATACAGCTCTTCGATGATGCCGGCAAGCTCCGTATCGGTGATGGAGTTGATGATCGTCTCTTGCTCCTCGACCTCGAGGTTGGCAAACACGGCCGCCGCGATCTCTTTGGACAGGATGCGGAACACCATGGCCATCCGCTGCGGATTGTCCTCCCACAGCTCGCCGAGGAACTCGGAAATATCAAACTCGTTCATCTCGCCGAGCTTTTGGCTCAGCGCCTTCATCCGGTGCTGATCCAGAAGTGCAAAGAGTTCGTCGTGCAGCGCCTCGTAATCTTCATATTCCCGGTTCTGATCGTCCATCTCCCTGCCCCTCCTTTCCGTCCGGTCTCAAAGGATCAACCGTTGAGGTATTCTTTCTGGCTGCAGCTCAGGCTGTCAATGGAAACGCCCATGGCCTTGAGCTTGCGGCGCGCAATGTTATCATCAATTTCCGTGGGGACCGACACGACGCCCGGCTTCAGCTGCCCGCGCGTGCGCACCAGATACTCCGCGCTCATGGCCTGCACGGCAAAGCTCATGTCCATGATCTCCGCCGGGTGCCCGTCGCCGGCCGCCAGGTTGACCAGCCGGCCCTGTGCGATGACATAGATCGTCTTGCCGTTCGGCAGACGGTAAGCATCAATATTGTGCCGCGCCTCATAGATTTCATCCGCGCAGCGATCGAGCGCTTCCATGTCGATCTCGACATTGAAGTGTCCGGCGTTGGAGACGATCGCGCCGTCTTTCATCCGCTCGCAATGCTCGAGCGTGATGACGTCTTTGCAACCCGTGACGGACACAAAAATGTCTCCGATAGCGGCAGCGTCCATCATCGGCATGACCTCGTAGCCGTCCATGACGGCCTCGAGCGCCCGGATGGGGTCAACTTCGGTCACGATGACTTTTGCACCGAGCCCCTTTGCGCGCAGGGCCACGCCCTTGCCGCACCAGCCATAGCCGCTCACGACCACGTACTTACCGGCGACGACGAGATTCGTCGTGCGCATGATGCCGTCCCACACGGACTGGCCCGTGCCGTAGCGGTTATCGAACAGGTGCTTGCAGTCGGCGTCATTGACCATAATCATCGGGAAGCGCAGCGTCCCGGCGCGGTCCATGATGCGCAGGCGGTGGATGCCCGTCGTCGTCTCCTCGCAGCCGCCGATGACCTGCGGGATGAGATCCGTGAACTCCGTGTGCATCAGGTGCACAAGATCGCCGCCGTCATCGATGATGATATTCGGTCCGACGGAGAGCACGCTGCGCAGATGCGCCTGATACGCCTCGTCTGTGCAGCCATAGACCGCGTGCACGTCCATGCCCTTTGCCGCCAGTGCCGCGGCAACGTCGTCCTGCGTGGACAGCGGGTTGGAACCGGTGACGTGCATCTCCGCGCCGCCCATCTCGAGCACGCGGCACAGGTAGGCCGTCTTGGCCTCCAGATGCACGGAGAGCGCGATCTTCAGACCGGCAAACGGCTTTTCCCGCGCAAAATCGCTGCCGATGTCGCGCAAAACAGGCATATGTGCTTCCACCCAGCGGATCTTCCGCTCGCCGGACGGTGCCAGGTTCAGGTCTTTGATCGTACTCATAAGGATAACCTCCCGCTGTAAAAATCGTTTCAGGCGCTTTATTCTAACACTTTCGTCAAGCGTTGACAACCGGTTTTTCCGCAGAAAACGACCCGGAGGACACACAGCCCTCCGGGTCGTTGGAAATTCGTCCGCTCACCAGCCGCAGTACAGGCAGTATCCGATGCCGGCGGCCAGCGCACCGGCGACAAAGCACAGCCAGATCAGCAGGCCGGTATAGGATTTTTGCCGCGGCCGTGGCGCGGGCGCCGGTACACAGCCGACGGCATCCCGCGCCTGCTGCACCAGATCCGCCGCCGTGACGCCGCCGCTGGCAGCGTCATCGCGCACAATATAAATGATCTGCTCGAACAGCGGGCTTTCGGCTGCATCGACCACAACGACACGGCGCGAAACACCGTGGACGAAGGCGATCTCGCCCGCGTCCGCCGGCAGCGGGAGCGGCTGCACGGCGTCCGCCCGGCGGGTGGACTTGTTTTTTCGTTTCATCAGCTGCGCACCTCCACTTTCACCGCCAGGGCGGTCATGTCGTCGCTGCGCCCGTATTCGCGGATCGCCGCGCGCACGACGCTGCCCGCCAGCGTTTTCATATCACGGTCGTCCGAATCGTTCAGCAGCCTGCGCAGCCAATCGTCGCGCCCGTCGGAGACAACACCGTCGCTTGCGATCACGGCCACGCTGCCGGGCTTAAGATGCATGTGCAGCTCATCCGGCGCTTTTCCGCTCTCCTGCTCAAGCCCGGGCGCAAAGGACGTGCAGCGCAGCTTTTTGAGCGCGCCGCCGGACTTGACATACGTCGGCGCGGCGCCGTATTTATAAAAATCCGCCTCACCGGTAAATAGATTCATGCACATAAGATCCACAGTGGCATAGCCCCAATTCTCCCCGTCACGCAGGAGCATGGCGGAGTTGAGCAGCTTCATCGCCAGCGCCGGACTGACACCGGAGCGCAAAAACTCCTCCAGCATGCCGACGGTGCTGATGCTGCCGTCAGCCGCCGTCTCACCGCAGCCCATACCGTCGGACAGGATCACGCACAGCTGCCCCGCGTCCGTCTTAAAATACGTACCGCGGTCACCGGAGACCGTCTCCCCCTTCTTACGCATGGACGCAATGCCGACGGAGACCGCCAGCGGCTCCGCCTCGAGCAGGAGCAGGCTGTCGTCCCGCGCGGCGTTTTCCGGCATGCACAGACGCACGCCCAGCGTTGCCGAGAGCTTGTCCAGATAGTCCGGCAGCTCCAGAAGCGGGCGCAGATAGCGGCTGTCGATCGTCACGCGCAGGCGGCCCGTGCTCTCGCGGAACACGGCTGCGTCCGCTTCCACGCCGACGGTGCGAAGATAGCGGATCAGCCGCTGCTCCGCCAGTGGGTCGGCGCCGTAACTGCTGTCGAGCTCGCGGGAGACGTTCGTGAGCACCTGTGCAAAGTCCGCATACTGCTCCCAGAGCACAGTGCGGTTTTCCTGCAGTGTTTCCTGCATCCGCTGGCGGTAGGCGCGCAGACGCAGTTCGCCGTTGACGACCTCGGTGTACTCGTGCAGATGGACACAGCGGTCACGGAAATACGGCGGGAAATCCTCCGGCAGCAGCCGGCCGCGCGCCTGAATGTGCCGCGTGACATCGTTCATAATATTGAGCGTGTCGAGCGCCCGGCGCGTCCAGCACTCCTGCTGCAATTTGCACCGGCAGCAGACGCGGTCGGCCGCGCGGTCAAATACTTTTGCCACATCTGCGTCGTTTTCTGCCGTAGCCGCCGCCTGACTTGCCGTGTCATGCAGCTGCTGATACGCATGCGCCACGCCGCCGACGCGCGCGGCGACATAGCGACGCAGACCGGACTCCCCGCTCCCGCCGCGCAGCGGCTGCAAAAATGCGCCGACCGCTACCACAAACTTTTTTGGTATCACCAGATACGCGCCGACGGCGAGCGCCAGCTCCACACCTGCGCCAATGCGCAGCTCCGAAAGCGGGATGCAAAACAGCGCCAACAGGTACGCGGCCGCGAAAATGAGCAGATAAAACCCTCGCCGATGCTTGCAAAACTGCCCGGACAGCAGCCCGGCAGCGGCATAGACGACCGAGAACAGAACGCCCGCCCCGGCAGCCACATCCATGGCGATGCCGAGAATCAGCCCGGCCGATGCCCCGCACAGCGCGCCGCCCGTCCCGCTGAGGACGAGCAAAATGAGCACCGAGAGCGCCCGACCGACTGACAGCGTGTCAAACAGCAGCAGGTTGTTCACACCCATGAGCAGGCACGCCAGCAAAAACACGGTCGAAACGTTGCGGCAGATCTCCGCATTGACCGTGCGCGGCTCCTGCGCGCGCAGCAGATCGTCGAATCCGTAGGCCGACGCGGCGCACAGCAGCAAAAACAGCGCCATTCTGGACACCAGCAGCAGCGACAGGCCACCCGTGAGCAGGTACAGCACCAGCCGCGTCAGTATGTAGGCCGCCGCGGAAACGGCCGGCGGATACCAGCGCGTCTGCACAAACGGATGGCTGCGCAGAAAATACGCCGTCAAAAACGTCAGACAGCAGCCGGCGGCGAGCTGTGTGCCGGTCGCTACGCCGAACGCCGCAAAGTAGCCCAGCGCACAGCCGACGAGGCACAGTGCGCCGCCGGAACCATACCCCATGGCCGCCAAAAATGCCAGCCCGAACGGCGCCGGCGACCCGGCAATATGCGCCGTTGACAGGATCAGCCCGAGCGCAAAGCTGACGAGCATACCGACCCATTTGGCATTTTCGCTTGCCGGCAGCAGCCCGATCGGGCTCGGCAAGGCGCCGGGTGCGCGCACCGGCTGGTCGTGCCCCGCGATTTTGACATGCATAACGGTTCCTCCTGACGCAAAACAGTTTACATAAATTATAGATTTTTATCGTTATGAAAACTGTCATTCCCCGCTGTCGCAGAAAATGTCTTTGCGCAGGAATCGTTTGCTTTTGGGCGCAAAAAAGCTGCCGGCCGAAAACCGACAGCTTTGGATGCAATTTGCTTTCAACCGCGCGGACTCAATCCTTGTTGTCCACCGGATGCAAGAGGTGCTCGCCGATGCGGAACACATCGCCGGCGCCCACGGTCAGGATAATGTCGCCCGGGCGGGCAATGCGGCGCAGCTCGGCCTCGATCTCCGCGAATGTCGGGTAGAACTTCGCACCCGGGATCTGCGCGGCCAGATCGGCAGAAGAAATGCCGATGGTGTTTTTCTCGCGCGCGGCATAGATCTCCGCCAGATAGACGATCGTCGGGCGGCGGAGCTGCTCCACAAAATCGTTGAAGAGCTTCGCCGTGCGGCTGTAAGTGTGCGGCTGGAACACCACGATCGTGCGCTGATAATCGAGCGTATCGACCGCGTCGAGCAGCGCGCGCAGCTCGCTCGGGTGGTGCGCATAATCGTCATACAGATCCGCGCCCTGGAACTTGCCCTTATAGTCAAACCGGCGGCCGGCGCCTTCAAAACCGGCGAGACCGTACTTGACGGCGTTCGGACTGACGCCGAGCACGATGGCCGCAGCCGTGGCCGCGAGCGCATTGCGCACATTGTGGATACCCGGAACGTGGATCGTCACATGGGCAAACAGATTTCCCCGGTGATAAATATCAAACTCGGACGAGGAGCCGCGGTGCATGATATTTTCAGCGTACACGTCCGCCTTCGGGCTCAGGCCGAAGGTGATGACCTGGCGCGCAATCCCGCGCAGGGCATCCATGGTGTTGGCATCGTCGCAGTTTGCGATCACGGTGCCCGTCTCGGCCGGAACGCGCTCGGCAAACTGGCGGAACGAGTGCTTGATGTCCTCGATATCCTTGAAAAAGTCCAGATGATCCGCCTCGATGTTCAGGATCACGGCGATCGTCGGATTGAGGGAAAGGAACGAGTTATAATACTCGCACGACTCCATGATGATCGTGCTGCCCTTGCCGACACGGTGACAGGCATGCAGCAGCGGAAGCGTGCCGCCGATCATGACGGTCGGGTCCTTCTCCGCCGCCATCATGATGTGCGTACACATGGATGTCGTCGTCGTCTTGCCGTGCGTGCCGGAAATGCACAGTGCGTTCGGGTAGCCGCGCATCAGCGCGCCCCACGCCTGCGTCCGCTCAAAGACAGGGATGCCGCGGCGGTGCGCCTCGTGCACCTCCGGGTTGTCGTCGTGTACGGCGGCCGTGCGGATCACGAACTCAATATCATCCGTGACGTTGGCGGCACTGTGACCGATGTGGATCGGAATACCGCGCTCACGCAGCGTGAGCGTATTGTCGCTCTCGCACATGTCCGAGCCGCGGATGTCCAGCCCGGCGCCGTGCAGCACCTCCGCCAGCGGCGACATGGACACGCCGCCGATACCGATCAGCAGCCCGGTTTTCCCGGGAACCAGATAATCCTGAAAATCCATTCAAAGCACCAAATTTCATTCAAAATATTGTAATGTCCGGCACGGCGGGATCGTTCCGCGCCGCGCGAACCGGTTACAGACAGGTTACAGTTGTTATTTTCATACCGGGGTATTATAATACGTTTGTCGCTACATTACAATAGATTTTTGGAGAACCGGCTGCAAAAAGCCGGTTTATCTAAGGAAAAGGAGCCAGAGCGCATGAACGAAGCCTGGACAGAACTCAAGCAGGCGTGCTCGCAGTGCCGGCGCTGCGGCCTCGGCGAGACGCGGCACCATCTCGTATTCGGCGACGGCGCCGAGGACGCACGCATCATGCTCATCGGTGAAGGCCCCGGCGAGCAGGAAGACCTGCAGGGCCTGCCGTTCGTCGGCCCGGCCGGCAAACTGCTCGACGATATGCTCGAGATGATTTATCTCGACCGGACAAAGGTCTACATCGCCAACATTGTCAAATGCCGCCCGCCGCGCAACCGCGACCCGCAGTTCGTAGAGCAGAAATGCTGCAGCGAATGGCTGCAGCGGCAGATCGCGCTCGTCGATCCGGCGATCATTGTCTGCCTCGGCCGTATCGCCGCGACTGCGCTCATCAAAGACCCGTTTCGCATCACGCGCGAGCATGGGCAGTGGTTTGACGTGGACGGCCGGCGCTATATGGCGATCTACCACCCCTCCGCCCTGCTGCGCGACCCGAGCAAGCGGCCGGAGACGTTCGTCGATCTCAAGACGCTTCAGCGGGAGATCCATGCGCGCTGCCCGGAGGTGTATCCCGATGCCTGATGTGCGCATCCGCCGCGCAGCCGCGGCGGACCTTCCGGCGCTGACCTGGCTCTGGCAGACAGCCTTTGGCGACCCGCCGGAGCTGATCGGCGCATTTTATAACCGCTTTCCGCCGGAAGCGGCCGCCTGGGTGGTCGAAGCGGACGGAAATGTTGCCACGGCCGCACATCTGCTCGACGGCCAGCTGCATACGGCCGGCGTGGCCGTTCTCCCCTGCGCCTATGTCTATGCGGTCTCCACCGATCCGGCGCAGCAGGGGCATGGCTATGCGTCGGCACTGATGCAGCGCTTTGCCGCTGATGCGGACGTGAGCGGCTGCGTCCTCTATACGCTCCCCGCAAAAGCATCTCTGTACGCCTGGTATCGGTCCGTTATGGGCGCCACGCAGACCGCTCGCGGCGAGCGGCTGCACATCAAGCGCGAACCGGATATGCAGTGCCTGCCGGACGTTGAACCCGTCAGCGCGCAGGAATACGCCGCTCTGCGCGAGCGCGTGCTGCATGGCAGCGTGCATGTGGAGCTGTCAGCGGCGCTGCTGGCATTTCAGGCAGACCTCTGCGATCTGTGCGGCGGTGCGCTGGTGCACATCGCCGACGGCTGTGCCGTTGTGGAGCAAGATAATGAACGGCTTGTCATCAAGGAGCTGCTGGGCGCGGACACTTTGCCTGCCGTTCAGGCGCTGCTGACAGCCTTCGACGTGCAGGATGCGCAGCTGTGCGTTCAGCGGCCTGACGGCGCACAGGCGCTGGCTGCCTATCGCCCGTTTTCGTGTGCGGAACCGGATGTGCTCTGGGGGCTTTATCTCGACTGAGCGAAAACTTAATGAATTGGAAATACTTTTCGCCTTGCTTCTGTAATATTGTCCCGGTATTCTTATGCCCAGAAGCAAGCAATCCTTTTTCATTTTATCCTCACCACGCAACAAAACAAAGCAAAACGGCACAGAAGCGTTCTTCTGTGCCGTTTTGTTTTTTTGCGGCAAAAAAATTTCTTTTCGGACACCATGCGTAAGCGTGTCCGGTTACTGAACAATTTCCACAAACAATGTGAAAAAATCGTGGAAAAACAACGAAAATTTGAACAAAAGAAATCCCCCTCAGACGGATATTTTGTTTGACAATTAACAACAAATCCGCTATACTTCAGGTGTATGAACAGATATCCACATCGGCAAAGCTGTCTGGGAAACGTACATATATCCAAGCATTTTTGTCGGGTTTTCATAAACCGGATTGTCAAATCATACAAAGTCTGTTGTTGAATGCGAAAAATTTTAAGGGGGCTTGCACATGAGAGACTTGAAACACCTGATCGCATTTGAAAACCTGCTCCAGGAGGCCAACAACGAGTTGGTCCGGCAAGGAAAGGCAGACGGCAAGAGAGCGCTGGGTTACACCTGCTACTTCATGCCCGAAGTTCTGCTCGACCTGCCCGGCTGCTTCGCAGTCCGTCTGAGAGCGCCGAAATGCACTTCTCCGGACATGGCTACATATTACATGTCCAGCCGTACCTGCCATTACGGCCGCAGCCTCTTCGAGCGCGCACTCGAAGGCGGCTACAACTTCCTGGATGCTGATTTCGGCACTGAGACCTGCACGGTCACCTGCCGTTTCCAGGAGCATCTTGGCTACATGGACGTCATCCAGAATCCGGACTTCTTCGTGACGTTCACCGACGTGCCGTTCAAGAGAAACCAGAACAGCATTGAGCACTACGAAGGCCAGCTGCAGGCCCACGTCCTTGATCCGCTGCACGAGAAATTCGGCATCGACATCTCCGACGAAGCCATTATGAAGGCCATCGACCTGCACAACGAGGTCAGCGCGGTCATCAACGAGATCGGCGATTACCGCAAGCTCGATAACCCGACCATCACGGGCTATGAGTTCCAGGTCATCCAGCTCTGCTCGCTGGTCTGCCCGAAGGAACTGATCCTCCCGATGCTCAAGGAAACGGCCAAAGAGCTCAAGACCCGCAAGCCCGACAAGAAGAGTCCGTTCCGCTGCAAGGTCGTTCTGGCCGGCTCCGAGAACGACGACCCCGAGTTCACCAAGCTGATCGAAGGCTGCGGCGCCGAAGTCGTCTGCGACCGTCACTGCTACGGTGCTGTGGAGTCCCGTGCTCCCATCGAGGTCAAGGACGGCGAGAAGCCGCTGACCGCGATCGCCCGCCACTATCTCGAGACCAGCAACTGCCCGCGCTTCATGCCGCAGGATATCATGCGCGAGCGCAAGCAGCGTCTGGCCGACCTCGCCAAGGAATACAAGGCCGACGGCATCATCGTTGCCTCCAACAAGTTCTGCGAATACTGGAGCTACGAGCGCACGATCGATACCATCGTCATGCCGCGTGACTTTGGCTACCCGGTCTGCTCCATCGAAAAGGAATACATCAACGGCGCCTCCGGCCAGCTGCGTACCCGCTTCCAGGCCTTCGTCGAGAGCATCGAAATCAAGAAGATTCAGGAGGGCAAATAATGAAATACGATATGAAAGCACTTGCCCATGATTTCTGGTACGGCAAGCCCCATCAGGAGCGCCGCCTGGGCGATCTCTACATTGATAAGACCGGCCTGTACAAGCACAGAGAGTGGCGTGGTTTCAAAGACACCATGTACTACTTCTACAACATCTGGATGTACAACTACGCGCACATGGTCATGGACGTTGTCCGCTACGGCGGCCTCATCAACTTTGCCAAGGGCGTGTGGCGTTACCGCTGGGTCGGCCAGACCTACCTGCCGGTTCTGCACTGGTTCGATCGCGGCATGGAAGGCATGCGCGGCGAGGGCCTGAAGGCCTCCGCGTGGCACTACCGCGGCATGGTCAACGCGACCATCTTCCAGTTCCAGCGCATGTTCTCCTCCGACGCCAACCTCCGCGGCGGCAAGAAGAACTACAGATGGCATCATAACGTTGCCCACAACGAGACCGTCTGGGGCGGCGTGTTCTATCCCTGGCACGGCAAACTGACGAACGTCCCGATGGAAATGATCCCGTACTTCGTCACCTGCCACGTCAACAGCCACACCGTTCTCAACTACATCGACGCGGTGCAGTCCATCGGCCTGCCGGGCGATCCGTGCCCGATGTGCCAGGCGGAAGCCGGCCTGTTCGTCCTCGACGACATGCCCGATTACGCGCCGATCGTTGTCACCTCCAACGAGGCCTGCGACGCTTCCGTCGCCACCTCCATCCTGCAGGACTGGTTCCTCGACAAGCCGCTGTTCGCCATGCCGCAGCCGATGCAATTTGACGATCCGCTGCTCAAGAAGCATTGCCGCGACGAGATCGAGCAGTGCTGGAAGTTCGTCGAAGAGCAGACCGGCATTCCGTTTGACTGGAACTCCCTGGTCAAGTGCATCGAGTCCCAGAACGAGCTGATGAAGTTCGAGTGGGAGAAGTGGGATGTCGCCGCCAAGACCAACTACTACCCGGTCAACGGCGTTGCGCAGGCTCTGTACCGTATCTACCAGTCCCAGTTCGGCGATCTGCCGGTCTGGCATGAGGTCGACGGTCACGTCCGCAAGATCCTCAACAAGTGCGTCAAGAAAAAAATCAACAGCTTCCCGGAGACCCGCCACAGAGTGCTGGCATGGTCCTGCGCGCCGCTGTACTACTCCAACTGGTGCACCTGGGCGTATAACTGCTGGGGTCTGAACACCGTCATGAACATGGACTCTCTGATGTTCAACATGACCATCCGCACCGACAGCTATGACCACTGCCTGGACGACATGGCACAGTATCATATGTGGGCTCCGATGCGCCGTATGGCCGTCGGCGGCTTGCACCACATCTTTGAGTGCTGGAAGTACATGCAGGAGTTCAACTGCGACATGGTCATGATGTACGATCAGCTGCAGTGCAAGGGCATGCAGGGTGTGCACGGCCTGTTCGAGGACGAGTTCCGTGAGAGAAATATCCATGCGATCTGGATGCCGCACGCGCTGCCCGACAGCCGCACCGTGTCCCGTATGGAGATCCGTCAGATCGTCAACGATTACATGACCACCGTTATGCACGAGGAGCCTCTCGACCCGACGCTGCTTGAGTTTGACGACTCCATGACTTGGTAATTAGAAGGAGGAAACGAAATGAAAGCAAAAATTCTGAAAGCTCTTCTCATGGCGCTCGGCGTCAACGCCGCGCTGTTTGCCGTTTTCTTCTTTGACCTGGACGGCAAATTCCTGTTCTACGTGGTCGAGCCCACGCTCAAAAAGCATTACGACAACATGCCGCGCCGCGACATGACCAAGATGCCGTATGAGATGAACAAGCCGAACTACGAGTACAACGTCTGATTACCTTACAATCTAAAAACATAGATATAACAGAAGGAGAAGTAAATACTATGAAATACTTTGGCGGATGCGACGTAGGTTCCACCTACACGAAGGCAGTTATTCTCGACGAGAACGGCAAAATGTGCGCCGACACGACGATCCGCAGCAAGATCAATGCGGAGCAGTCCGCGATCGCTGCCATGCAGGAAGTCTGCGATAAGGTCGGCCTGAAGGACTCCAAGGAGCTCGCTTACCTCATCGGCACCGGCTACGGCCGCAACAAGGTCCCGTTCGCTGACGAGAACATCTCCGAGATCTCCTGCCACGCCATGGGCGTGCACGTCACGAATCCGGAAGTCCGCGCCATCATCGATATCGGCGGCCAGGACGTCAAGGGCATCAGCATCGACACCGACGGCACGGTCAAGAGCTTCGCGATGAACGATAAGTGCTCCGCCGGTACCGGCCGCTTCTTCGAGGCCATGGCCCGCTCCTTCGAGATGAGCCTGCCCGAGTTCTCGAACCTGTCCCTGTCTGCAAAGAACGTCATCCCCATCACGGCGCAGTGCACCGTTTTCGCTGAGTCCGAAGTCATCACCCTCGTGGGCGAAGGCAAGCCGACCGACGAGATCGCTGCCGGCATCGAGATGGCCGTTGCCAAGCGCTGCTTCGTCATGGCCAAGAAGGCCGGCGCCACCGACAGCATCACGCTGACGGGCGGCTGCGCGAAGAACGCGGGCCTGAAGCAGGCCATCGAGCACGTGCTGAAGTTCAAAGTCGTTGAGCTGAAGACCGACCCGCAGCTGATGGGCGCTCTGGGTGCTGCCGAGTACGCTCGCCAGAAGGGTCTCGCCAAGAAGTAAGCGCTTCTGAAATCACCCCAAAAGAGGGAGAACCACCCGGTTCTCCCTCTTCTTTTTTTGCCAGAGCGCAAAGTGCACGGTTTATGCGAAAAAAATATAAAAAAATTCATCGTTTTTGCAAGAAGTATTTGCTTTTACGATCAGATTAGTTTAATATATGTACGTCATCAAGACAGTTGGCCGGTGTATGGAAGAGAGAGCGCCAGCCAAAGCCCAAAATATTAGGAGTGAGAAAAACCATGGATAACCTATTCTGGATCGGCTTCGTCGGAGCCGCGCTCGCCCTGATTTTCGCCTACCTGCAGAAGTGCAAAGTTATGAAGTGCTCTGAGGGCGACGAGAAGATGGTCAAGATCGCTTCTTCGATCCGCGCCGGTGCCAACGCCTACCTGAAGCAGCAGTATTCCACTGTTGCAAAAGTGTTTGCAGTCGTATTTGTCATCCTGCTGATCATTGCCTTTGCTTCCAAGGGTCAGATGCTCTCCAGAGTGACGCCGTTTGCCTTCCTGACCGGTGGTATCTGGTCGATGCTCGCCGGCCTGATCGGCATGAAGATCGCTACCGCCGCCAATGCCCGCACGGCAAATGCCGCGCATGAGAGCCTGAACCACGGCCTGAACGTTGCCTTCTCTTCCGGCACGGTCATGGGCTTCACGGTCGTCGGCCTCGGCATTCTGGACATTACGCTCTGGTTTATCGGCCTGCGCTATATCGGTAAGATCAACGATCCCACCGTGCTTGCCAACATCATGGTCATGAACGGCATGGGCGCTTCCTTCATGGCGCTGTTCGCCCGTGTCGGCGGCGGCATCTACACCAAGGCTGCTGACGTCGGCGCCGACCTCGTCGGTAAAGTCGAAGCCGGTATTCCGGAAGATGACCCGCGCAACCCCGCGACCATCGCGGACAACGTTGGCGATAACGTCGGCGACGTTGCCGGTATGGGCGCTGACCTGTATGAGTCCTATGTCGGCTCCATCCTTGCAACCTTCGCGCTGAGCGCCGCTGCCAACTATGGCTGGAGCGGCATGCTGCTGCCCGTCGCGCTGGCCGTTTGCGGCATTGTCTGCTCGCTGATCGGCTCCTTCCTCATCAAGACGAAGGAAGACGCCACCCAGATGTCCCTGCTCAAGAGCCTGCGCACCGGCACCTACACGGCTGCCGCCCTCTCCGCTGTGCTCGCCCTGCCCCTGTCCTACCTGATTCTCGGACCCGAGCAGCACTGCTGGGGTGTTTACGTTGCCATCCTCTGCGGCCTCATCGGCGGCTGCGCCATCGGCTACTTCACCGAGTACTACACCTCTGACAACTACAAGCCCACGCAGAAGCTGGCCGCCGCTTCCGAGACCGGCTCCGCCACGATCATCATCGGCGGTATCTCTCTGGGCCTGAAGTCCACCATGGCTTCCATTCTGATCGTCTCCGTCGCTATCCTGCTCAGCTACTTCTGCGCAGGCGGCACCACCACGATCATCGACGCCAGCGGTGCGTTCACCGCTGAGTTCAACCAGGGCCTGTACGGCATCGGCATCGCCGCTGTCGGCATGCTCTCCACCCTCGGCATCACCCTTGCGACCGACGCTTACGGCCCCGTGGCCGACAACGCCGGCGGCATCGCTGAGATGTCCGGTCTGCCGGAAGAAGTCCGCGACCGCACCGACGCTCTTGATTCCCTCGGCAACACTACCGCTGCCACCGGCAAGGGCTTCGCGATCGGCTCTGCTTCCCTGACCGCTCTGGCGCTGCTCGTGTCCTACGTCAACATCGTGCAGACCCGCACGCCCGAGACCCTCAACTTCACGCTGACGAGCCCGTCCGTCCTGGTCGGCCTGTTCATCGGCGCGATGCTCACCTTCGTTTTCTCCGCGCTGACCATGAGCGCCGTGCAGACCGCTGCGCAGTCCATCGTCGTGGAAGTGCGCCGTCAGTTCCGCGAGATCGTCGGTATCATGGACTACAAGGCAGACCCGGATTACGCGGCCTGCGTCAGCCTGTGCACCAAGGGCGCCCTGCATGAGATGGTCGCTCCGGCGCTGCTGGCTGTTGTCGTTCCGATCGTCACCGGCCTGATCCTTGGCCCCACTGGTGTTGTCGGCCTGCTCGGCGGTGTTTCCGTCACCGGCTTTGCGATGGCCGTGTTCATGTCCAACGCGGGCGGTGCCTGGGACAACGCGAAGAAGTATATCGAGCGCGGCAACCACGGCGGCAAGGGCAGCCCCCAGCACAAGGCGGCTGTCGTTGGCGATACCGTCGGCGACCCGTTCAAGGATACTTCCGGCCCGTCCCTGAACATCCTCATCAAGCTCTGCTCCACGGTCTCCATCGTGTTCGCTGGCCTGATTATTGCGTTCAACCTCATGAACGTGCTGTAAATCCATATATGGAAAAGCCCGTTGGCAAGTGCCAACGGGCTTTTTTGTCTATGTCAAACGATTTGAAACAGATAGAACTTCAGGTAATCCGTCTCCGGAACGTTCCAGAGGATCGGATGATCCGGTCCTTGCTGGCGCGCCTCGATCTGCCGCAGGGAGACCTGCGCGTCCTTGGCGGCATCCGCAAGCATGGCGCGGAAACGGTCGTCCGTCATGAAGTGCGAGCACGAGCAAGTGGCGAGATATCCGCCGCGCGGCAGGATGCGCATGGCCTTGAGATTGATCTCCTTATAGCCGCGGATGGCGTTGGCCACGGTCGCACTGCTCTTGGTGAAGGCCGGCGGGTCAAGGATGATATAATCATATGCCCCGCGCTTTTGCTCGGCCAGCTTCGTGAGCAGATCAAATACATCGGCACAGAGATACTCCGCGTGATCTTGCAGGCCATTGAGCTCTGCATTGCGCCGCGCGGTCGCGAGCGCATCTTCCGATACATCCACCGATACAACGGATGCCGCGCCCGCAGCTGCACAGTTAAGCCCGAAGGCGCCGGTGTGCGTAAAGCAGTCGAGCACGCGCTTGCCCGGAGCAAGCCGGGCCGCCGCGCGGCGGTTATACTTCTGATCGAGGAAGAAGCCGGTTTTCTGCCCGTGGATGTAATCCACGTCGTACAGGATACCGTTTTCACGGATCGTCACATGCCCGCCCAGGTCTGTCCGCAGGCCATCCAGCGGCACAAAGCCGGTCCCCTGCTCCATGCCCTCTTTCTGCCGGAGCTTCACGTCGTTGCGCTCGTAGATCGCGTCGATCTGTTCACCGCCCGCACGCAGCGTCTGCAGCAGGAGCGCGAACAGCTGCGGCTTGCGCAGCTCCATGCCCAGCGAGAGCACCTGCGCGACCAGAATTGGGCCGAAACGATCGACCGTCAAACCCGGGAAGCCGTCCGCCTCGCCGAAAATCAGGCGGCAGTTATCGAAATCCGGCCCCATGACCGTGCGGCGGTAATCGACCGCGTACTGGATGCGCCGCGCCCAGAACGCCTCATCGAAACGGTCATTCGCGTTGCGCGAGAGCACGCGCACGCGGATCTTGGACGCGCTGTTATAAAACCCGGCACCAAGCCAGTGGCCGCCGCGCGTGCACACATCCACGATCTGCCCATTGACGCAGGCGGCGTCCGCCTGCAGCACTTCGTCTGCATAAACCCACGGATGACCGCTGCGCAGACTGCGCGCCGCCTTGTCCGTGATGAGAATTTTCGGATCATTTCGTTCCATAGCATCTACACTCCAAATGGTATCGCCCTATTGTACCCCGAATGCGGCGTGCGGACAAGAGCGAAATGCGATATTTACATTTTCCGACCGGTCGTTTATAATATTACTATTAGTTTGTTTTGAAAAGGTGACGCCATGAAGCTCTCCAAATCCGGTATTTTTTTGATCGTCGTGCTCGTGCTCGCCATTGGCCTCGGCGCCTGGGTCACGGTCATGACCTGCAATGTTCTGGCGAAGGACCCCATCACAATGCCCGACCGCGCCAGCGCAGCCGGCACGCCGCGCCCAGTGCAAAACGCCGATAAGCCGAAGGAACCGGACACGTTTGTCATCTCCATGGTCGGCGACTGCACACTCGCCTCGATCCAGACCGGGCGCGACTTTGACAGCTATATCGATAAAAACGGGACGTCCTGGCCGTTTTCCGGCGTAGTGGAGTATCTGAATCAGGATGAATTTACGCTTGCGAACCTTGAGTGCACTTTTTCGGATGAAAAGCTCAAGTCCTCTTCCCTGTTCTACTTCCGCAGCCCGTCGTCCTATGCGGACATTCTCGTGCAGGGCAGTGTTGAATGTGTCACGCTCGGCAACAACCACACGGACGACTTTGGTACCAAGGGCGTCACGGACACGAAGGCTGCGCTGGACGCCGCCGATGTTCCGTGGGCGGCCGCCGGGGAATCCAAGGTGGTCACGACGGAGCACGGACTGAAGATCGGCATCTACTGTCCGGGGTGGACCGGCCTGAGCAAGAGCAACATCACCGCCGGTATTGAGAAGCTCAAGGATGCCGGGGCGGATATCCTGATCTTCGCGCCGCACTGGGGCACGGAGGGCAGCTACAAGGTGACTGCCAAGCAGGAATCCTTCGCTCACGCGGCCATTGACGCGGGTGCGCACATCGTTTTCGGCACGCACCCGCACGTTCTGCAGAAAATGGAAGCCTACAACGGCGGCTATATTTTCTACAGCCTCGGCAACTTCAGCTTCGGCGGCAACACCGCCCCGCGTGACGTGGACACGGCGATCGCGCAGGTGACCGTAAAAAAAGACGGCGACAACTGGACCGTCGACGGTTACGACCTCATCCCCTGCTGCCTGTCGAGCACGGACAGCAAGAACGACTACCGCCCGCGCCCATACAAAGAGGACGAAGAGGGCTACGCACGTGCGCTCAGCAAACTCGACGGCTCCTGGACCGGCGGCGACCTGAATGTGGACTACTCGTTCATGTACCGCTGATACATAAACGATATGCAAAATGCAAAACGGCCATCCGCCGATCGGCGGATGGCCGTTTCTTCTTCAGTCCTGCGGCAGCGGGATCTTGCCCTTGAGCAGCACCTTCCCAAAGCAGCAAATGGTGATGCCGGACGAGGCGCTGATCGTCACATCCGCGTCCTTGCGCGCGCGGTTGAGCGAAAACAGATAGACATTGCCGAGGTAGTCCTGGCAATACTGCTTGCACTTCATATCGCCGTCCACGAAGAACAGGCCGATGTCCCCGTCGCAAATCGTAGCACCACGCTTGACGAGCACGATGGAATCATCATGAATATACGGCTCCATGCTGTCGCCCGCGATGCGGACCGCGAAATCTGCCTCCGAATCTGCCGCGACAGCATAATCCTCATAGTCGTCCCCAAAGGCGGGCGAGGCGTAGCCGGCGGCGGCCGGCGTCATATACAGCGGAATGATCTTATTCTGCTCCGGCTGCTGCTCGGCAGCCTGCAGGCGCGCGCACTCGGCATCGAGCAGCTGCAGGGTCACAAAGCGGCCATGGTCGTCCAGACGGCGCAGCTTCCAGAGCGTCTCCCACTCCTCCGGCGTCGGCTGGTCGGTGCTGCCGGTGCCGCAGAATGTCTCCAACGGAACATGCAGCGCATCACAAATGCGCAGCAGCAGTTCAAAATCGATCTTCATATTGTCGCGCCGGATGATGCTGTAAAGCGTCTGCGCGGGCACCTGGATCTGCCGCGCGAACTCGTTGACCTTGATCTCGCGTTCATCCAGCAATTTTTTGAGCGTGGTTCCGATCATGCTGAACACTCCTTTGCCACATCATCATATCGAATTTTTTGTTCTATGTCAAGAAATAAAAGCGACATCAAAAATTATGAAAACGAAAATTTTCGTCGGAATTCGTGGAAACGGTTTACTTTCCTATGAAAATGTGCTTAAATAAGTTGAGATGTAATCGATGATTTTGTTCATCATTACCTGCAAAATAAGGAGGAAATTAAGAAATGGTACAGTTTTCCAGCAGAATGAGTCAGCTGAAGGGTTCTGCGATCCGCGAGCTCCTTGCTCTGGCCAACAAACCGGAAGTGCTTTCGTTCGCCGGCGGCATGCCCGCTCCGGAGCTCTTCCCCGTTGACAAGATCAAGGCTGCGACCGACGCTGTCCTTGATGAACAGGGCAAGGTCGCGCTCCAGTACTCCAGCACCAACGGCTTCGAGCACTTCCGCCAGCAGATCGCCGATCGCATGGAAGCGAAGCTCAATATCAAGACCAGCGCTGACAACATCCTCGTGACCTCCGGTTCTCAGCAGGGTCTGGATTACTCGGCACGTGTTTTCTGCGATAAGGGCGATGTCGTCATCATCGAGAGCCCGTCCTATCTCGGCGCTCTGAACGCTTTCAAGGCCTGCGAGCCGAACTTTGTCGCCATCCCCACCGACGGCGACGGCATGATCATGGAAGAGCTCGAGAAAGTGCTTGCCACGACCGAGAACGTCAAGATGATCTACGTCATCCCCGACTTCCAGAACCCGTCCGGCCGCACCTGGCCGCTCGAGCGCCGCAAGCAGTTCATGGACATCATCAATAAGTACGAGATCCCCGTCGTTGAGGATAACCCCTACGGCGAACTCCGCTTTGAAGGCGAGTACCTGCCCGCACTCAAGAGCATGGACACCAAGGGCCTCGTTGTCTTCCTCGGCACCTTCTCCAAGATCCTGGCGCCCGGCTACCGTCTGGGCTGGGTCTGCGCCGACGGCGAGATCCTCCAGAAGTACAACTTCCTCGCGCAGGCCGCTTCCCTGCAGGCTTCCACCGAGGCACAGCTCGTTGTCTCCAAGTTCATCGACATGTTCGACCTCGACGAGCACGTTGCCACCATCAAGGAATGCTACCGCAAGCGCCGCGACGTCATGATCCAGACAATGGAGCGTGAGTTCCCGCCCGAGGCAAAGTTCACGCACCCCAACGGCGGTCTGTTCACTTGGGTCGAGCTGCCGGAGTACATCAACACCAACGAGATGGCAAAGCAGTGCCTGGCGCGCAACGTTGCCTACGTCCCGGGCGACGGCTTCTTCCCGGACGCCGGCCACAACAACTGCATCCGCCTGAACTACTCCTGCATGCCCGAAGAGAAGATCGAAAAAGGCATGACCATTCTGGGCGAGGTCATCAAGGCCAACCTCAAAAAGTAATTCACAACACAAAAAAGACCGTGTTCTCCGGAACACGGTCTTTTTCTCTCATTTTCAGCGCAGAACGTGTGCATGGAGGAACGCTGCCACGCCGTCGCGATCATTGGTTTCGGTCACATAGTCACAGACCGCGCGCACCTCAGGCGCAGCATTGCCCATGGCAACACTCGTGCCGGCAGCGCGCAGCATGCGCAGGTCATTGGAGCTGTCGCCGAAGGCGATGGTGTCCGCAGCCGGGATGCCCAAGTGCTGCGCGAGCGCCAGCAGCGCCCTGCCCTTGTCCGCATCGGCCGCGTTGAGCTCCAGATTGTTGCGGAAGGACGACGTGACCAGGATCTCCGGGAACGCCGCCGCGATCTCCGTTCGAGCCGTCTCGCGCTCGGCCATGTCGCGAAAGCAGAGCTGCACCTTCTGGACAGGTTCATCGTTTGCACGCAGGAAAGCCTTCAGATCATCCACCGGGGCGCGGGTCCGGCGCAGGAGCGCGACCACTTCCTCGTCGGAATTATAATAGCGCACCCGCTCCAGAAACGACCGATCCACCCAGCCGGTGTCGTTCCAGTAACAGTCATACATCGCATCATAGCGCGCGGCAAAATCGAGCAGGCGCAGGCAAGTGTCGAGCGCGATCTCCGCGCGCAGGAGCACCGCCCCGCTGCGCGTGTCCGATACTTTCGCACCATTGATCGTAATAGCATAGTGCAGAAACGGGAACGCCATCACTTGCTCCGGGATCGCCCGGAGGGCGCGTCCGGTCGCGGGGACGATCACGTGCCCCTGCTCTGCTGCACGCGAAAGCGCGGCAAAATTTCGCTGCGAAACAACCTTGTCCGAATTGAGCAGGGTCCCATCCAGATCCAGAGCGATCAGCTTCATAAGCACCTCCCGAAATAAGAAAATCCTGTGTTCAAAGAACACAGGATTTTGCTGGTGGAGACTAATGGGCTCGAACCATCGACCTCATGCGTGTGAAGCATGCGCTCTAACCAGCTGAGCTAAGCCTCCAAAAGTGGTGACCCGTACGGGACTCGAACCCATGTTACCGCCGTGAAAGGGCGGTGTCTTAACCACTTGACCAACGGGCCTAAGATGGGATGCTGCGGGTGCAGCATCCCCTTGGTAGCGGCACCTGGATTCGAACCGGGGACACTTCGGGTATGAACCGAATGCTCTGGCCAACTGAGCTATGCCGCCATGTTGTTCGCGTCTCGACAACTGCCAAACGCAAGGAGCATTGTACCAAACAATGCTCCTGTTGTCAATAAGTTTTGCGACGAATTTTTAATTTTTTTGCGGCAGATAGTCCAGCGGCGACACGCTCTGGCCGGAGGCCGCAACCGACAGATGCAGGTGGCTCTCCTGCGCCGACTCGCAGCCGGCGGAATCGCCGACCGAGCCGATGGTGTCCCCCACCGAGACCTGATCGCCGACATTTACCGTCGGGATCGACTCAAGGTTGGCGTACGTGCACCGCAGGCCGTCCTCCCGCTCGGTCACAACAGTCGTGCCATACAGATCGTCATAATACACCTTCGTGACCGTGCCGGCCGCCATGGCCGAGACGACCGTGCCGTATTTGGCCTCAATGTCAATGCCGTCGTGCGTGCGCCAGTCCGACATGGTCTCGTCATAGGCCAGCGCCGTCATGGCATACGGCCGCAGCACGGCGCCGTCCACCGGCCAGACGTACTTGTCCTGCGCCGCCGTTGCGGCTGCGTCCTCGGCCGGAATTTCCGGCTCCGGCGTCATCTCCGGCGTGGGCGCCGGCGTCGCCGGCATGGGGATCGTCGGCGCGGGCGTGACTTCCAGCACCGCGTTCTGATCGCGTCCGTTATCCATAGTCTTCGTACCCGACAGCAGTGACCAGGCGGAAACGCCGATCACCGCTGCGCACAGGACGAGGGCTATGTAGAAGCCCTTGCCTTCGATGAAGCGTACGGATTTCTTTTCCGGTTTCTTGTCCTTGTTCGGTTCCATCGTGTTTCCCTCCAAGAAAAAAGGTGTTTGCATGGGTATTGTCACCCACGCAAACACCTTTTATACCGGTTGGGGAAAATTACTTTTTGATGCTGAAGAATGCATCCTTGCCGGGATACTGCGCCACGTCAAACAGCTCGTCCTCGATGCGCAGGAGCTGGTTGTACTTCGCCACGCGGTCGGTGCGGCTCGGTGCGCCGGTCTTGATCTGGCCGGCATTGACGGCGACGGAGATATCTGCGATCGTGGTGTCCTCCGTCTCGCCGGAGCGGTGCGAAACAACGGCCGTCCAGCCGGCGCGGTGCGCCATCTGGATGGCGTCGAGCGTCTCGGTCAGGGTACCGATCTGGTTGAGCTTGATGAGCACGGCATTGGCAGCGCCGAGCTCGATGCCCTTCTTGATGCGCTGGACATTCGTGACAAACAGATCGTCGCCGACGAGCTGGATCTTCTTGCCGAGACGGTCCATGAGCATCTGCCAGCCTTCCCAGTCATCCTCGGCCATGCCGTCCTCGAGGGAGATGATCGGGTATTTCTCCACGAAGTCGGCATACATGTCGACCATCTGCTCACGGGTCATGACGATGCCGCGCTTCGGCAGATGATAGCAGCCGTCCTCGGCGTTGAACCACTCGGAGCAGGCGCTGTCGATGGCGATCATGAAATCGTCATACGGTTTGTAGCCGGCCAGCTCGATGGCCTTGACGAGCGCCTTGAGCGCGTCCTCGTCGCTGTCGAGGTTCGGCGCATAGCCGCCCTCATCGCCCACACCGGAGGCCGGGACGACCTTCTTGAGCACATGGAACACTTCCGAGCACATGCGCAGCGCCTCGGAGAAGCTCTTGGCGCCGACAGGCATAATCATGAACTCCTGAATATCGACGTTGCTGCCGGTGGCGTGCGCGCCGCCGTTGAGCACGTTCATCATCGGCACAGGCAGGGTCTTGGCGTTGCAGCCGCCGATGTAGTTATACAGGCTCTGGCCGGTCGCCAGCGCGCCGGCCTTCGCGCACGCGAGGGACACGCCAAGGATGGCGTTGGCGCCGAGGCGGGTCTTGTTCGGCGTGCCGTCGAGCTCGATGAGGAGCTTGTCGATCGAGGTCTGATCGAGGACGTTCATGCCCTGCAGCGCCTCTGCAATCTCGACGTTCACGTTCTCCACAGCCTTGAGCACACCCTTGCCGAGGTAACGGCTCTTGTCGCCGTCGCGCAGCTCGCAGGCCTCGTAGATGCCGGTGGAAGCACCGGACGGAACGGCCGCGCGGCCGACGGTGCCGTCGTCGAGCGTGACTTCCACTTCCACGGTCGGGTTGCCGCGGGAGTCGAGAATTTCTCTGGCGCTGACGTCTACAATTTCAAAATAGTCCTTCATGTTCATACTCCTTTATGATTTTTCGATAAGGCTCTCGCCTGTCATTGCGGGTTTGGGCTCGATGTGCATGAGCTCGAGCATGGTGGGTGCGATATCGGAAAGGCGGCCGCGCGGGCGCAGCGGCAGATCGCTGCCGACGAGCACCAGCGGCACGAGATTCGTCGTGTGCGCCGTGTTCGGCGAACCGTCCGGCTCGACCATGCGGTCGGCGTTGCCGTGGTCGGCGGTGACGAGCAGCGTATAGCCCATCTCCTGCGCCGCCGCGACGACCTCGCCGAGGCAGCGGTCCACACACTCGACTGCCTGAATGGCGGCCGACATCACGCCCGTGTGGCCGACCATGTCGCAGTTGGCAAAGTTGCAGACGATCATGTCATATGTACCGGTGCGGATGCGCTTAACAAGCTCGTCCTTGACCTTGACGGCGCTCATCTCGGGGATGAGATCATAGGTCGGATACTCGCGCGGCGACGGGATGAGCACGCGGTCCTCACCGGGATACTGTGTCTCCGTACCGCCGTTGAAGAAAAACGTGACGTGCGCGTATTTCTCCGTTTCCGCGATGCGCAGCTGGCGCAGACCGTGGGCGCTGACGATCTCGCCGAGCGTATCGTGCAGCTCCTCGGGCGGAAACGCGACCGGAAGGTCGGTGAGCTTCTCGTCGTAGCGCGTCGTGCAGACGTAGTGCAGGTTTTCTGCCACGGCCTTGCGCGCGAAGCCGTCAAAGTCCGGCTGCGTGAGCGCGTAGGTCATTTCCCGGGCGCGGTCGGGGCGGAAATTCATGAAAATCACGCTGTCACCGGACTGAATGCGCCCATCCGGAACGCAGACGACGGGCTTGACAAATTCATCCGTCACACCGGCAGCGTAGCTGGCCTCCATCGCGTGGACGGGGTCGGGATCCTGTATGCCCTCGCCGCAGACCATGGCGTTGTAGCTGGCCTCGATGCGGTCCCAGCGCTTGTCACGGTCCATGCCGTAGAAGCGTCCCTGCAGCGTTGCAATCTTGCCCGTGCCAAGCTCGGCGCAATAGTCACGCAGCTGGCGGACATAACCCGCGCCGCTCGTCGGCGCAACGTCGCGCCCGTCGAGGAAGCAGTGCAGGTAGACGCGCTCGATACCGCGGTCATGCGCCATCTTCACCATGGCAAAGATGTGCCGGATGTGGCTGTGTACGCCGCCGTCGGACAGCAGACCGAGGATGTGCAGCGCCTTACCGTTTGCGGCGTTATCGAGTGCCGCGCCATAGACGGGGTTTCCAAAGAATGAGCCGTCGGAAATGGCGTTGGTGATGCGCGGCAAATCCTGAAACACGACGCGACCTGAGCCGATGTTCGTGTGGCCGACCTCACTATTGCCCATCTGCCCGTCCGGCAGGCCGACGTCCAGCCCGGAGGCAGAGAGCTTCGTGTGCGGCCAGCGCTGCAGGAGGCTGTCCATCACCGGCGTTTTGGCCGTGTAGATGGCGTTTCCCGCATTCGGCTCGCCGATGCCGTAGCCGTCGAGGATGATGAGTGCGACTTTCCCGTTGCTCATTCGCAGGCTCCCTGCGCCGTCGCGGCAATGATCTTCGAGAAATCGACCGGTTTGAGCGACGCGCCGCCGATCAGGCCGCCGTCGATGTCCGGCTGCGCCAGAAGCTCTGCTGCGTTGCCCGCGTTCATCGAGCCGCCGTAGAGGATGCTGATCGTCTTGGCCGTTTCGAGGTCATAGAGCTTGCCGAGCGTGGCGCGAATCGACGCACAGACTTCCTGCGCCTGTGCGCTCGTAGCGGTGTTGCCGGTGCCGATGGCCCACAGGGGCTCATAGGCGATGACGCAGTGCATGGCCTGCTCGGCCGTGAGACCGGAGAAGGCCGCCGCGACCTGATAGGCGACATACGTCTCGGTCAGGTCATGCTCGCGCTGCGCAAGGCTCTCGCCGACGCAGATGATCGGCGTGATGCTGTTTTCGAGCAGGATCTTCGTCTTGGCATTGACCTGCAGGTCGGTCTCGCCGTGGTAGCTGCGGCGCTCGCTGTGGCCGACGATGCAGTACTGCGCGCCGAGGTCGCTGAGCTGCTCGGCGGACACCTCACCGGTGAACGCGCCGTGCTGATGCTCGGACACGTCCTGTGCGCCGGCACCGAGGCGGCAGCCCTGTCCCGCCGTCTCCAGCGCGGCAATGAGCGGATACGGCGCGCAGATGACCACGTCGCAGCAGCGCTCGGCGGGAAGATTCGCCTGCAGCTCCTGCGTGAAGGCCGGGATCTCGGCCACGCGCTTATTGAGCTTCCAGTTGCCGGCGATGATTGCTTTTCTCTCTTTCAAATTCATATCCAATGATTCCTTTCTGCGACTTACTTATCCAGCAGGCACGCAACGCCCGGCAGCTCCTTACCTTCCAGGAACTCCAGCGAGGCGCCGCCGCCAGTGGAGATGTGCGTCATCTTGTCGGCGAAGCCGAGCTTTTCGACCGCGGCGGCCGAGTCGCCGCCGCCGACGATCGTGACCGCGCCGGACTCTGCCAGCGCCGCCGCGACGGCTTCCGTGCCGGTGGCAAAGGCCGGGAACTCAAACACGCCCATCGGGCCGTTCCAGACGACCGTACCGGCGCCCTTGACGGCCTCCGTGAACAGTTGGATGGTTTCCGGGCCGATATCCAGGCCCATCCAGTCGGCCGGGATGGCATTGGTCGGCACGACCTTGCGCGCACAGTCGGCGGCAAACTGGTCGCCGGCCATGGTGTCCACCGGGAGCAGCAGCTTCACGCCGCGGTCCTTCGCCTTCTGGATCATCTCAAGCGCATAGTCCATCTTGTCGGCCTCGAGCAGAGACGTGCCGATCTCGCCGCCCTGCGCCTTGACGAACGTATAGGCCATGCCGCCGCCGATGATGATCGTGTCGGCCTTTTCGAGCAGATTGTTGATGACGCCAATCTTATCGGACACCTTTGCACCGCCGAGGATGGCCACGAACGGGCGCTTCGGATCCTCGAGCGCCTTGCCCATGACGGACAGCTCTTTCTCGATCAGCAGTCCGGCATACGCGGGCAGATACGCCGCGACACCGGCGGTGGAAGCGTGCGCGCGGTGCACCGTGCCGAACGCATCGGAAACATAGAGCTCCGCCATGGAGGCAAGCTCCTTGGCAAATTTGAGGTCATTTTTCTCCTCGCGGGGATCGAAGCGCAGATTCTCCAGCAGCAGGAGCTGGCCCGGCTGCAGTGCAGACGCCTTGGCCTTAGCATCCTCGCCGACGATGTCCTTGGCAAAGATAACTTCCATGCCCAGCAGCTCCGACAGGCGCTTGGCCACCGGAGCGAGCGTGAGGCTCTCTTTCCACGTGCCCTTCGGCTTGCCGAGGTGCGAGCAGGCGATCACGGCGGCGCCGTTGTCGAGCAGATAGCGGATGGTCGGCAGCGCGGCCACGATGCGCTTATCGCTCGTGATCTCGCCGGTCGTTTTGTCCTGCGGGACATTGAAGTCGCAGCGCAGGAGCACTTTTTTTCCGGAAAGCGGGACGTCCCTGACGGTCATTTTGTTGTAGTTCATCTTGCTTCCTCCTGTTTTGTGATTTCACACAGGCGTGTGATATGATATTCAGACATTCAGATCGATCTGCCCGAGCATGTTCTGCTGGCGCAGCGCCTCATAGCACAAAATCGCTGCAGTGTTGGACAGATTCAGGCTGCGCGCCTCCGCGCGCATGGGGATGCGCAGGCAATGATCGGCATAGCGCTCGCGCAGCCACTCCGGCAGACCCTTTGTCTCCTTGCCGAACATGAGCGTCACGTTCGGCGTCGAGAGATCGGCGTCCACATAGCTCACGCTTGCCTTCGTCGTGAGCAGCCAGAGATTCTCATCGCCGTTTTTGGCAAAATACTCGTCGATGTTCTCATAGACCGAGATATCGACCAGATGCCAGTAGTCGAGTCCGGCGCGCTTGACCGCGCGGTCGGAAATGTCAAACCCGAGCGGTTTGACCAGATGCAGCCGCGAGCCCGTGCAGGCACAGGTGCGGGCGATGGCGCCGGTATTGTTCGGGATCTCCGGCTCCACCAAAACGATGTCTACCATAGTGCTTTCCTCATACATATTTTTTCTATTTTATCATTTCTTATTTTATCCCGAAGCCGCTTTTTTTGCAATCTCCCTTTTAAATAAAGCTACCACTGGAAAGCGCTGCATTTCTGAACTTTTCGTGAAACATGCCTAAGACCATTGCGAAATGGATGAAAAAACTTTATAATATCCACAGAATCCATTGATTTCGCGCAAGATCCTATGCGCGGGAGGCATTATGACACAACTTTGCTCCATCTGTCCGCGCGGCTGCGGCGTCGACCGCGCAGGCGGACAATTCGGCTTTTGTGCCGTGCCGGACACGCCGGTCGTGGCGCGGGCCGCACCGCACTTCGGCGAGGAACCGTGCATTTCCGGCACACGCGGCAGCGGCGCGGTGTTCTTCTCGGGCTGCAACCTGCGGTGCGTATTCTGCCAGAACCGCACCATCAGCCGCGGAGAACACGGAAAAGAGATCACCGTCGCGCAGCTTCGCGACATTTTTTTGCGTCTGCGCGATGAGGGCGTGCACAACATCAACCTCGTCACGCCCAGTCACTATACGCGGCAGATCGCCGAGGCGCTCTCCGGGCTGGAGCTCGGCATCCCGGTCGTGTGGAACAGCTCGGGCTATGAATGTGTTGAGACGCTGCGCACGCTCGACGGGCTCGTGCAGGTATACCTGCCGGACCTGAAGTACGCCCTGCCGGAACCGGCCGCGCGCTACTCCGCCGCGGCGGACTATCCGCAGGTCGCGCGCGCCGCCATTCTGGAGATGTACCGCCAGACCGGGCCGTTCCGGCTCGACGAAGACGGCATGCTGCGGCGCGGCGTGCTCATCCGGCACCTCATCCTGCCGCAGCAGGGGGAAAACACCCGCCGCGTCATCGACTGGGTCGGGCAGACGTTCGCCCCCGGGCAGGTGCTCTTCAGCCTCATGGGCCAGTACACACCCGTCGGCGATCTGGCACGGTGGCCGGAGCTGCAGCACCCTATCTCCCCGGAGTTGAACGAAGAAATGTACCAATACCTGATCGACAGCCCGATCACGGACGGCTTTTATCAGGACCTCGATGCCGCGACCGGCGACATGATCCCGGCGTTTGACGGCACCGGCGTTTGAACCACGACTCTATCAATACAGAAAAAGATATACGGAGGTACCCTCATGGAGTACAAAGAGATTCTCGACAGCGCACGCACCTGCATCGGGCCGTACTGCAAGGCCTGCCCGGTCTGCAATGGCAAAGCCTGCGGCAACCAGGTCCCCGGCCCCGGTGCCAAAGCGCCCGGCAGCGGCTTTATCCGCAACTTCGACGCCTGGCAGAAGATCTGCGTCAACATGGACAACATTTGCCCGAACGAACCGGTCGATACGGCTGTGGAACTGTTCGGCACCATGTACCGCTACCCGTTTTTTGCGGCCCCGCTCGGCGCGATGAAGCTGCACTACGGCGAAAAGTACACCGACCGTGAGTATAACAGTATCCTCGTCAACGCCTGCGCTGACAGCGGCATCGCCGCCTTCACCGGCGACGGCGTGGACGCCGCCGTGTTCCAGGGCGCGATGGAAGCCATCCGCACCGCCGGCGGTGTCGGCGTGCCGACGATCAAGCCGTGGAATCAGGAGCTGGTCTTTGAAAAGCTCGATCTGGCCAGAACCAGCGGCTGCAAAGCCGTCGCCATGGATATTGACGGCGCGGGTCTCCCCTTCCTGAAGAATATGACGCCGCCGGCCGGCAGCAAGTCCGTGCAGGAGCTCTCGGAGATCATCCGCTACGCCGGCATGCCGTTCATCGTCAAGGGCGTCATGACCGTGCGCGGCGCGCAGAAGGCCGCTGAGGCGGGCGCCGCAGCGATCATCGTGTCCAACCACGGCGGCCGCGTGCTCGGCCAGACCCCGGCCAGCGCCGAGGTGCTGCCGGAGATCGCCGACGCCGTTGGCAGCAGCATGAAGATCTTCGTCGACGGCGGTATCCGCACCGGCACGGATGTGTTCAAGGCGCTGGCGCTCGGCGCGGACGCCGTGCTCATCGGCCGCCCGTTCGTGCCGATGGTCTACGGTGATGGCGCGCAGGGCGTGGCGACCTACATCGAAAAAATCGGCAGCGAGCTGCGCGACACGATGGCCATGTGCGGCGTGCACACGCTCGGCGAGATCACGCGCGACTGTGTGCGCGTGATGTGACCGCAGCAGGCAGAAAAAAATCCGGGGACAGCGGTCCCCGGATTTTTTCTTTCATTCAATCGTCCCAGATCATGGTGGCGAAGTAATCCTCCGGCGTCTCGGCGCGGCGGATCAGGCGCGTGGAGCCGTCCGGCTGCAGCAGAACCTCCGCGCAGCGGAGCTTACCGTTATAGTTGTAGCCCATGGCGTGGCCGTGGGCGCCGGCGTCGTGAATGACCAGCAGGTCACCGATGTCGATGCGCGGCAGCGCGCGGTCAACGGCAAACTTGTCGTTGTTCTCGCACAGACCGCCGACGATGTCATACGTATGGTCGCAGGGCGCGTCCTCCTTGCCCATGACCGTGATGTGGTGGTAAGACCCGTACATGGCCGGGCGCATCAGGTCGCAGGCACAGGCGTCCGTGCCGATATACTCCTTGTAGATATGCTTTTCGTGGATCGCGCGCGTCACGAGATGGCCATACGGTGCGAGCATGAAGCGGCCAAGCTCCGTGCACAGTGCCACATCGCCCATGCCGGCCGGGACGAGGATCTCCTCGTACACCCTGCGCACGCCCTCGCCGATGACGGCGATGTCGTTTTCCGGCTCCTCCGGCCGATACGGGATGCCCACGCCGCCGGAGAGGTTGATGTACGTGATGTGGCAGCCGGTCTCCTGCTGCAGCTCGACCGCGAGCTGGAAGAGAATACGCGCCAGCGCAGGATAGTATTCATTGGACAGCGTGTTGGAAGCCAGAAATGCATGGATGCCAAACTCCTCCGCGCCCTTGGCCTTGAGCAGGCGGAACGCCTCGGTGATCTGCGCGCGCGTCATGCCATACTTGGCGTCGCCGGGATTGTCCATGACCTGAAAGCCTTCACGCGACTCGCCGAGCGAGAACGTGCCGCCCGGATTGAAGCGGCAGCCAATCTTCTTCGGGATATAGCCGATCGTCTTTTCCAGAAAGTCCACGTGCGTAATGTCGTCCAGATTGATGGTCGCGCCGAGCTTTGCCGCCAGGCGGTAATCCTCGGCCGGCGTCTCATTGGACGAGAACATGATGTGTTCGCCGGTGCAGCCGATGCGCTCGGCCATCATCAGCTCCGTGAGCGACGAGCAGTCGCAGCCGCAGCCCTCCTCCTGCAGGATCTTGAGGATGGCGGGCGTGGGTGTGGCTTTCACGGCGAAATACTCCCGGTAGCCGGGATTCCACGAAAAAGCGGCTTTCAGACGGCGGGCGTTCTCGCGGATGCCCTGCTCATCATAGAGGTGAAACGGTGTGGGATAGCGCGCGGCAATGTCCTCGAGCTGCGCTGCTGTTACAAACGGCTTTTTCATTGGAATTCCTCCCTGCGAAACCTGGAATTGCACTCATTTTAGGAGCCGCTCGGGGCCGTGTCAAGAAGGCAAAGGCATTTTCGCCGTTCCATGCACAGACTCGACAGAATCTCCCTCCCGCTCCGTCATTTTGCCCGGAACGAAGAGGCATCAGATGTCCTCGAGCGTCTCCGTTTCCACCGGTTGGGCCGCATCGACAAAGCGTACCTGCAGCACCGCCTGCGGCCAGTTGACCGAGATGGCCGCCGCCCGGCCGCGCGCCTGTGCCGCCGCGTCGATCTGCGCGCACAGCTCCGCCAGCACCTCGCGCGTCAGATAGCCGCCGCGCCAGTGGAACACCAGCCCCGGCTGCTTCTTGCGCAGCGCCTGATCGACCCTGCGCGCGACCTCCTCCGGCTTCGTCCAGGACAGGTGCTGCAGCTTATAGTAAAACTGCCCGCCGTCCGCGCAGGCCGGGGCCGGATACAGCAGCGGCCGGTGGTCGCGGAAAATCTTTGTGTCGTCGAGATTGAAATAGTCGTAGCGCGGGCCGTATTTACTAAGGGAATTGTCAAACGTGGCGTCCAGATGATAGCACTGCCCGCCGAGCTGGACGATGTTCCATGCGTGCAGGTAGCGCTCGCCGTTGGCGCGGTCCCGGTCGCTGACGGCGATCATGCACGGCAGACCGAGCCCGTCACACAGCAGCTTGACCGTCTTGGCCATGCCCTCGCACACGCCGACGCCGTTGGTCAGCGGGCCGATGACCTCGTGCGAATACGGCTTTTCGAGCTTGTCATAGCGGACGTTTTCCACAATGAAATCATGGATCGCGCGCTCCTGCTCCACCGGCGGCAGACTGCGCAGCGGCCGCAGCAGGCGCGTCACACGCGCCTCGATCGCCTGCCGGTGCTCCCGGATGCGCTTTTTCTCAAACCGGTACTCCGGACAGAACTCCACAAACGCCGCTTCCGGCACCGCGCGGCACGAAAAACCGACGGCATAAAAGATCTCCGGATGATCCAGCCGGAGCTGGAAAAAGAGCGTGCTGAGCGTTTCCATCGGCAGGCGCGGGATGCGCGCCCACGGCGCCAGCGCCTGCAGGCAGGTCAGCATGCCGTGATAGGCCGCGCGCTCCTGCGGCGGGAGCTGCTGGTAATAATATTGCGGATGCAGCTGCATAGTCACCGCGCTCCTTTCGTTAAATCTTCCCGCGGGCTGACCCGAAACCGTTTCTTGTACGCCCGCGAGAACGCAGAATAGTCATGATAGCCGCACTGAAAGCAGGCGTCTGTCGTGCGCATGCCCTGTGCGATGAGATCGCGCGCCACGCGCAGGCGTTTATCCGTGAGGTAGCCGTGGATGGTGAAGCCGGTCTCGGCGCGAAACATGCGCATCATATAGTATTTGCTGAGATAAAATGTATCTGCCAGCGCGTCGATGCTGACATCCTCGGTCAGGTGCGTGTTGAGATATTCCAAAATGGCCGCCGTTTTTTCGTTGCAGTGCTCGGACGGAGCGTAGTTCACACCATCGTCGTTCAGCCCGCGGCCCAGCATGACCAGCAGCTGCAGCATCTGCGCCCGCGCGAGCAGGTCATGCCCGTAGGCCGTGCTCCGCTCCTCCGCTTCGAGCGCGTCGAGCGTGCGCAGCAGCGCCGCACGCCGCCCGGCCTCCGGCCGCAGGACAAAGCTCTGCCCATCCGCCGGCAGGCGGAAACAGGCATCCAGCTGGGAGCCAGCCGTGGACTGTGCGCGGAGAAACTCCGGCGATATGTAGAGGATCACGCGCTCGTAGCGCTGACTCGGGTCGATCTGCGCCTTGTGGATTGCGCCCTGCCGCACGAGCACCACGTCATACGGCCGCAGCACGTGCGTGCGCCCCTCGACGATGTAGTTCCCGCGCCCGGCCAGAAAGAACACCAGCTTATGAAATTCGTGATAGTGGAACGCCGTGTCCTCCGCCAGTGCGCTGCTCAGGTGGAACAGGCGGAAATCTTCGTGCAGGTATCCCCTGCGCTCATAATCGGTCTGCTGCATGGCTCGCCTCCAAAAAAGCATCTTTTGCAATGTATGATAGCATTTTTGTACAATTATTGCAACGACGAATTGTATATACTGTCACCAAAGCGCTGTTACGGCGCAATCTACACACTGGGAGTGTTGCATTTATGGCCAAGGCAAACGGTTCCAAGTCTTTCTTTAAGACTTACGGATTCCTGATCTTCATGCTCACCGGCATCGTGGCTGGCTGTCTCGTGGGCGCATTTGCCCCGGACTTCGGCAGTAAAATCGAATTCCTGGGTACATTGTTCATCAACATGATGTTCTGTGTGGTGGTGCCGATGGTGTTCTGCTCCATCGCCTCCGCCATCGCTAATATGAAAAGCGTCAAGCGCGCCGGTAAGATCATGGGTGTGACCATCGCAACGTTCCTGGTCACTGCCGCCATCGCTGGTATCATCATGTACATCGTCTGCCGCATCTTCCCGCTCGTGGATGGTCACTACACCATCACGGAAGGCGAGATCGGCGATACGCTGGGCTTCGGCGACATGATCGTCAACTTCTTTACCAAGCCCGACTTCATGGAGCTGCTCAGCCGTAAGGCCATCCTGCCGCTGATCGTTGCGGCGGTGCTGTTCGGCTTCGGCGTCCAGATGAACGGCGGCCCCGAGACAAAGACCGCGCAGCTGCTCGAGGATATCACGAGCTGCATCATGAAGACCGTGAAGCTCATCACCTACTACGCCCCGATCGGCTTCTTCGGCTTCTTTGCCAATCTGGTGTCTACTTACGGCCCGGAGCTGGTCGCCGACTACAGCCGCACGCTCATTATCTACTACGTCATGAGCTTCGTGTACATGTTCGTGTTCTTCCCCATTTACGCCCAGTTCGGCGGCGGCAAGGGCGGCGCGAAGATCATGTTCTCCAAGCTGTTCCGCCCGGCGGCGGTGTCGTTCGGCACCTGCTCGTCCGTTGCGACCATCCCGACGAACATGGAAGTTGCCGATGAGACCGGCATCAGCAAGGATGTCACGGACATTGTGCTGCCCATGGGTGCCACCATGCACATGGATGGCTCGGCCATGAGCGCCATCATCAAGGTCGCGTTCCTGTTCGGTGTGTTCGGACTGGACTTCACGACGGAAAAGGCCATCCTGGCCATTGTCGTTGCGGTGTTCTCCTCCGTTGCCATGTCCGGTATCCCCGGCGGCGGCGGCACCGGCGAGCTAGTGGTCTGCACCATCTTCTTCCCCGACCAGCTGGCCATTGCCTACCCGATTGCGCTGGCGATCGGCAACCTGGTCGATCCTCCGGCGACCATGGTCAACTCCGCCGGCGACTATGTCGTGTCCTTTATCGTCTCCCGCTATGTGGACGGCAAGGATTGGCTGCAGAAGGCGCTCGCCAAGAAGAAAGAAAGCAAGGCAATCGAGCAGTAATCTGCCGATGTATCAAATTCCTTCCACCCGGAAACACTACGGTGTACCGGATGGGAGGAGTTTTTTATGCTTGGAAAAGTCGAGATTTGCGGTGTCAACACGGCCGACCTGAAGGTCCTGAGCAGTGACGCCTGCCGGGCACTGCTCATCCGCGCAAAGCACGGTGACACCGACGCACGCGAGCAGCTCATTGCCGGCAACCTCCGGCTGGTGCTGTCCGTGATCCAGAAATTCATCGGCCGCGGCGAGAACGTGGACGATCTGTTTCAGGTCGGCTGCATCGGACTGATCAAGGCCATCGATAATTTTGACGCCGAAAACCATGACGTGCGTTTTTCCACCTACGGCGTGCCCATGATTTCCGGGGAAATCCGGCGCTACCTGCGTGACAACAGCCCCATCCGCGTCAGCCGCTCCACACGCGACACCGCCTACAAAGTCCTGCAAGCAAAAGAGCGCCTGACCGCCGCCTCCGGCCGCGAGCCGACGCTCGACGAGATCGCAAAGGAACTGGACATCCCACGCCGGGACGTCGTGTTTGCGCTCGACGCGATCAGTGACCCGATCTCGCTCTATGAGCCGATCTACACCGATAACGGCGAGAGCATCTGCGTGATGGATCAGGTCGGCGACACGAAAAACACGGACGAGCAGTGGCTGGAGCATCTGGCGCTCTCGAACGCCATCTCCGACCTCAACGAGCGTGAGAAGAAGATCCTCTCCCTGCGTTTTTACGCCGGCAAGACACAGATGGAGGTCGCCGGCGAGATCGGCATCAGTCAGGCGCAGGTATCCCGGCTGGAGAAAAATGCGCTCGGCAAGATCCGCAGGAACATCTTCCCCTCATAAGCCGCCGTCCGGCGCCATAGACTGGTACCAAAACGCTGCGGAGGGGT
The DNA here is from genome assembly GCA_934589185.1 of uncultured Oscillospiraceae bacterium. Lineage (GTDB taxonomy): Bacteria > Bacillota > Clostridia > Oscillospirales > Oscillospiraceae > CAG-103. The sequence goes on along the minus strand of CAKTNQ010000003.1, from coordinate 4,233 downwards.
TACCATGAAATGCTGTTTATCCGATCTGCGATATAAGGAAGTCATCGACCTGACCACCGGGCAGCGGCTCGGCTATGTCTGCGACGCGGAGATCGACCTGGAAGAGGGCAAGATCGTGTCCCTGATCGTGCCGGGGCAGAAGAAGCTCGGCGGTCTGCTCAGCGGCGATGACGATTACATTCTGCCGTGGGAATCCATCTCCAGATTGGGCGAGGATATCATTCTCGCCGAGGTCGCGGCGCAGCAGCCACGCCGCCGACGGGAGAAACGGCAGAATTATCTCTGACGACCTGAAAAAACACCAAAAATCCGGGCAAATCCTCTTGCATTGCCCGGATTTCTCTGGTATAATACCAGAGCATTACGCACGGGGGTCGATGTGCGACCATGTGGCTTCGGCCTGGTCGGGCACAGCTGACGCCCCCGGAGGTAGCAACTAATTAAAGGAGGAAACAAAAAACTATGGCAGTCGTATCTATGAAACAGCTTCTCGAGGCCGGTGTCCACTTCGGTCACCAGACCCGCAGATGGAACCCGAAAATGGCGGAGTACATCTACTGCGAGCGCAATGGCATCTACATCATTGACCTGCAGAAGACCGTCAAAAAGCTCGAGGAGGCTTACAACTTCGTGCGCACCCTCGCGGAGAATGGCCAGACCATCCTCTTCGTCGGCACCAAGAAGCAGGCTGCGGACGCCGTGAAGGAAGAGGCTTCCCGCGTCGGCATGTACTACGTCAACGCCCGCTGGCTCGGCGGCATGCTCACCAACTTCAAGACCATGCGCACCCGTATCGACCGTCTGGCCCAGCTCAAGAAGATGCAGGAGGACGGCACCTTCGACATGCTCCCGAAGAAGGAAGTCATGAAGCTGCTCGGCGAGATGGAGAAGCTCGAGAAGTACCTCGGCGGCGTCAAGGAAATGAAGAAGCTCCCCGGCGCGCTGTTCGTCGTTGACCCCCGCAAGGAGCACAACGCCATCGCTGAGGCCCGCAAGCTGCACATCCCGATCGTCGCCATCGTCGACACCAACTGCGACCCGGACGAGATCGACTACGTCATCCCCGCGAACGATGACGCCATCCGCGCCATCCGCCTGATCGCTTCCACCATGGCCAACGCCGTGCAGGAAGGCCGTCAGGGCGTCGACGCTGAGGAAGCCGCTTCCGAGGAAGAGGCCCAGAAGGTCGAAGAGTAATTGAAAACTGCAAGGGCGGGCCGTGTACCCGCCCTTCTGATAAAACAATAAAGGAGAAAGAATTATGGCATTTTCTGCTGCTGATGTGAAAAATCTGCGTGAAATGACCGGCGTCGGCATGATGGACTGCAAAAAGGCCCTCACCGCTGCTGACGGCGATATCGATAAGGCTGTGGAATGGCTCCGTGAGAAGGGCCTCGCCGCCGCTCAGAAGAAGGCCGGCCGCATCGCCGCCGAAGGCATGGCTTACGCCGCCGTCGTCGATGGCATCGGCGTGATCGTCGAGGTCAATGCGGAGTCCGACTTCGTGGCCAAGAACGATCTGTTCGTCGACTACGTTAAGGGCGTCGCCGCCGTCGTCGCCAAGGAGAACCCGGCCGATCTCGACGCGCTGTACGCCTGCGCTTACGGCAACGGCAAGACCGTGCTCGAGGAGCAGAACGATAAGGTCCTCGTCATCGGCGAGAACATCAAGGTCCGCCGCTTTGCGCGCTACGACACCGGCCTGAACGTCCCCTATGTCCACATGGGCGGCCGCATCGCCGTGCTCGTCAACCTCGAGACCGAGTCCACCGACGCTGCCGTCGTCGAGCTGGGCAAGGACATCGCCATGCAGATCGCGGCTCTGAACCCGACCTACAAGGATAAGAGCGACGTTTCTGCCGAGTTCATCGAGAAGGAAAAGGAGATCCGCCTGGCGCAGGCCAAGGAAGATCCGAAGAACGCCAAGAAGCCCGACGCCATCATCGAGAAGATCGTCATGGGCGGCATCGGCAAGTACTTCAAGGAGATCTGCCTGCTGCAGCAGCCGTTCGTCAAGGACGACAAAGTCTCCGTTGAGGAGCACATCGCCGCCGTCGCCAAGCAGGTCGGCGCCTCCATCAAGCTCGTGAACTACACCCGCTTCGAGAAGGGCGAAGGCATTGAGAAGCGTCAGGACGACCTCGCCGAGGAAGTCGCGAAGCTCATCAAGTAAGTTTCACTTCTGACATCTATCCCGCGGTTCTGATCGGAGCCGCGGGATTTTTTCTGTGCATTTTCCCTTTTCACGGAAAATCAGCAGCGAAAATCTTCGTTTTACAGGAGTAGAGTGGCTCTACGGCCGTGTAGAACCGCATTTTTTTCGGTAGAGACCGTAAAAATGGAACGTAGACAGGGAAAAATGACAGTAGCTTGTATTTGCGTGCCAGCGGGTGTACGGATAAAGGGCACACACCGTGTAGCACTTTGAGCAAGCAAAGGAGCACTCTCATGATCCAGATCTTCACCGACACGTCGGCAAACCTGCCGGCTGCTTACATTCAGAAATATTCCCTGCGTGTTATCCCTCTGCACTATTCCATTAACGGCGTGCAGGCGGAGCAGGATCCCACAATTGATTTTGACGGTAAGACTTACTATGACGCCATGCGCAGCGGCGCGCCCGTGTCCACGGCCATGATCAACCTCGCCGCTTTTCTGGAGCCGCTGCATGAAGCACTGGCTGATGGAAACGACGTGATCTATATCGGCATGTCCGGCGGCATCAGCGGCACGGCACACGCGGCCGCCATGGCCGTGGAGGAGCTGCAGGAAGAATTCCCGGAGCGGAAGATCGCCGCCATCGACACCTATGCCGCCTCGCTCGGCGAAGGGCTGCTGGTGCTCGAGGCCGCGCGGATGCTCGAAAACGGCGCGCCTTTCTCGCTGATCGTCGAGCAGATCTCCCGCCGCCGCCATACGATGTGCCAGTACTTCACGGTCGATGACCTCGCCTATCTGGAGCGCGGCGGCCGCGTGAGCAAGGCTGCCGCCATCGTCGGCACCGTGCTCAAGATCAAGCCGCTGCTGCGCGGCGATGACGAGGGCAAGATCGTCCAGTGCGGCAAGACGCGCGGCCGCAAGCAGTCGCTCACCGCGCTGGCGGACTTTTACGAGAAGCTCGTCGCTGATAAGACCGAGGAGATCGGCATCGCGCACGCGGACGATGCAGCCGGCGCGCAGTTTCTGCTCGACGCGCTGCGTCAGCGCGGCTTCACCGGCGAATGCCTGACCGTGTGCTATGAGCCCGTCACTGGCTCGCACGTCGGGCCCGGCACCGTGGCGCTGTTTTTCCAGGGCATCCACAGATAAAAGGAAAACCGGAGGACGTGTCCTCCGGTTTTTTTATTCTTCTTTCCGGTCAATCTGCCGGACCATTTTCTCAAACTTCGCGCGCGGGCCCATGACCTCACGCCCACAGCCGAGGCAGCGGAGCTTGAAATCCGCGCCGATGCGCAGCACCTCCCAGCGTTTCTCGCCGCAGGGGTGCTGTTTTTTCATCGTCAGAATGTCGCCGACCTGAATGTCCATCGCTCACTCCCCCTTGATGCGCTGCCAATAGGCGCGCGCAGCCTGTTCGGTCTTGTTGTCGCCGTACTCGTAGTAATGCTTTCCCTTCAGCTCATCAGGCAGGTACTGCTGCTGCACCCAATGGCCCGGGTAGCCGTGCGGATACTTGTAGCCCTGTTCGCGCTCGAAGCCCGTGCCGTCGGCGTGGACGTTCTGCAGCTCGCGCGGGATGGGCCCCGCCTTCCCTGCCCGAACGTCGGCGATCGCGGCGTCGATGGACATGACAACGGAGTTGGACTTCGGCGCCGTGGCCAGCAGCAGCACCGCCTCCGCCAGCGGCAGCCGCGCCTCCGGCAGGCCGAGCTGCAGCGCGCTGTCCACGCAGGATTTGACGATCATGGCCGCCTGCGGATAGGCGAGGCCAATGTCCTCACTCGCCGAACACAGGATGCGCCTGCAGGCGCCGATCAGGTCTCCGGCCTCGAGCAGACGTGCCAGATAGTGCAGCGCCGCGTCCGGATCCGAGCCGCGCAGCGACTTCATGAGCGCGGACACAACATCATAGTGGTCGTCGCCCGCGCGGTCATAGTGCATGGCGCTGCGCTGCGTGATGTTCTCGGCATCAGCGCGCAGGAGGCGGATGGTGTCCCCCTCTCTCGGCGCCGCCGAAAAGAGCAGCTCGACCGCATTGAGCGCCTTGCGCACATCGCCGCCGCAGACGGACGC
>CAKTNQ010000002.1:0-76744 GCA_934589185.1 uncultured Oscillospiraceae bacterium | reverse complement strand
AGCAGCTCCGCCGTCTCGGTCGGGTTCATGCCGGCTGCCGGCTCGTCGAGCAGCAGCAGCTTCATGTTCGTTGCCAGTGCGCGGGCGATCTCCAGCTTGCGCTGCTGGCCGTAGGGCAGGCTGGACGCGAGCTGTCCGGCCTTGTCGTCCAGATGGACGATGCGCAGGTATTCCATGGCCTTGTCGGTCAGCTCCTGCTCCGTGCGCCAATACTTTTTCGTGCGCAGGAGGCTGTCGGCAAGGTTGTAGTGAATGTCCTTCGTGAAGGCGATCTTGACATTGTCAAGCACCGTCATGGCCTTGAACAGGCGGATGTTCTGGAACGTGCGGGCAATGCCGGCCTCCACGACCTGATAGGTCTGCTTGCCGTTGAGCTTCTGGCCGCAGAGGTAAAATGCGCCCTCCGTCGGCACATACACGCCGGTGAGCAGGTTGAAGACCGTCGTCTTGCCGGCGCCGTTCGGGCCGATGAGGCCCATGAGCTCGCCCTCATGGATCTCCATATTGAAGTCCGACACGGCCTTCAGGCCGCCGAACGTGATGCCGAGGTGCTCCGCTTTGAGCACAACGGGTCTGGTATCGGTCATGCGTCGGCGCCTCCCTTCCTGGCCTTGGCCTTTTTCTTCTCGGCCAGGCGGCCGTCAAACAGCAGCCGGTCGAGCGAGAACTCGTAGGTGCCCAGAATGCCTCTGGGGCGGAAAATGATGATGACCAGCAGCACGAGCGCATAGATCAGCATCGGGAACTGGAACAGCGTCTGCACGAAGCCCGGCAGTGCCGAGACCCACGCGCCGTTTTTGATCTCGTAGTTGAGCAGGTACATGGCAATGGCGGCCAGCACCGAGCCGGTCATGGAGCCCATGCCGCCAAGGACCACGATGACGACGATGAACGTCGAATTCCAGATCGAAGCGCTGGTGAACGTGAAGCTCGCCGTTGTGAGCGAGGAAAAGCACGTGGCATACAGTCCGCCGGCAAGACCCGCAAAGAACGCCGAGATGACGAACGTGAGGATCTTGTAATACGTCGTGTTCACGCCGGAAGCGGACGCGGCGATCTCATCGTCGCGGATGGCCTCGATGGCGCGGCCGTATTTTGAGCGGATGAACATGCACATGATCGCAATGCACAAAATGGTGATGCCCAGCACGAGCCACACATACTTCGCCTGCAGTGAGGTCGACAGACCGAGCCCGTTGGCGTAGAGCGAAGAGCTCGCCGTGCCGCTTGCAAGGCCGTCGCCGCCGGCGAAGGGCAGGTTTGCGATGACGTTTTCGACGATGAGGCCGAAGCCGAGCGTCACGATGGCCAGATAGTCACCGTGCAGCCGCAGCGCCGGGATGCCCACGAGCAGGCCGAGCAGCCCTGCGAAGATGGCACCGAGCAGACAGCAGCCGAGAATGACCAGAATGAGCTGGCCGGGGGCTGCTTTGGATGCCTCGAACAGGCCCGCGCGCTCGAGCGCAAGCGAGGTCAGCGCAGCAGTGTAGGCGCCGACGCCGGCAAAACCCATGTGGCCCAGTGTGAGCTGGCCCAGGTAGCCAAGCGTGAGATTGAGCGACGTGCCGAGCAGGATGAAAATGCACATCTGCCAGATGATCGGGATCAGCACGCGGCGGTAGGTATTTTCCGGGAGCACCTGACCGAGCAGCAGCACCACGGCAAAGAGCAGCACGATCAGGCCGCAGTTGATGCCGGTACCGCGCAGTTTTGTTTTTTGCAGCGTATTCATACCTTCTCACCTACATTCTTTCCGAGTATGCCGGCCGGCTTGACCAGCAGCATCACGATCAGAATCAGAAACACAACGGCGTTGGCGAGCGACGAGCTGATGTAGGCCGTCACGAGCGCTTCAATGATGCCGACGACGATGCCGCCGAGCATGGCGCCCGGGATCAGGCCGATGCCGCCCATGACCGCCGCCACGAACGCCTTGAGGCCCAGCATGGAGCCCATCGTCGTCGTCACGGTGTGGTACTGCGCGCAGTACATCAGCGCCGCGATGGCCGCAAGGCCCGAGCCGATGGCGAACGTCGTCACGATCGTGCGGTTGACGTTGATGCCCACGAGCGTGGACGCCTCCTTGTTCTCGGACACAGCGCGCATGGCGCGGCCGAGCTTTGTCTTCTGCACGAAGAGCTGCAGCGCCGCCATGACAATGGCCGCGATGACGATCGTGATCACGGCCGCCATGTTCACCGACACGCCGCCGAGGGACATCGGCGCCGTGCTGAAGATCTCATCGGAGATCACGCGCGGGTTCGGGCCCATGGCCGGGATGGCCTGCGCGAGGTTTTCCAGCAGCAGGCTCATGGCGATGGCCGTAATGAGGGCCGACATGCTCGTGCCCTTGCGGCGCACGGGCCGGTAGGCCACCAGCTCGACCAAAACACCCACGAGCGCGCAGATCACGATGGCCGCGATCACGCCCGTCCACGCCGGCAGACCCATGCTGTGCAGCAGGATCGGCACGGTGAAATACAGCGTATAGCCGCCGACCATGATGAAGTCGCCGTGTGCAAAGTTGATAAGTCGGATAATACCGTAAACCATCGTGTAGCCCAGCGCCACGAGCGCATAGACGCTGCCGAGGCGGAGCCCGATGATCAGTTGCTGTAAAAAGTCAGTCATATTCTCTCCCTGCCTTTCTGGTTCACGCGCAGGCCAGCCGCGCCGGAATGATTGCGCGCGAAAGCGCCGGGCGGCGCTTTCGCGCGGAGGCATTGCTTTTGGTTTTGTCCGGTTCCGGCTGCACAGCCGGGGCAGATCAGCTCTGCGTCTTGACGAACTTCTGCACGAGCTTGCCGTCAGAGGGCGTGAAGGTCAGGATGGCCACGCTCTTTTCCGGCGTGCCGGTCTCGTCGAGGGTCATGTCGCCGGTGACGCCGACATAGTGCATGCCGCTCATCGCGTCGCGGATGGCGTCGTGGTCGATGCTGCCGGCCTTCTCAATGGCCTGCTTGACCATGTACATGGCGTCATAGGCCAGTGCGCCGAGCGCGTTCATGGATTCGGAGCCGTACTTGGCGGTGTAGTTCTTGACGTAGTTCTGGACGATCTCGGAGCTGTCCTCCGGAGAGTAGTGGTTGGTGAAGTAGACGTTTTCATAAGCGCTCAGATCGCCGGTGGTGTAGTCCTGCGTACCGTCGAAGCCATCGCAGCCGATGATCGCGCCCTTGAAGCCGGCCTCACGAGCCTGCGGGATGATTTTCGGGCCGACTGCATCGTAGTAGTACGGAGCGAAGAGCATGTCCGCGCCGGAGGCGGCGATGGTCGCCAGCTGCGAGGAGAAGTCCACGGCGCCGGTGTCGGACGAGGACTGCTCGCAGACGATCTCGATGCCGTATTTCTCAGCCGCCTTCACGAACGAATCGTGCAGGCCGGAGGAGTAGGTGTCGCCGGTCGCGTACAGCACAGCGGCTTTCGTCCAGCCCTGATCCTTGGCGTAGGCCGCGACCATCTCGCCCTGGAAGCTGTCCTTGAAGCAGGAACGGAACACATAGTCGTCCTTGGTGGTGATGGAGTCTGCCGTGGAGCTCGGCGTCACGAGCACGATGCCCTCATCGTCGGCCAGGCTCGTGATCGCGGACGTGCAGCTCGAGAGCGTTGCGCCGATGATGGCCGACGCGCCCTCGCTGAGCAGCGAGTTGAAGCCGGAAACGGCCTCGGCCGGAGTGCCCTGGTCGTCCTTGGTGGAGAGCTTCACGGTCGCGCCGAGGATGCCGCCGGCGGCGTTGATCTCGTCGATCGCCAGCTGAATGGAGTTCGTGATGGCCAGGCCGTAGGCCGCCTGCGCGCCGGTCACCGGGGTAATGTTGCCGATGATGATCTCCTTGCCCGACAGGTCGCCGGACGCCGAATCATCTTTTGTATCACCGCCGCCTCCGCATGCGGCCAGAGAAAGCACCATCATCACAGAAAGCAGCAGTGCCGTCAGTCGTTTCAGTTTCATGTTCATATCCTCCTGTTCTTGATTTTTTCGCCCGCGCCGGTGGGTCCGTTTACCGGTTTTTGTGTTTTTTCCGTTTTTTGTGGGCGAAGGAAATAAAAAAGACAAGAGAGCGCACCTTCGCTTTTCGAAGATGTGCTCCCTTGCACGCTTTTATTATAGCGGAAATCCCGAACGGAAATCAACGGCGATAACCGCCAAACTATTAGTTTTTTTGAACGATATCTTTAGCAAAATTCATAAATCGTTCGCTTTCGACGACGTCTCCGGCTCAAAGGCGTCCGTCTGCCCTGCTTCCGCCAGACTGTGCCGCAGGCACGTCCGGCAGGGCTCGGCGTCCCAGTCGCAGTACATATACTTACAGGCAAAGCACAGCGTCTTGGCCGACGGATGCGCCCTGCGTGTCTCCGGGACAGGCGCCCCGGGCTGCGGCTGCGCCGCTTTCTGATACCGGTCGACGCCCCGCTGCACCAGCTGCGTGGCTCGCAGGCAGTCCGCGCACGGCTGCAGATCCCGGTCGTGGAATTTGTACTTGCAGGCAATGCATAATGTCTTGTTTTCCGCCACAGAAATCACTCCCATTCTCAGTTGCCGGTTTCGGACCCAATTCCGGTAAATTCAGTATAAGCCGCCGCTTTGCGAATGTAAAGTGTGAGAAGCACCCGAATTTTTCGGTTTCTTTTCATCTTTTTGTGTTTAAATGGCGAAATATCCTCGTGTGCGGCCGCCCGCATTTGTGGAAAGCGGAAAAAGTACATTTGCCCGCTTGACAAACCGCCTGTCCAGAGCGTATGCTTGCGCCAAGTTCAAAGCAGCAAACCACAGATGCAGAGGAGTAAGCGAGGGTTTGCGTCTTTCCCAGAGAGCTGCCGGTTGGTGCGAGCGCAGCAGAGACAACCTTGCCGAATGGACTGCGGAGGGCGGACGAGACGCCGTGAGGCGGTAAAGTCCGACGGGCTTTTCCCCCGTTACCAGGGAAAGACGTGTGATGGCACGTCGCCGAGCGGGCGCATTTGCGCCAATTTGGGTGGCACCGCAGAAGTTTTCCGACTTTTGTCCCAAGGATCAAATTCAGTTTTGGTCTTTCCGTGGACAAGGGTCGTTTTTTCTTGCCCGGAAAGGCCCCGGTCGAAAGGAGCTAACACCATGGCAAACGAAAACATTCCCTACAAGATCTACCTGTCCGAGGACGAAATGCCGCGCACGTGGTACAATGTCCGCGCCGACATGAAGGTCAAGCCCGCCCCGCTGCGCAATCCCGCCACCGGCGCGCCGATGTCGTTCGACGATCTGCGCCCCGTGTTCTGCGATGAGCTGATCCGTCAGGAGCTCGACAACGACGACCGCGAGATCCCCATCCCGGACGAGATCCGCGATTTTTACAAGATGTACCGCCCCTCGCCGCTCGTGCGCGCCTACTGCCTGGAAAAGCAGCTGCAGACCCCGGCAAAGATCTACTACAAGTTCGAGGGCAACAACACCTCCGGCTCGCACAAGCTCAACAGCGCCATCGCGCAGGCGTACTACGCCAAGCAGCAGGGGCTGTGCGGCGTCACGACCGAGACCGGCGCCGGCCAGTGGGGCACGGCCCTGTCGATGGCCTGCGCCTACCTCGGGCTCGACTGCAAGGTCTATATGGTCAAGTGCTCGTATGAGCAAAAGCCCTTCCGCCGCGAGGTCATGCGCACCTACGGCGCGTCCGTGACGCCGAGCCCGTCCACGGAGACGGAGATCGGCCGGCGCATCCTCGCCGAGCACCCCGGCACGACCGGCTCGCTCGGCTGCGCGATCAGCGAGGCCGTCGAGGTCGCCACCTCGACCCCCGGCTACCGCTACGTGCTCGGCAGCGTGCTCAATCAGGTGCTTCTGCACCAGTCGGTCATCGGCCTGGAGACGAAAACGGCCCTTGACAAATACGGCGTCGTGCCGGATATCATCATCGGCTGCGCCGGCGGCGGCAGCAACCTCGGCGGCCTCATCTCCCCGTTCATGGGCGAGAAGCTGCGCGGCGAGCGCGACTATCGGTTCATCGCCGTCGAGCCCGCCTCCTGCCCGAGCCTCACGCGCGGCAGGTTCGCCTACGACTTCTGCGACACCGGCAAGGTCTGCCCGCTGGCCAAGATGTACACGCTCGGCAGCGGCTTCATCCCCTCGCCGAACCACGCCGGCGGCCTGCGCTACCACGGCATGAGCTCCATCGTCTCGCAGCTGTATCACGACGGCTACCTGGAGGCCCGCTCCGTCGAGCAGACGAAGGTGTTCGAGGCGGCCGAGCAGTTTGCGCGCATTGAGGGCATCCTGCCCGCGCCGGAGTCCAGCCACGCCATCCGCGTCGCCATCGACGAGGCCATTAAGTGCCGCGAGACCGGCGAGGCCAAGACCATCGTTTTCGGCCTGACCGGCACCGGCTACTTCGACATGGCTGCCTATGAGAAGTTCCACAACGGTGAAATGAGCGACTTCATCCCCACCGACGCGCAGCTCGCCGAGAGCTTTGCGACCCTGCCGCAGGTGCCGGGCCTCGACGACTGAACGAACGTATACGACCGCCGCACGGCGGGTAAAATTTCAACAGTCAAGAACAAAGGAGATCGGATCATGGGTCTGAAAAACATCGAAAAAGCACAGGTGCTGCGCCTCGGCGACGAGGTCGAATACCAGCAGGGACAGATCGTGAGCAAGACGCTCGCGCAAAACCGCGCCCTGAGCATGACGCTCTTCGCCTTCGAGCAGGACGAGGAGATCAGCACGCACACCGCCGACGGCGACGCGCTCGTCACCGTGCTCGACGGCACGGGCCGCTTCACCATCGACGGCGAGGCGCACCTCGTCTCCGCCGGGGAGAGCATCGTCATGCCGGCGCACGTGCCGCATGCGGTCTATGGGCAGACGCGCTTTAAGATGCTGCTGACCGTGATCGTGTAACGCGAAATATTCCCAAACAGGAACCCCCACGCACCGTTCGGAAGCCCGAACGGCGCGTGGGGGTTTTGTTAATCGAGATAAAAGTCAAAGCTGACCGTCGCTCCCACGGACGCCCAAAATGCGACGCTGCCGTCCGGAAGGACCAGCTCCGGCAGATCGTTGGATGCCGCAAACACCCGCACGCTCAGGTCGGCATGCAAATTGTATTCCTTACATAAGTATCTATATTCAAATTGCTGCGAGAAGCCCATATGACATCCTCGTTTTCTAGGATCACACCCTCATCATAATCCAAATTATACGCAAACATTATGTATTCTCCTTTATACTATTTTCCTTACCATCATCCGCATCTACTGCATCACACATCGCCAAAATTGCAGCAGAGATAACGATATGTACAAATTCGCAAAGGAACAGAAAGGGCGATTTTTTCATCTCGCCGCAGTTTGGCCATTGCGGCGGCGGATATACAGTTTTTGAGGCGCAATATTCATGATTTTTATAGGAAATTTAAAAATCAGGTTCTCCTATTCTCTCTTTAACAAAAAAAGAACATGATATGATATATGATAGCGCGGCATTGCCGCAACACCAAGATTGCGTCTCTGTTTCTGCTACTATTTCCCTGTAAATTGATTTTGATTTCCACTGCCTCAAAGAGGATTTTCAGATTTTTCAAAGCAGATAAAAGCCCCTGTTTCCAAACGCAAAAACAGGGGCAAAATGCAGCGAATTCGGTGATAAAGCAGGCAAAAAAACGACCGGGCACACAGGCTGGAACCTGTGTGCCCGAGTTGGGTCATGGGTCGATTTTCTTATCTTTTGTGCGCGGGCGCACCGAGAATCACAGCTCCTCCCGGATCGCAGCCTGCGCGGCGGCAAGGCGGGCGATCGGCACACGGAACGGCGAGCAGGACACGTAGTCCAGACCGACCTTGTGGCAGAACGCGATGGACGACGGATCGCCGCCGTGCTCGCCGCAGATGCCGAGTTCGAGCCCCGGATTCGTCTGGCGGCCGAGCTTGCAGGCCATCTCCACGAGCTTGCCGACACCATTGACGTCGAGATGCTGGAACGGGTCGTTCTCGTAGATCTTCGTGTCGTAATACGCGCCGAGGAACTTCGCGGCGTCGTCGCGGCTGAAGCCGAAGGTCATCTGCGTCAGGTCGTTCGTGCCGAAGCTGAAGAAGTCCGCTTCCTTGGCGATCTCGTCGGCCGTGAGGGCGGCGCGCGGGATCTCGATCATGGTGCCGACGTGGTACTTCATGTCCACGCCCGCCTCCTGGATGAGCGCGTCCGCCGTGCGGACAACGATGTCCTTGATGAACTTGAGCTCCTTGCGCTCGCCGACCAGCGGGATCATGATGTACGGCGTGATCATCGTGCCGGTCTCGGCGCTGACCTTGAGCGCCGCCTTGATGACGGCGTTGGTCTGCATCTCGGCGATCTCCGGATAGGTGACGCACAGACGGCAGCCACGGTGGCCCATCATGGGGTTGAACTCATGCAGGGACACGACGACATCCTGCAGCTCGTCAAACGTCATGCCCATCTCCTGCGCCAGCTCCTCGATGTCCGCCTTCTGGGTGGGCAGGAACTCGTGCAGCGGGGGATCGAGATAGCGGATGGTCATCGGGCGGGTGCCCATGATGCGGTACATGGCCTCAAAGTCACCCTGCTGGAACGGCTCGACCTTCGCCAGTGCGACCTTGCGCTCCTCGACGGTGCGGGCGCAGATCATCTCGCGGACGGCCTTGATGCGGTCCTCGGCGAAGAACATATGCTCGGTGCGGCACAGGCCGATGCCCTCGGCGCCGAGGTCGACCGCCTGCTGCGCGTCGCGCGGGTTGTCGGCATTGGCCTCAACGTTCAGGCGGCGGGCAGCATCGGCCCAGCCCATGAGGCGGTTGAAGTTCTTGTTGCCGGTGGCGGCGACGGTCGGGATCTGGCCGGCGTAGATGCTGCCGGTGCTGCCGTCGAGCGAGATCCAGTCGCCCTCCGTGAAGCGGTGGCCGTTGATCTCAAAGACTTTATCCGCATAGCTGATGCGGACGCTGTTGTCATTGCCGCAGCCGGAGACGCAGCAGGTGCCCATGCCACGGGCGACGACGGCCGCATGGCTGGTCATGCCGCCGCGCACGGTCAGGATGCCCTGCGAGACCTGCATGCCCACGATGTCCTCGGGGCTGGTCTCGAGGCGGACGAGCACGACCTTCGGCATGGTCTTGTTCTTGACGGCTTCCTCGGCCTCCTCGGCGGAGAACACGATCTGCCCGCAGGCGGAGCCGGGGGATGCGGCAAGGCCCTTGCCGATAGCGTCGGCCCGCTTGAGCGCCTCGGCGTCAAACTGCGGGTGCAGGAGCGTATCGAGCTGCTTGGGCTCGACGCGCAGCACGGCCTCGCGCTCGGTGATCATGCCCTCGTCGACGAGGTCGCACGCGATCTGCAACGCCGCCTGTGCGGTGCGCTTGCCGTTGCGGGTCTGGAGCATGTAGAGTTTACCGTCCTCGATGGTGAACTCCATGTCCTGCATATCCTTAAAGTAGTGCTCGAGCCGGTTGGCGATGGCAACGAACTCGTCGTACACCTCCGGCATCTGATCCTGCAGATGGCTGATCGGGCTCGGCGTGCGCACACCTGCGACGACGTCCTCGCCCTGTGCATTGATGAGGTACTCGCCCATGAGCTTCTTCGCGCCCGTGGCCGGGTCGCGCGTGAAGGCCACGCCCGTACCGGAGCGGTCGCCGGAGTTGCCGAACGCCATCTGCTGGACGTTGACGGCGGTGCCCCACTCATAGGGGATCTCGTTCATCTTGCGGTAGACGTTCGCGCGCGGGTTATCCCAGCTGCGGAACACGGCCTTGACCGCCTCGATGAGCTGCTCGTTCGGGTCCTGCGGGAAGGGCTTGTGCTCGTTGTCCTCATAGATCTTCTTGAAGATGACGACGAGCTGCTTGAGATCATCGGCGTCCAGATCGACGTCGTTCGTGACGCCCTTGGCGGCCTTCATCTTGTCGATCTCTTCCTCAAACAGGCTCTTGGACACGCCCATGACGACGTCCGCAAACATCTGCACGAAGCGGCGGTAGCTGTCGTAAGCGAAGCGGGGGTTGCCGGTCTTTTTGGCCAGGCCCTCGACGGACGCGTCGTTCAGGCCCAGGTTGAGGATGGTGTCCATCATGCCGGGCATGGACTGGCGCGCACCGGAGCGCACGGACACGAGCAGGGGATTTTCGACGTCGCCGAGCTTTTTGCCGGTGATCTCCTCAAGGCCCTTGACGTGTGCGAAAATGTCCGCCTGGATCTCCGCATTGATCTGGCGGCCGTCCGCGTAGTACTGCGTGCAGGCCTCGGTCGTGATGGTGAAGCCCTGCGGCACCGGCATGCCGGCCGCGGTCATCTCCGCAAGACCGGAGCCCTTGCCGCCGAGAATGTTTCGCATCGCGGTCTTGTCGCCGCCGAACGCCTGACTGCCTTCGCTGAAATAATACAGATACTTTTTGCTCATTCCATTACCTCCAACTGTTCGATTTTCGCTGGGATACGTTTCCGTTCTATTTCGTTTATATTATATCAAACGCCCCCGTGCGATGCTATAACGAATGTGCGCAAAGTCGTCCAAATCTTCACAATATCCGAAAGTGGTTTTTATGCAGTTTGCAAGAGAATGCCCAAATTCGTAGAATTTTCCGAAATCAAATACAGAATTTATGAATTTTTGTGAATGATGACAGACAAAAATGCAAAAATATCCTTCCCGGCTTTTTCTCACACATGCCTGTCGAGTGACACAGTTTGAAAATTTTCGCAGTCCCGATGCATTATAACTGCGTTGTAAAACATTAGAGTAATATGCAGAAACTATGCGCGAAGTACAAAAACAGGATTTTCTCTTGCTGGATTATGTGCTATAACACGCAACCGCAATTCTCCGACTTTCGTCCGTTTTGCGTCATTCGTCGGAGTTTGTGATGATGATAAAATCATAAAACATTTTTATACTTTGGAGGGAAAACATGATGAAACACAGCAAACGATTTCTGTGCCTGCTGCTGACGCTCATTCTGGCCGCGAGCCTGTGCGTCTTCCCGGCAGCAGCCGCAGACCAGACCTGCCCGAGCAGCAAGGACGACCCGGTCGTGTTCGTGCACGGCCTGATGGGCTGGGGCCAGCGCGCCGGCATCAATGCCGTGCTGCCCTACTGGGGCATGACCACCGGCAGCTTGACAAGCTACTTCAACTCGCTCGGCTATGAGACGTACTCGGCCACCGTCGGCCCGATCTCCAGCGCATGGGACCGCGCGTGCGAGCTCTATGCCCAGCTGACCGGCACGACGGTCGACTACGGCGCGGCGCACGTTGCGGCGCACGACCACGCGCGCTACGGCATCACCTATGACCAGCCGCTCTTCTCCGGCTGGGGCACGCAGCGCGCCGTCAACCTCGTCGGCCACAGCTTCGGCGGTGCGACCACGCGCCAGTTCCTCGAGCTGATGGCCAACGGCAGCGCCGAGGAAGTTGCCGCGGCCAAGGCCGCCGGCACCACGCCGAGCCCGCTGTTCACCGGCGGCAAGAGCAGCTGGGTGCACTCCATGACCGAGATCGCCGCGCCGCACAACGGCACGACCTTCATCGAGTCCAACGGCACGATCATGGACGTGGCAACGAATCTGTCCGAGACGCTCGCCAAGGGCTTCGGCATCACGGAGATCAAGAATCTTTATGACTTCCAGCTTGAGCAGTTCGGCATCTACAAGGATCCGAACGAGACCATGCTCGAGACGCTGCAGCGCGTGTTCAGCACCGACTTCATGTCGCACAACGACAACGCCTTCCTCGACCTGACGATCGACAAGTCGCTCGAGATCAACGACGGCATCGGCATCGAGCCGAACGTCTATTACTTCTCCTACGCCGGCAACCAGACCGTGCAGGACCCAGTCTCCGGCAACTACATCCCGTCGGCCAAGATGTGGACGCTGTTCTACCCCGGCGCGATCAACATGGGCAAGTACTATGACAAGTACACCGCCGGCGGCTTCTACATCGACAAGAGCTGGCGCCCGAACGACGGCATGGTCAACACCGTGTCCGCCTTCTACCCCATCCACAGTGACGGCACCTGCCTGACGAAGGACGGCAAGCAGGGCTGGACGAATTACGACGGCTACTCCAACATCAATTTCACGCCCGGCATCTGGTATGTCATGCCCGTGCAGTCGTTTGACCACATCCAGTTCGTCGGCGGCATGCTCAACGGCAGCCTTGTCAAGACGCACGCGCTCTACCGCGGCGTCATGGAGGATATCTACAGCACCTATACCACCACGCCGACCGGCACCGCATTCCCGTTCACGGATGTGTCGGAGGGCCGCTGGAGCTATCCGTACATCAAGGAGCTGTATGAGGCCGGCGTCGTCAGCGGCACGACCGCCACGACCTTCGAGCCCACCGGCAGCGTGACCCGCGCACAGTTTGTGACCATGCTGGCCGGTCTCGCCGGCGTGGACGTGACGCCGTACACGGGCGGCAAGTTCACCGACGTGCCGAGCGGCGCCTGGTACGCGCCCTACGTCAACTGGGCGGCCGCCAACAACATCGTCAGCGGCACAAGCGCCACGACGTTCGACCCGAACGCGACGATCTCGCGTCAGGACATGGCCGTCATGCTCTATAACTACACGCAGCAGTACGGCGTGCAGCTCGACCAGACGGCGGTCACCGCCTTCACGGATGAGAGCAGCATCGCCGCCTACGCCCTGCCCGCCGTGCAGGCGCTGCACAGCGCCGGTGTCTTCAGCGGCATGCCGGACGGCAGCTTCCGGCCGTATGCCACCGCGACCCGCGAACAGGCCTGCACCGTGCTGTGCATGCTGTAAATCCCCGCTTTGCAAACGTCTCCCGGCTCCGGCCGGGGGACGTTTTTTGTATGCGCACACAGGTGTCCGCGCTGCCGTGCGGCAGATACGGCCACGTGTCCAAAAACCTCACACGTGAACGAATCTGACACAATATTTTCTGCGTTACCAGGATTGCAAACCGACGCGGCCGGAATTATAATACTCAAAAAATAGAAGCGCGCTGCGGCGCGCCGGAAAGGAATGTGCACAACACCATGAAAAAGAGCAAAAAGTTTCTGTGTCTGCTGCTCGCGCTGGTGATGGCCGGGAGCCTGCTGCTCCTGACGGCTGCCGCCGCGAACACGCAGTCCGGTGCCGAACGCTACCCGACCATTTACGTCCACGGCCTGATGGGCTGGGGCGAACACGACCAGATCTACGCCGTGACCCCGTACTGGGGTCTGACGAGCGACCTGATGCCGTACCTGACGGGCAAGGGCTATGAGAGCTACGCCGCCTCCGTCGGCCCGCTCTCGAGCGCGTGGGACCGCGCGTGCGAGCTCTATGCCCAGCTCACCGGCACGACCGTGGACTACGGCGCGGCTCATGCTGCCGAATACGGCCACGCGCGCTACGGCGTGACGTATGACAAGCCGCTGTTTGAAGGCTGGAGCGCGGACAAAAAGATCAACCTCGTCGGCCACAGCTTCGGCGGTGCGACGATCCGCCTGTTCCTGGATATTCTGGCCGACGGCTCCGCGGAGGAGCAGGCCGCGGCCAAGGCCGACGGCACGGAGGTCTCCCCGTTCTTCCAGGGTGGCAAGGCCGACTGGGTCTACTCCCTGACGACGCTGGCGGCCCCGCACAACGGCACGACCTTCCTCGAGTGCTGCGGCGACATGACGCAGTTCGCCGCCGAGATCTCGACCACCATGGCAAAGCTGCTCGGCATCTCGGATTTCAAGGGCGTGTATGACTTCCAGCTCGACCAGTTCGGCTTCTACCGCAAGGACGGCGAGACTGTGCTCGAGGCGCTCAACCGTGTGCTGCACTCGGACTTCCTGTCGCACAACGACAACGTGTTCCGCGACCTGACGATCGACCGCGCGCTGGAGCTCAACGACGACATTGAGATCCAGCCCAACGTGTACTACTTCTCCTATGCCGGCGACAAAACGCGCCAGAGCGCCGTCACCGGCGAGCGCACGTCGGCCGTCGATATGACGCCGCTGTTCGTGCCGTTTGCAAACCAGATGTGCGGCTATTATGACCAGACGACCGCCGGCGGCTTCCGAATCGACAAGAGCTGGGCCCCGAACGACGGCCTTGTGAACACCGTCTCCGCCCTGTACCCGACCAACAGCGCCGGCCAGTGCCTGACCAAGAGCGGAAAGACCGGCTACATCCAGCAGGACGGTTACTCCAACGTCAGCTATCACCCCGGCGTGTGGAACGTGATGCCCGTGCGCCACTATGACCACGGCAACTTCATCGCCGGCATGCCGGTGGCGGATCTGTCCTCGCAGAGCACGGTGACCCTGCGGCAGTTCTACCTGAGCCTGATGGACAATCTCTCCCGCGTGACCTCGACCCCGGCCGCGCCGGTCACGCCGACACAGCCCGCCGGTCTGCCGTTCACCGATGTGCCGGAGGGCCGCTGGAGCTATCCGTACATCAAGGAGCTGTATGAAGCCGGCGTCGTGAGCGGCACGAGCGCCACGACCTTTGAGCCGACTGCAAACGTCACGCGCGCACAGTTCGTGACCATGATCGCCGGGCTCGCCGGTGCGGACGTGACGCCGTACACGGACGGCAAGTTCACCGACGTGCCGAGCGGCACCTGGTACGCGCCCTACGTCAACTGGGCGGCCGCCAACAACATCGTCAGCGGCACAAGCGCCACGACGTTCGACCCGAACGCGACGATCTCGCGTCAGGACATGGCCGTCATGCTCTATAACTACACGCAGCAGTACGGCGTGCAGCTCGACCAGACGGCGGTCACCGCCTTCACGGATGAGAGCAGCATCGCCGCCTACGCCCTGCCCGCCGTGCAGGCGCTGCACAGCGCCGGTGTCTTCAGCGGCATGCCGGACGGCAGCTTCCGGCCGTATGCCACCGCGACCCGCGAACAGGCCTGCGTGGTGCTGTGCGAGCTGTAAGGCCGCATCCTCATGCCATAGCATTGCCCTCCCGGAACAGTCCGGGAGGGCATTTTTCATGTCCTGCGCACGCTTCCCTTGGATTCTCCCGGCGGCAGCGCGCATGCTCTGCCTGCGGACAAGGAACGGAGGGAGACGTCATGAACAACGAACTGCAGAAAAAATACGGCCTGCCGACGGCGACCGCGTGCTGTGTCCTCTTCTGTGCGGCGGCCGTCGTGTCGCACGGAAAGGACGTGCTCTCCTATCTGATCGTGTTCGCGGCCGTCATGGCGCTGGCCATCCCGTTTTACCGGCCGGAAGCGAAAGCGCAGTGACCGCCCCCCTTTTTCATTGCCCCCGCGCCGCCGGTGTGGTATACTCACGGCAGACACCGAAAACGAGGCGACGACATGGACATTCTCTATCAGGACAACAGCATCCTCGTGTGCATCAAGCCGGCGGGCGTGCTGTCCACGGACGAGCCGGGCGGCGTGCCCGAGCTGGTGCGGCAGGCGCTCGGCGACCCGAATGCCTGCGTGCGTACCGTGCACCGGCTCGACCGCGTGGTCAGCGGGCTGATGGTGCTCGCGCGCACCCCGGCGGCCGCGTCGAAGCTCTCGGCGCAGATCCGCGAGCACGACTTCGGCAAGACGTATCTCGCCGTCGTGCATGGGGAGCCGGACGCGCTGCAGGGCACGTACCGCGACCTGCTGCGGCGCGATCCGAACGAGCGCAAGACCTACGTCACGGATAAAATGGCCAAGGGCGTGCAGGAGGCCGTGCTCGACTATGACGTGCTCGGCACGCGCACGGAGCTCTCACTCGTGCGCATCTATCTGCAGACCGGGCGCACACACCAGATCCGCTGCCAGTTTTCGTCGCGCGGCCTGCCGCTCTGGGGCGACAAAAAATACAGCACGCTGCCCGACGACGGGCCGATCGCGCTCTGGTCGCACTGCCTGCACTTTGCCCACCCCGACACCGGCGAGGTGCTCTATTTCGAGCAGCAGCCGCCGGATATTTTCCCATGGAACCTGTTTGCCGACTAAGATCCCCGCGCCGCCGCGCGGGGATCTTTCTGCGCAGGTACGCAACAGATTCTCGTCAAAACGTCTTGCAATCAACAGCGTCAGCCGGTATAATATGGGCATATCGCTGGTTTTTGTGAGAAGGAAAGCAATGCGAATCTATGAGACAGGGGGAAAACCATGAAAAAAACACGTCGATTGTTATGCCTGCTGCTGACGCTGGTGCTGGCGCTGAGCCTGTGCGCCATCCCGGCCGCCGCGGCCGATGACCAGACCCGCTCGGACGACCCGGTCGTGTTCGTGCACGGCCTGTTCGGCTGGGGGCAGCGCGACAAGATCTTCCGCATCATGCCCTACTGGGGCATGACCACCGGCAGCCTGCCGGATTATCTGGCCACGCAGGGCTATGAGACCTATGCCGCCTCCGTCGGACCGCTCTCGAGCGCGTGGGACCGCGCGTGCGAGCTGTACGCGCAGCTCGTCGGCGCGCGCACGGACTACGGCGTCAAGCACGCGCAGGACTTCGGCCACGAGCGCTACGGCATCGACTATGAGACGCCGCTGTTCGACGGCTGGGGCACGGAGCGCGCCGTGAACCTCGTCGGCCACAGCTTCGGTGGCGCGACGACGCGCCTGTTCCTCGAGATCCTCACCAACGGCTGCCCGGAGGAAGTCGCCGCGGCGAAGGCCGCCGGTGTGGAGCCGAGCCCGTTCTTCCTCGGCGGCAAGGGCGGCTGGGTCCACTCGCTGACCGCCATCGCCGCGCCGCACAACGGCACGACGTTCATTGAAGCCAACAGCGACTTTACCAAGCTCGCCGCCGACCTGACCACGGCCGCCGCCAAGGCGCTGGGCCTGTCGTCGCTCAAGGGCGTGTACGACTTCCAGCTCGACCAGTTCGGCATCCGCAGGGACGACAACGAGACCTTTGCTCAGGCGCTCGACCGCGTGCTCAAATCCGACTTTCTGTCGCACAACGACAACGCGTTTCTCGACCTGACGATCGACAAATCGCTCGAGATCAACAAGGGCATCGCCATCCAGCCGAACGTCTACTATTTCTCCTATGCGGGCGACCAGACCTCGACCGATCCGCTCACCGGCAACCACTACCCCACCGTGTCGGCCATCCCGTCGAACGGCATGTGCGCGCTGATGATGCCCGGCTCCGTCAACATGGGCAAGTACTATGACAAGTACACCGCCGGCGGCATCTACATCGATCAGAGCTGGCTGCCGAACGACGGCCTTGTGAACACCGTCTCCGCCCTTTACCCGACCACGACGGACAAAAACACCACCGAGTGCCTCAAGCGCGACGGCACGCAGGGCTGGGTCAACTATGACGGCTATTCCGACATCACCTTCCGGCCCGGCATCTGGTACGTCATGCCCGTCACGCGCGCCGACCATATGCAGTTTGTCGGCGGCATCGCCAACAAGAGCATCATCGAGACGCACCTGTTCTATCGGAATCTGATGGACGATATCTACAGCACCTACGGCTCCGTGCAGCCGACGGAAACACCGTTCCCGTTCACGGATGTGCCCGAGAGCCGCTGGAGCTATCCGTACATCCAGCAGCTGTATGATGCGGGCGTCGTCTCCGGCACGAGCGCCACGACCTTCGAGCCGACGGCAGTCGTGACGCGCGCGCAGTTTGTGACCATGCTGGCCGGGCTGCAGGGGGCGGACGTGTCCGCGTATACGTCGGGCAGGTTCACCGACGTTCCGGCGAACGCCTGGTACGCGCCCTACGTCAACTGGGCGGCCGACAACGGCGTCGTCTACGGCGTCTCGGACACCGAATTTGCGCCGAATGACGAGATCACCCGGCAGGATATGGCCGTGATGCTCTGCCGCTACGCCGAGCAGTTCGGCATCCAGCTCGGAACCGGCACGCCGGCCGTCACGTTCACGGATGAAGCCGACATCGCCGGCTATGCCCTGCCCTCCGTGCAGGCGCTGCAGCGCGCCGGCGTCATCAGCGGCATGCCCGACGGCAGCTTCCGCCCGCGCGACACCGCGACCCGCGAACAGGCCTGCGTCGTGCTCTGCCTGCTCTGAGGCGCAAAGCAAGATAACAAAAGGACGCATCCGGATGGATGCGTCCTTTTGCGCGGATAACAGGAAGAGAAAGCAAGAAAGAAGAGGTATCGGATCAGGGATGCGGCTTGCCCTCGCGGTAGTTTTTCATGACATCGCGAAACAGCTCACCGTTGGTCGGCGGCGTCCAGATGATGGCGTTGGCGCCGGCGCGGATGGTGGCGCGGATGCTGTCCTCATCCGCCCCGCCGGTCGCGATGATGGGGTAGTCCGGGAAGCGCTCGCGGATCTCGGCCACGATCTCCGGCGTCTGCGCGCCGGCGGCCACGTTCAGGATCGCGGCGCCGTCCTCGATGCGGTGGCGGTAGTTCGTGTCGGAATTGGCCACCGTGACCACGACCGGCACGTCGACACTGCTGCGGATGCGGTTGAGGATGCGGCCCGGTGTCGGCGCGTTGACGACGACGCCGGTCGCGCCCTGCATCTCGGCGTACATGGCGAGGTTCACAACGCGCTTGCCCGTCGTCAGCCCGCCGCCGACGCCGACGAACACCGGCAGGTCGCTCGCCATGAGCAGCGCCTGCGTGATGACCGGCTGCGGCGTGAACGGATAGACCGCAAACACCGCGTCGGCGTTGACATTGCGGATGATGCAGAGGTCTGTCGAGAACACGAGCGACTTGATGCGCTTGCCGAACACCATGATGCCGCTGCACTCGTCGATCACGCTCGGCACGCGCAGCGCAAACTGGCGCAGCGTGCCGTCGATCGGTGTGGGCATCTGCGGCGCAACGTGCACGTCGCCCGGCGTCGTCACCTGACGGTCGGCAGCGGCGGACGCATCATCGCCCACACCGCCGAGCTGCAGCGGCTCATTGTCCACGGCGGGGTCGGTCAGGACTTCCGGGTCCTCGGTCATATCAAAAATGAGATCACGATCTTTGCTCATAGAAGTACCTCCTTGTTATTTTTGGGAGTATGTCTTGACTTTTGCAGGCGGTCGTGCTTTACTGAGGGTCAGAAAAGTTTTATTCAGCCCGCAGATAGAAACCAAAGTTTCGTTTTCGATTAACGTAACTTTGGTATAAACCATTTCTATGGGTTTGTCAAGCCTTTTCCGAAAAAAAGTTTGAAAAAAAGTTTGTTTTCTGGAATGGGAGGTCATTTTCATGGGCAAAGACAACGACGAGGCCGCCGGCGGTTTCGGCAACGTGTTCCGCGACCGGCTGACCTATCTGATGAACGGCAACAACGTGTACGGTAAGCCCGTCAACACGCAGGAGCTGGCCGACGAGATCGACATCAGCCGCCCGGCCGTGCGCAAGTACCTCAAGCCGAACGACCGGCGCGAGGTCACGGTGCCGTCGGCGCTGGTCGTGAGCCGCATCGCACGGTATTTCCGCACGACACCGAACTTCCTGCTCGGCTTTGACGAGGCGGCCGACGATGCCGATGCGCAGCGCGCCGGCGAGAGCGATGTCTACAGTGCCCTCGGCCTGAGCCAGGAGGCCATCGACGGCCTGCACCGGCTGCATGCGCAGGCCGTCACGGACCCGAAGGCTGCCGACCTGCAGCGTCTGCTCGACAGGCTCATCTGCAGCTACGCGCACGAGGCGGACAAGCTGCTGTGACCCGACACGACTGACACCCCCGGACGGAGGTTTTCTCCGACCGGGGGTATTTGCATACTATATTCTGAAAATATGTGAACAAACGGCCGCGCCGGTTGACCTGACCGCGAAAAAAGCGTATGATTGAGTGTAACTATCCTGAGAGAAAAAGAGGAAAAACTATGCAATCGTTATCGCCGCAGGAACGAGCCTGTCCGCACTGGCTGCCCGGCGTGCTTGTCGGCCTGTGCGCGGCGCAGCCGCTGCTGGACGTGCTGTCGTTCTGGACGCAGGACCTGGCCTGGGGCAGCAAGCTGACGCTGTCGCTGCGCCTGCTGATCTTTCTCGGCGTCATGCTTACGGGCTTCGTGCTCTCGGATCGCCGGCGCTTTTACTGGATCGCCGCTGCCGTGTGCGCCGCGCTCTATGCGGGGCACGTGCTGGCATGCCTGCGCGCCAACGCTCCATTCACGACCGCGAACCTGATCTCCGACGCGACCAACTTCATCCGCTTCGCGCAGCTGCCGCTGTTTACGATCGCGTTTATCACGTTTCTGCGCTGCTGCCGGCAGGGCTTTGCCAGCTTGGAACGCGGGATCACCATCGCTTTCTGGATCATCGCCGCCGTCGCGCTGCTCAGCGCGCTGACCGGCACCAATCCCTATACGTATCCGGACAAGCGCATCGGCCTGTGCGGGTGGTTTTACTTTGCCAACAGCCAGAGCGCGATTTTGTCGATGCTCGTGCCGCTCGCGCTGTGTCCGGCACTGCGCAGCGGGCAGATCCGGCGCTGGCTGCCCATCGCCGTCGTCGGCTTCGCGGAACTATTCTGCTTTGCAACACGTCTGGCCTATATGTCCCTGTTCGTGACGGCAATCGGCACGGGCATCACCTGGGCCGTCACCCGGCGCGGCGACCGGAAGATCTACATTGCGCTGCTGCTGTGCGCGGCGATCTGCGCCGCGGCCTTCCCCGTGTCCCCCATGCACCGCAACCAGCAGGCCGTTGCGGCCAACGCCGTGCGCAAGCAGGAAAACATTGACCGGCTGGTCGCGCAGGGCAAAGCGGAGTTCGGCGACGAGGGGTATGCCTACCTCACCTATGCCTATGACGAATACCTCGGCGGGACCGTCGAGCGCTATGGGCTCGAGGCGACGGCGGAAATGTACGGATGCTCCACCAAAGCCTCCGTCATTACGAATGTCCGCACGATCAAGATCAACTACTGCCGCCTGATGCTGAACACCGAGCCGTTTACCAGCCGCCTGTTCGGCCTGAGCTACGATGAGATGACCTATCACGGATACTGCTACGACGTGGAAAATGACTTCCACGGCATCGCATATCTGTACGGCTGGGCGGGACTTGCGTGCCTGCTGGCCTTTCTGGGGTATTTCCTGGTCATCATCGTGTGCGCGCTCATCCGCAACGCCAGGCGTTACTTCACGGTCGAGGCCGGCGCCTGCGGCGTCGCGCTGTGCACCGCTCTCGCGCACATCTATAACACTGCCGGCGTACTGCGCCGCCCAAATGCGTCTTTTTACCTCTGCCTGATTCTGGCAGCCATCTGGTACCTGATCTATATTCGAGATTACGACGACCCAAAGGAGAACTGACATGTCCGAAGAAAAACACTCCCTGCGTGACCGTCTTGCGCCCGCGCTGCCCACGGTCCTGCTCATCCTGCTGATCCTGCAGCCGCTGCTGGATATCCTGTCTTACTGGACGGACCGCCTCGGCATGGCCAACACGCTCACGCTGCTGCTCCGTTTCGTTGTTTTTGCCGCCGTGTGCCTGCTCGGCTTCCTCGCCTCGTCGCGCAAGAAAGCCTATGGCATCGCCGCCGGTGCGTGCATTTTCGTGCTGGTCGGCCACGTGATCGCCTGCTCGATCAAAGGATATCTGGATCCTGTGCATGATCTGACGAATTTCGTGCGCGTGGTGCAGATGCCGCTGTTTGCGCTGTGCTTCATCTCGTTTCTGCGTGCCAACAAAAAGTGCTATCCGGCCATGGAAACCGCGCTGATCGTCAACTTCTGGGTCATTTCCGTCACGCTCGTCATCAGTGTGCTGACCAACACCGCCGCCGCGACCTACACCAACAGCGGCATCGGTCTGCTCGGCTGGTTCTCGACCAGCAACGCGCAGAGTGCCGTTGTGAGCATGCTCGCGCCGATCGTGATCGCGTTCTGCTATCGGAAGAAGCACTTCTGGCTCTTTTGCCTGACGACGGCCGCCGCATTCGCGCAGCTGTATTTTCTCGGCACCCGGCTGGCGTTCCTCTCCATCTTTGCCGTTGCGCTCGGTCTGCCGGTCGTCCTGCTGCTGACCCGGCAGGCCAAAACCTCCAAGCGCTATATCGCCGTGCTGATCGTGATGCTGGTCGTCTGCTGCGCGTTCGTCAAGCAGTCACCCATGTATATCAATCAGAACCGCTACAATCTGGCCATGACCAGCAAGCAGGGCGACGCCGAGGTCATGATCCGCCGCACCACCGGTGACAGCGAGGACCTTTCGACCGTGGACCCGGCCGAGCGCTATCACGCCCTGTGCACGATCTATAACTTCTATTCCCCCAAGCTCTGCCAGCGGTTCGGCACGGCCAGAGTCATGTCCGCCTATGATTATTCCGATCAGGTCACGGACATTACGGCGACCCGCCACCGCAAGATCGTTTTCTGCTCGATGCTCATGGACGAGCACCCGTTCGTCTCCCGCATTTTCGGCATGGAGCTGAGCCGCATGAGCTTTGACGGAGATATTTACGACGTGGAAAACGACTTCCACGGCATCTATTTCCTCTATGGCTGGGCCGGTCTGGCGCTCATGGTCGCGTTCGTGGCCTACTTCCTGTATTTGGTTGCAAAGTTCCTGATCCAGGATTTCCGCAAATATTTTACGTCCGAATCCGGTGCCTACGGCATCTCCCTGTGTCTGTGCCTGGTCTATGCCTACTGCACCGCCGGCATGCTCCGGCGGCCGAATGCCTCGGTCTACATGTCCGTGCTGCTGGCTGCGGTATACTATTTGACGCAGATGCGCAGTGAGCAGCCGGACGCACTGCCGGACGGAGAGGAGAAAACCGCATGATTTTCAGCGTTGTTATCCCCGTCTATAACGTGAAGGACTACCTGCCCAAATGCATTGACTCCGTGCTGGCGCAGGATTTCGACGACTACGAGCTGGTGCTTGTGGACGACGGTTCCACCGACGGTGAGAGCGGCGCGATCTGTGACCGCTATGCTGCGGCGCATCCGGAGCGGATCCGCGTCATTCACAAGCCGAACGGCGGTCTGGGCGATGCACGCAACGTCGGCCTAGAAGCGGCCGCGGGCGAGTATCTTGTCTTTATCGACAGCGACGATTACATCGGCGCCGGCATGCTCCGGACACTTGCCGGGGCGATCGACCGCTTCCACTGCGACGTGATCGACTTCGGCTTCGCCGTGGACACCGACGGAACGATCACGAAGCGGCTCGTCGACGATCTGCCGCACGACCGGACGTTTACGCTCGCCGAGCTGCCGCAGCTGCTGCTCACGCAGCCGAATGCCTGGAGCCGCTGCTGGAAGCGCTCGCTCTTTCTCGACACCGGCATCCGCTATCCCTCCCGCGTGTGGTATGAGGACATCCGCACGACCACGAAGCTGTTCGCCGCGGCGGGCAGCATCTGCGCCGTCCCGGACGTGTTTTACTACTATGTCGTGCGCGAGGGCTCCATCACGCGCAACCCGAACGTCGCACGCAACGCCGAGATCCTCGACGCGTTTGACGACCTGCTCGGCTGGTATCGGAGCAGCGGCCTGTTCGCGCAGTACTACAACGAGCTGTCGCGCCTGACGGTGGATCATGTGCTGCTTGCCGGCTCCGTGCGCGTGCTGCGCATCGACCCGGACAGTGAGCTGCTCGGCCGCTTTCAGGACTATGTGCAGACGCAGTTTCCGGACTATCTCGACAACCCCCTGCTTGCGCAGCTCTCCCGCAGCCACAAGCTGATCCTGCGCCTGCTGCGGCAGCGCAAATACCGCACCGTGCGGGCACTTTTTGCCGCCAAGGACAAGCTCGGCTGAGCGCCCGGACTGGAGGAAGCTATGAAATTCAGTGTCATCATCCCGGTCTACAACGGCTGGGAATACCTGCGCGAGGGCGTGGACTCCGTGCTGGCGCAGACCGGCGCGGACTTTGAGATCCTGCTCGTGGACGACGGCTCGACCGACGGCAAGAGCGGCGCGCTGTGCGACACGCTCGCGCGCGAGCACCCGGAGTGCATCCGTGTGCTGCACAAGCCCAACGGCGGCGCAGGCGACGCGCGCAACGTGGCGCTCCCGCTCGCGCAGGGCGAGTATGTGCTGTTTCTTGACAGCGACGACACCTACACACCGGACGCCTTCGCCGTATTGCGCGCAGCACTGGCGGAGACGGAGGCCGACATTTGCTATTTCAGCATGCGCATGACGGGCGACGGCGGCGGCGCCGTGTTCACCGACGACCTGCCGCTGCATACGCCGCTGACACTCAGCGCCACGCCCGCCCTGCTGCTCAACCGCCCGTCGGCCTGCATCGCCGCGTGGCGGCGCACGCTGTTCACGGATACGGACATCCGCTTTCGCGCCCGCGGCTGGGGCGAGGACCTGTGCATGACGCGCAAGATGCTCACGGCGGCGCAGTCCGTCGTGATCCTGCCGGACGTGCTTTACCTCTACCGGCAGCACGAGGGCTCCGTGACCAAGCGCGCGCTCGACGCCAACGCCGAGATCATGGACGCGATCGATGACGTGCTGACGTGGTATCAGGCGCGCGGCCTGTTCGAGCAGTATGAAAACGAGCTCGGTAAGCTCTGCGTGGACAATGTGCTCTATGATGCGTCTGTGCGCATCCTCAAGGTGCAGAGCGCGCACCCGCTGCTGCCGCAACTGCTGGACTTTACCACTGCGCGCTTCCCCGACTACCGGCACAATCCCTATCTGAAAGGCTATCCGGCACGCAAGAAGCTGGTGCTGTCCCTGCTCGGCAAAAAGCAATACCGGGCCGTGCATCTGCTGTTCGCCGCCGGGAACTGACGCTATGAAGCATCACAATCAACTGCGTTCCGGCTCTCTGCTCACGTATGTGCAGATGACGCTCAACATCATCGTCTCCATCGCCTACACGCCGTTCATGCTGCGCATCCTCGGCAAGAGCGAGTACGGCCTGTACTCCACCGTCGCCTCGACGATCGCCATTTTGTCGGTGCTCAGTCTCGGCTTCGGCGGCAGCTACGTGCGCTACTACATCCTCTACCGCAAGGAAAAGGCGGACGACAAGATCGCGCGGCTCAACGGCCTGTTCCTGATCGTGTTTTCCGTCATCGGTCTGATCGCGCTCGCGTGCGGACTGTACCTGACGTTCCATCTGGAGATGGTGTTCAAGACCGGCCTGACGGACGCCGAGTACCACACGGCGCGCATCCTCATGCTGCTGCTGACGGCGAACCTCGCCGTGAGCTTCCCGATGAGCGTGTTCAGCAACATCATCAGCGCGCAGGAGCAGTTCGTGTTCCTCAAGGCGACGGAGATCCTGCGCACGGTCGTGTCCCCGCTCGTGACGCTGCCGGTGCTGCTGGCGGGCTACGGCTCGATCGGCATGGTCGTCGTCACGGTAACGATCTCCGTATTCGTGGACGTGCTGCGGCTGATCTACTGCTTCGGCAAGCTGCACATTCGGGTCTCGTTCCGGAACTTTGACGGCGCCGTGCTCAAGGACATTGCCGTGTTCTCGGGCTTCATCGCCATCAACATGGTCGTCGACCAGGTCAACAACAACCTCGACAAGCTCATCATCACGCGCTACTGCGGCACGGCCGCCACGGCGGTCTACGCCGTCGGCCAGCAGCTGCACACGTACTTCATCTCGTTTTCGACGGCGGTGTCGTCCGTGTTCACGCCGCGCATCCATCAGCTCGTGCAGGACAACAAGGACGACAAAGCGCGCCTGCGCACCGTGCTCACGGAGCTGTTCGTGCGCGTGGGGCGCATCCAGTTTCTGATCCTGTCGCTCGTGTGCACGGGCATCATCTTCTTCGGCAAGCCGTTTATCTATTTCTGGGCCGGGCCGGGCTATGACGATGCGTATATCATCGTGCTGCTGCTCATCATCCCCGGCATGGTGCCGCTGACGCAAAACCTCGGCATCGAGATGCAGCGCGCGCAGAATCTGCACAAGTACCGCTCGATCATCTACGGCGCCATGGCCATCGGCAACCTCGCCATCAGCATCTGGCTGTGCCGGTATCTCGGCGCGATCGGCTGCGCGATCGGCACGGCCATTGCCGTTGCGCTGGCAAACGGACTCGTGATGAACATCTTCTATCAGCGGCGGCTGAACATCGACGTGACCGTGTTCTGGAAAAACATCGGGCGCATGGCGCTCGGCCTGCTGCCGCCCGCCGCGTGCGGTGTGCTGATGATGCTGTTTGTAAACCTCTACAGGATTCCGATGCTGCTCGGCGGCATCATCGTCTACACAGCGATCTACTGTGCCTCCGTGTGGCTGCTGTCCATGAACGGATATGAAAAGGCCCTCGTCGGCGGCATGGTGCGAAAGGTGCTGAGAAAATGAAACAACGCTTGAAACGTCTGCTCGTGCATCTGATGAACCTGCTGCCCGGCAAGCCGGTCATCCTGCTCGAGAGCGCGCCGCCCCTCGGCGACAATACCGGCGCCCTGTACCGGACGCTGCTGGCCCAGGGCTGGAACGACCGGTACCGGCTCGTGTGGGTTGTGCCGGATCCGGCGGCTTTCCGGGACGTGCATGAAAAGAACGTGTCCTTTGCCGGCACGCGGGGAACATGGGCACTGCTGCGGCTGTTCTGGCTGCGCGCCCGCGCCGCTGCCATCGTGGACTGCAACGGCCAGCTCCAGAAGCTCCGGCCGGAGACCGTGCATCTGTACCTGACGCACGGCAGCCCGCTCAAGAGCGTGCACGACTACTATTTCTGCGACCCGACGACCGACTGGGCGCTGAGTCAGGCCCCGTTTTTTGACGCCGTGAACAGCTATGAATTTCACATCCCGCCGGAAAAGCTCGTCACGCTCGGCTTCCCGCGCAACGATGAGCTGTTCACGCACAAATGCGACCTGAAGGACATCTTCGGCGCGGAGTTTGACCGCTTCGTCGTCTGGTATCCCACGTACCGCCAGCACAAGAACAACCTCGTTGCGACGACGGACATCTCCATCCCCATCATCCATGACCCGGCGGCGGCCGCGGCCGTGAACGAGGCTGCGCGGGCGACGAACACGCTCGTGATCGTCAAGCCCCACCCGGCGCAGGACCTGTCGCACATCCGCGCGCTGGAGCTGAGCCACCTCCGCTTCATCGACGACGGGCTCTTCGCCGCGCACGGCATCACGTCCTACGAATTTCTCGCCTGCACGGATGCCCTCATCACGGACTATTCCTCCGTGCTGTTTGACTATCTGCTCACGGACAAGCCCGTGGGGCTGACGTTCGAGGACATCGACGCCTACGCCAGGCAGCCGGGCTTTGCCATCGACCCGCAGCCGCTGCGCGAGAGCGCGGCCCTGCTCGACACGCCGGACGATTTCCGCACATTTTTCGAGCAGCTCGCCGCGGGCGATGATCCGCTGCGGGCCAAGCGCCTGCAGCTCACGAAGCTGACCAACCAATACACAGACGGACACTCCGCCGAGCGCGTCGCCGCGTTTCTGGCCGAGCGTCTCCGGGAAAGGGAGCACACATGAGACGTGTCATCACTTACGGCACCTTTGACCTGCTGCACTACGGGCACATCAACCTCCTGCGCCGCGCCAAGGAGCAGGGCGATTACCTGATCGTGGCCCTGAGCACGGACGAGTTCAACTGGAACGAAAAGCGCAAAAAGAGCTACTTCTCCTACGAGGACCGCAAGCGGATGCTCGAGGCCATCCGCTACGTGGACCTCGTCATCCCGGAGGAGAGCTGGGACCAGAAAGTCACCGACGTGGACAAATACCACGTGGACGTGTTCGTCATGGGCGACGACTGGAAGGGCAAGTTCGACTTCCTGAAGGACAAATGCGAGGTCGTCTACCTCCCCCGCACGCCCGAGATCTCCACGACGAAGATCAAGACCGACCTGCACACCTGAATGATGCACGAAATGCCGCCCGGCACCTGCCGGGCGGCATGTTTTCCGCTCCCGCGCCATAGAGTGGTACAAACTGCGTCGGGAGGTCGCGCGCGTGCACACAAATCGCAGGCTCATCGTCAACACCGCGCTCATGACCGGCTCGTCGATCGTGATGCGCTGCATCGGGCTCGTCTTTCAGGCGTGGATCGTCGGGCGCATCGGCGCGGCCGGCATCGGGCTGTACCAGCTCGTCATGTCGGTGAGCGTGCTGTTTGCCACCTTCGCCATCTCCGGCATCCGCTTTGCCACCACGCGCCTGATCTCCGAGGAGATGGGGCTCGAGCGCGGCGCGGGCGTCACGGGGGCAATGCGCCGGTGCGCGTGCTACGCGCTGTTTTTCGGCCTGTGCGCGGGCACGATGGTGTACTTTCTGGCCGAGCCCGTGGGCTTTCTCTGGATCGGCGACGCGCGCACGGTGCGCTCGCTGCGCATCACAGGCATCAGCCTGCCGTGCATCGCGCTCTCGTCGGTCATGGACGGATATTTCACCGCCTCCGGCCGCGTGTGGAAGCCGACGCTCGTGCACCTGCTCGAACAGCTGGTGAGCATCACGTGCGTGATGTGGTTTTTGTCCTTTGCGGCCGCCGGCGACCTCGAGCAGAGCTGCGCCGCCGTCACGGCGGGCGGCGCGTGCGCGGACGTGGTGTCGCTGCTGCTGATGACGGCGGTGTACGCACTCGACCGGCGCAAATACCGCCGCGGCGGCGACACCGTGCCGCACCTGACGCGGCGGATGCTCGCCGTGGCGCTGCCGCTGGCCGTGTCGGCCTATGCGCGCACGTCGCTGACGACGCTGGAGCACCTGCTCATCCCGCGCGGGCTCAAAAGCTCCGGCCTGACGGCCGACCGCGCGCTCGCGGGCTACGGCATCGTGCACGGCATGGCGCTGCCGGTGGTGCTCTTCCCGTCGTGCCTGCTGTACGCGCTGGCGGATCTGCTCGTGCCGGAGCTGACGACGGCGCAGGTCTCCGGCCGGTGCGGGGATATCCGGCGGCTGGTGCGCACGCTGCTGTATCGGTGCCTGCTGTTCGCGTGCGGCACAGCCGTGCTGCTGCTGGCATTTTCCGGGCCACTCGGGCGGCTGATCTACCACTCGGACGACGCAGGGCGCTACATCCGGCTGCTGGCCCCGCTCGTGCCGGTGATGTATCTCGACACCGTGACCGACGGCTGCCTGCGCGGACTCGGCCAGCAGACGCGCTGCATGGCCATCAACGTGCTCGACGCCACGCTCGGCGTGGTGCTCGTGTGGGTGCTGCTGCCGCGGTTCGGGCTGGCGGGGTACATCTTTATTTTGTATTTCAACGAGTGTGTGAATTTCACGCTCAGCTTCACCTTGCTGCTGCGCACGGTGCGCCGCATCTGCGGCAGCAAAAAACCGCCTGCAGGCTGATGCCTGCAGGCGGTTTGCTATGAACGATCTCAGTGCTGCGGGGTGGGGTCCTTCGACTGGACCTGCGGCTGGACCTTGTCCTTCTTACGCAGCTCCGGGAAGAGCAAGAACTCCACGCGCTTATACAGCAAGTACGTCAGCGCCGAGTCCACAACGCCCTTGATGAGATTGAAAGGAACGACGGCGAACAGCACGAGCGTCGGCACACTGGTGATGCCCTTGTTCACGGCCGTGCCCATGGCGACGATCTGATCGATCGGCAGGTGGAACAGCTCGGCGAACTTCGGGATCAGGTACAGGGCGTTGAAGAGGCTGCCGAACACCGTCATGCACAGGGTGCCGACGGCCATGCCGACGATGGCAGTGCGGCGGGTCTTGTGGTGGTGGTAAATGACCGCGGCGGGCAGGACGAACGTGCAGCCGACAACGAAGTTGGCAAAATCGCCGACGAAGGCCGTGCTCGTGCCCTTGAGCAGGAGCTTGATGAGCACCTTGAGCAGCTCGGTGATGACGCCGGCCACGGGTCCGAGATAGAACGCGCTCATGAGCACCGGCAGCTCGCTCAGGTCCATCTTATAGAAGCCGGGCGCGAAAAACAGCGGGATCTCGAGCAGCATCAGCACGCCGCCGAGGGCGGAGAACATGGCCACATAGCTGATGTTGCGGCTGCGGCTGCGGCGCTGCAGATCGTGGCAGACCGTGCGCTCAAACAGATACGCAAGGCCGAGCAATGCCGCGAACACAAGCGCGCAGACACCGATAAAGGACAGGTTTTCTTTCAACATGACAAAGCACCTCCATGGAATGAAAAACACCTGAAAGAACATGTCCTTCAGGCGCTGCGAACTATGGAGGTCCGTAACATCTTCTATCATCCAGACTATACTGTCGGTATCGGAATTGCACCGATTCAACCACATTCGGCTCGCGGACTATCACCGCCGGTCGGGAATTACACCCTGCCCCGAAGACATCTCGATTCAGTTGTTTTACTGTCTGCATTATAGCACAGTGTTTCCAGAATGCAAGCACTTTTTTCAGGAAAGGTTTGACAGCCGCACTTCGGGCGCGTACAATGGAGGCCACACCCGAAAGGAGGCTGCCGCCATGCCCGAGCGCGAAAACACCTGCTGCTTCACCGGCCACCGGGAATACAAGCTGCCCTGGGGCAGCGACGAGAACGATCCCCGCTGCCGGAAGCTCCAGCAGCAGATCTTTGACGCCGTGGACGCCGTCTATGCCGACGGCATCCGCCACTTCATCTGCGGCATGGCCAACGGCTGCGACCTGTATTTTTTCGACGCGGCGCGCTACCTGCGTCTGCAGCACCCGGAGGTCACGATCGAGGCGGCCATCCCCTACTCCGGCCAGGCCGACCGCTGGCGGCCGGAGCTGCGCGAGCGCTACGCCTACGACCTGCGCCAGTGCGACTATCAGACGCTCGTGCAGGAGGCCTACACCCCCGGGTGCATGATGCGCCGCAACCGCTACATGGTCGATGCCTCGCGCATCCTCATCGCGGCGTTTGACGGCCGGCCCGGCGGCACGGCCCGCACGCTCGAATACGCCGCCCGCCGCCGGCTGGAGATCATCCAGATCCCGATCGACAGCGCACCGGTCGGGATATGATATATACCAAAAAACACGGAGAACGATTTTTCGTTCTCCGTGTTCGTTTTGGGATGCTAACAGGCCTCGATCTCTTTGATATTATATTCGTTGCCTGACACCAGATAGGTATGCTCGCTTTTGCAGTGCGGGCATATCTTGGCGTATTTGACCGTGGGATATGTCTGCTTGCAGTCCTCGCAGAAGGTCACGGCGGGAACGGTCTCGATCTTCAGCTCCGCCTCTTTCAGATACTGCGATTTCTGGATCGCCCACTGCCAGCAGTCCGTCAGATAGTACGGAATGATGCCGCTGACCTCGCCGATCTCCAGCGTGACGCTGGCGACCTTGGTCAGGTGGTTTTCCTCGACGACCTGCTCGACTTCGCGAATGACATAGAACACAGTTCCGAGTTCATGCATGGGTATGTTCCTCCGGCGGGTTTACTTCGCGCGCTTGCCCTTGATGTCCTTGATGGTGAGCTTGGCTGCGCGCTTGACCATGTGCGGCAGGATGGCCTTCATCTTGTCCTCGGTACGGTACATACGGCTGGCCTCCGGCATATCGCGCTGCAGGTGGATCGCATCAAACTCGCAGCGGGTGGTGCACAGGCCGCAGCCGATGCACTTGTTCTGGTCGACGACGGACACGCCGCAGCCGAGGCAGCGGGACGCCTCCGCCTTGACCTGCGCCTCGGTGAAGGTGATGCGGTCGTTTGAGAACGTCTTGGCCTTGCTCGCGTCGTGGGCGACGGTCTGGCGCGCCGGGGCGTCAAAGCAGTCGATGGGCACGACGGCCTGCTTCTTGTCCAGCTCGTAGAACTCGCGCGGGTCACGCGCCAGCGTCAGGCTCTGGCCCTCATGCACGTAGCGGTGCAGGGAGATAGCGCCCTCGCGGCCGGCCGCGATCGCGTCGATGGCAAACTTCGGGCCGGTGACCACGTCGCCGCCGGCAAAGATATCGGGCTGCGCGGTCTGATACGTCACGCCGTCGGCCTGAACGGTGCCGTTGCGGTTGAAGGCCATGGCCTCCGGTGCGATGTGGCCGAGGTCGACGCGCTGGCCGATGGCGCCGATGACGGACGTGACCTCGATGGTCTCGAACTTGCCGGTGCCGACGGGCTTGCGGCGGCCCTTCGCGTCGGGCTCGCCGAGCTCCATGATCTCGACCTTGAGGGCCTTGACCTTGCCGTTTTCGCCGATGATCTCGGCCGGAGCGCTCAGGAAGCGGAACTGCACGCCCTCTTCCATGGCTTCCGCGACTTCCTCCGCATCTGCCGGCATCTCTGCCTGGCTGCGGCGGTAGATGATGTAAGTATCCTTCGCGCCGAGGCGGATGGCCGTGCGGCAGACGTCCATGGCGACATTGCCGCCGCCGATGACGGCGCACTTTTTGCCGATGCGCGGCTTCTTGCCGAGGTTGACCTTGCGCAGGAAGTCCACGCCGCCGTACACGCCGGAGAGGTCCTCGCCGGGCACGCCGATGGGTGCGCTCTTCTGCGCGCCGATGGCAAGATAGAAGCCCTTGTAGCCCTGCTCGCGCAGCTGGTCGATGGTGAGATCCTTGCCGATCTCGACGCCGCACTGGAAGTGGACGCCCATCTCCTTGAGCACCTCGATCTCGGCGTTGACAACGTCCTTCTCGAGGCGGAAGCTCGGGATGCCGAGGGTCAGCATGCCGCCGGGCACCTCGTTTTTATCAAACACGGTAACGTTTTCATAGCCCATGTTCGCCAGATAGTAGGCGCACGACAGGCCGGCCGGGCCGGCGCCGATGATGGCGATCTTCTCCGGGTAGGGATCGGCGATGCCGCGGTGGGTGATGACCTTCGGGATGTAGCGCTTGTCAGCCTGGAGCTCCTGCTCGGCGACGAACTTCTTGATCTCGTCGATGGCGACGGCGCGGTCGACATCGCCGCGGGTGCAGGCTTCCTCGCAGCGGCGGTTGCAGATGCTGCCGCAGACGGCCGGGAACGGGTTATCCTGCTTGATGAGCTTGAGCGCGTCCAGATAGCGGCCCTGCGCGGCCAGATTGATGTAGCCCTGAACGGCGATATGCGCCGGGCAGGCGGTCTTGCAGGGGGCGGTGCCGGACTCGTGGCACTGCTTCTGGTTGTCGTCCTTATAGTTCGGGCTCCACATATGCTCGCCCCAGTGGTTGTCGTCCGGCAGAGGCTGCTTCGGATACGTCACGGGGCCGGTCTTGGTGCACAGCTTCTGGCCGAGCTTGGCGGCGCCGGCCGGGCAGACCTCGGCGCACTTGCCGCAGGCGACGCACTTCTCGGCATCGACATGGGCGCGGTAAGCGGAGGCGGACATGTTCGGCGTGTTGAACAGCTGGCTCGTTCTCAGCGCAAAGCAGGAGCCGAGCGCACAGTTGCAGATGGCAAAGATCTTATCCTCGCCGTCGATATTCGTGATCTGGTGGACATAGCCGTTGTCCTCGGCGCGCTGGAGGATCTCCATCGCCTCTTCATAGGTGATGCTGCGGCCCTTGCCGGTCTCAAGGCAGTAGTCGGCAAACTGGCCGA
Organism: uncultured Oscillospiraceae bacterium; assembly: GCA_934589185.1. Lineage (GTDB taxonomy): Bacteria > Bacillota > Clostridia > Oscillospirales > Oscillospiraceae > CAG-103. Next base: position 43,498 of record CAKTNQ010000002.1, on the reverse strand, counting down.
CGGCAATGCACAGCTCGTCCTGCAGCTCGCCGCAGCCCTCGCCCTGAATGCGCATGGCGTTGCGGCAGGAGCAGTAGCCGACGCCGAGGTGGCCCTCATACTTTTTCAGCCAGTGGGAGATGTGCTCCACATCGACCGACTCGTTCGTGGCCGGGATGGCCTTTTCGACCGGGATGACGTGCATGCCGACACCGGCGCCTCCGGGAGGCACCATGCAGGTGATCTTCGTCAGCGGCAGAAACGACATGCGCTCGAAAAACCGCGCGATCTCCGGGTGCTCTTCCACCTGCTGAAGGTTCATGTTCATCAGCTCGGCAGAGCCGGGCACGAAGATCGGCAGCGTCCACTGCTTGTGGTGGTCGGCGTTCTCCCAGTTGTACTCGAGCAGACCGATCATGGACATCTGGTCAAACAGCTGCTCGATGTAGACCGGGTCCTTGCCCGTCTTTTTGCTCATCTCCGCCGGCGTGGTCGGGACACGCACATCCATCGCGAGCGCGAGCTCCGCCATCTCGTCGGTGACGACGCTGGCCAGGCCGTAATACTCGGGCGAATCCTCGTCGAGCTTCGTCATGCCGAGCTTAACATCCACGCGGTCCGTGATCTTTTTGCCCAGCTTCAGGATCAGTTCTCTTGCCATGTTTCAGGCTCCTTTCTTCCCCTTTAAATATTTTGTTTTCATTCCCTGGTTTGTGAATAGATACGCAATCTATTGTAGCACATCTCACGCATACAATTCAATATGCAAATGGGCAACACATTGTTGAAGATTGCAAAATTCCGGTCAATTTCGCCTGCCTGTCTTGACATCCTGCACAGGCGGTGCTATGCTTTTTCGTAACCACTTGGTCAATATCGCGTAAATTCACGAGGAGGGAACGGCGATGGCTCAGATCCGGATCCATGTTCTGCACTGCGGGAAGATCGGCGTAGCGCCAAACCTTCCGGAAAGCGCCCAGTGGCGCTGGCCGGCAAAGGCGGACGCGCGGCGGCTGAAGAACGACGCGCGCATCTGGCTGCCGGTGTCGGCATATCTGGTGGAGCACCCGAAGGGGTTGTTTCTGGTGGATGCCGGGCTGCCGCGCACTGTGAGTCCGGCCGGCGTGGAGGACCGTGCAGCGCAGCTGCGCATGTTCGGCCGCGGGTGGTACACGCTCGTGCACAGCGTCGTGGAGCCGGGGCAGTCGATCGGCGAGCAGCTGGCCGCACGCGGCATCCGGCCGCTGGATCTGGACTATGTGCTCTTTTCCCACCTCGACCCGGACCACATTGCAGGCATCAGCGAGGTGCGGGGTGCAAAGCGGCTGCTGGTATCGGAGGAGGAATACTTCTGGTCGTGCCGCGTGAACCTGCGCTATACCTCGCGCAAGCTGTGGATGGACGAGCCGCCGGAGCGGTTCTGGTACCGCGTGAACCACATCGGGCCGGAGAGCCGCTCGTACGACCTGTTCGGGGACGACTCGGTGCATCTCGTGCACATCGCCGGGCACACGGAGGGCATGTTCGCCACGCTCATCCGCAACGGCGACCGGTACGTGCTGCTCAATGCCGACGGCGCGGCAGGCCCCCGCTCCTGGGCGGAGGGCACCGTGCCCGGCATCTGCGAAAACAGCGTGCGTGCCAAAAAGGCGCTCGACTGGATCGGCGAGATGAGCCGCGATGCCGCCTGCGCGGCGTCTCTGTGCAGCCATGACCCGGACGTCGCGCCGCAAACCATCGAATTTTAGAATCGCTACATTCATTTTTTCTAATGCGTGTTTCATACTGCTTTTGGGGATTTTGGGGTTGACAAGCGCAGAAAACTGCGTTATACTGCGCTCGTTTCCACCGGAAACCGTGATTTTTGACGAAAGGAGACGCGTCGTATTATGAAGTTTGCTCAGGCGAACAACATGATGATGGCTATGATGATGTACATGCCCGGCTGCATGTGCATGTCTCGTCGTGCTCAGAAATATGACTCGTCTTGTGTTCGCTTCCAATAACGGCTGATCCAAATTCCAAGCCGTATCCGCAGAGGCCGGAAGACAACGAGTCTTCCGGCCTCTGCTTTTTTGTTCCGAAAAATTCATTCTGCGAGGGAGAATCCACCATGATCGAAATCGAACATCTCAACAAGACCTACCCCTCCCCGAGCGGCGACATCCACGCACTGCGGGACGTCAACCTCCGCATCGAGGACGGCGAGATCTTCGGCATCATCGGCCTGAGCGGCGCCGGCAAGAGCACGCTCGTGCGCTGTATCAACCTCCTCGAGCGGCCGACCTCCGGCACGGTGCGCATCGACGGGCGCGACATGACGCAGCTCAGCCGCCGCGACCTGCTCAAGGCCCGGCAGGACATCGGCATGATTTTTCAGAGCTTCAACCTGCTCGAGCAGCGCACGGTGCTGCGCAACATCTGCTTCCCGCTCGAGATCGCCGGCGTCAAGCGCGACGAGGCGCAGGCCCGCGCCGCCGAGCTGCTCGAACTCGTCGGCCTGTCCGACCGCGCGAAAGCCTATCCCTCGCAGCTTTCCGGCGGCCAGAAGCAGCGCGTGGCCATTGCCCGCGCCCTTGCCACGCGGCCGAAATACCTCCTGTGCGACGAGGCCACCAGCGCCCTCGACCCGAACACCACGCAGTCGATCCTCCGGCTGCTCAAGGAGATCAACCAGACGCTCGGCGTGACGATCGTCGTCATCACGCACGAGATGCGCGTCATCGAACAGATCTGCAAGCGCGTGGCCGTCATCGACCAGAGCTGCATCGCCGAGATCGGCAACGTCAGCGACGTGTTCACACATCCGAAGTCCGACATCGCCAAGGCGCTCATCCTTCCGAAGAGCCCGGCCGAGAACCTCCCGCCGTGCACGGGAAAGCGCCTGCGTCTCGTCTTCGACGGCAGCTGCTCCAACGAACCGGTCATCTCGCGCATCACGCTCGAGTGCCACGTGCCGGTGAACATTCTCTTCGCCGACACCCGCATCGTCGAGGGCAGCATCTACGGCCACATGGTCATCGACCTGCCCGACGATCCGCAGCAGTTCCACGATGTGCTGCGCTGGCTCGATCACAACCACATCTCTTATCTACAGGAGGATGGAAGTCATGTCTGATCTGCTCATTAAGCTCTGGCAAAACGGCATCTTGCAGCTCGGTATCTGGGAGACCATTTACATGACGCTCATCTCCACGTTCTTTGCCTATCTCATCGGCCTGCCGGTCGGCCTCATCCTGCGCATGACCGACCGCGATGGCATTCACCCCATCGGCTGGCTCAACCGCACGCTCGGCATCATCGTCAACGCCCTGCGCAGCATCCCGTTCATCATCCTCATGGTCGCCATGCTGCCGGTGGCAAAGTTCGTCGTCGGCACCAGCCTCGGCAACCGCGCCGTGATCGTGACGCTCATCATCGCCGCCGCACCGTATGTGGCGCGCATGGTCGAGTCCGCCGCCAAGGAGGTGGACGCCGGCGTCATCGAGGCCGCGCAGTCCATGGGTGCGTCCACGCTGCGCATCATCTGGAAGGTCATCATCCCGGAGGCCAAGCCCGCACTCATCACCGGCGCCGTCATCTCCACCGTGACCATCCTTGGCTACTCCGCCATGGCCGGTACGATCGGCGGCGGCGGCCTCGGCCAGATCGCCATCACCTACGGCTACCAGAAGTACGACGATCAGATCGTCTGGCTGTGCGTGGCGCTGACGATCATCATCGTGCAGATTCTGCAGGAGTTCGGCATGTACATCGCCCGCCGCACCGACCGGCGCGCCCACACCTGACAGGAGGCACCGCTCATGCATCTACATTATCCCGCGCTGCTGCGCGTAAACATCCGGCGCGGACGAATGTGCCGCTGCCAAACCGCACATCCTAACATCCGTAACCACACAAATTCTAAAATCAAAATATAAAGGAGAAACAACCATGAAAAAGATCACGTCCCTCATCCTCGCCCTCGTGCTGACGTTCTCGCTCGTCGCTCTGAGCGCCTGCGGCGGCAAGACCAACAACGACAACACCGCCAGCGGCGACGACAAGGTCATCACCGTCGGCGCCAGCGCCACCCCGCACGCCGAGATCCTCGAGCAGGTCAAGCAGGCCCTCGCCGACGAAGGCTACGAGCTCAAGATCGTCACCTATGACGACTATGTCCTGCCGAACCAGGCCCTGGCCGACGGCACGCTCGACGCAAACTACTTCCAGCACAAGCCCTACCTCGACAGCTTCAACGCCAAGAACGGCACCAACCTCGTCTCCGTCGGCACCATCCACTATGAGCCGTTCGGCATCTACGGCAACGGCGTCACTGACCTGAAGGATCTCGCCAAGGGCGCGACCATCATCATCCCGGCCGACGACAGCAACGAGACCCGCGCCCTGTTCCTGCTCCAGCAGGAGGGTCTGATCAAGCTCCCCGATGACGCGGACGCCGCCAAGGGCGTGAGCACGCTCGACATCGTTGACGACGGCGGCTACAACATCGTCACCGTGCAGGCCGACACCGTCCCGGCCCAGCTCAAGAACGCCGCTGCCGGCTCCATCGCCGTCATCAACGGCAACTACGCTCTGGCCGCCGGCCTGAAGATCAGCGACGCGCTCGCCTCCGAGGACGCCAACGGTGCCGCTGCCCAGACCTACGCCAACATCATCGCCGTGCGCGCCGGCGACGAGAACAGCCCGAAGACCCAGGCCCTGCTCAAGGCCCTCAAGACCGACGCCGTGAAGCAGTACATCGCCGAGACCTACAACGGCGCTGTCGTCGCGAGCTTCTAAGCAATCTCTCCCCCTCTTTTGAAAAGCGCAAAAATCCCCCGGCAGCAGCCGGGGGATTTTCGCACCTGTCAGGAGGCGTTACGGGCATAGCTGTTGTCGACGAGGCGGTCAAATTCCACCCAGTCGGCGTGTTCGAGCACGCCGGCCGTCTCCATGACGGTCTCAAGCCGCTCAAGGGACGAGCGCGTCATGACCGGCGTGGCGTTCCAGGCGTCGATGTCCTTGTAGCGCTGCACGACCTGCGTGAGCACGGGCACACTCGTGTCCGGGAACTGCGGGGCGATGATCCCGGCGGTCTCCGCCGCGTCGTGCTCCGCGATCCATTTCTGCGCGCGGGCGATGGCGTTGGTGAAGCGCTGCACGATGTCCGCGTGGTCCTTCATGTACGCCTGCGAGGCAAAGTAGGCCGTATACGGGATCTCGCCGCTCTCCTGCCCGACGGACGCGAGGATGTACCCCTTGCCCGCCTGCGCGACCTCGGTGGCCGTCGGCTCAAAGAGCGTGACAAAGTCGCCGTTGCCGCCGGTGAAGGCGCCGGCCATCATGTTGAACTGCACGGTCGTGTCCACGGTCGCATCCGTGCCGGGGACGACACCGTTTTGCCGCATGACGTATTCGAGCGTCATCTCCGGCACGCCGCCCGCGCGGCCGCCGATGACGGTCTTGCCACGCAGCAGCTCCCAGCTGAAGGGCACATCCTCGCGCCCGACGAGAAACGACCCGTCGCGCTTCGTGAGCTGGCCGAACACGACCGGGTAATCGTCCTTGCCCTGATTGTAGACGTAGATGCACGCCTCCGGCCCGGCGAGACCGATGTCCGCCTGCCCGGTGAGCACCGCCGTCATGACCTTGTCGGCGCCGCCGCCGTTGGTCAGCTCGATATTCAGCCCTTCATCGGCAAAAAAGCCCTGCTCCAGCGCCACGTACTGCGGCGCGTAGAACACCGAATGTGTCACTTCGCTCAGGCGGACGGTGGCCGTCTCCTGCTTGCCGCAGGCGCACAAAACCACCAGCATCAGCGCCGCCAGAACCCCACAAAGAAACCGTTTCATTGCGTCACTCCCAACCGATTTTTGAAAAATTTCTCCAGCCACAGCACCAGCTGATACATCACGACGGCCGCCACTGCGAGCACGAGGACGGTCGCCATCACAAGGTCCATGTTGAACACCTGCGACCCGTAGACGATCAGATAGCCGAGGCCGGCTTTGGAGACCAGAAATTCGCCCATGATGACGCCGACCCACGACAGGCCGACGTTCACGCGCAGTGTATTGAAGAGTGTGGCGTAGTTGGCCGGGATGACCAGCCGCCACAGGATCTGATGCCGGGTCGCGCCGAGCGTCTGCATCAGGCGGATCTTCTCCCGGTCCGTGGACAGGAAGCCGACATGCATATTCAGGATCGTGACAAAGATCGAGATCGCGATCGTCATGGCGATGATCGACTCGGTGCCCGCGCCGATCCAGACGATGAACACCGGGCCGAGCGCCGTTTTCGGCAGCGCGTTGAGCACGACCAGATACGGGTCGAGCACGCGCGAGAGCAGCTCGCTCCACCACAGACCGATGGCAATGAGCGTGCCGAGCAGCGTCCCGAGCACGAAACCGACCACGACCTCGAGGCACGACGTGCCGATGTGCAGCCACAGCTCCCCGGAATTTTGCAGGCCCACGAGCGTGTGCACCACGCGCGACGGACTGCTGACGATGAAGGCATCCACCCAGCCGAGCCGGGCCGTGAGCTCCCACAGGCCGAGAAACGCGGCCAGCAGCAGGATCTGCAGCGCCAGCACGAGCCGACGACGGCGGCGCTGCGCGCGCAGATAGGCCGCGCGCTGCGGGGAGGGCGATCGTTCAGACATTGACATCCAGCTCCTCCCATATTTGATTGAACAGCGTCTGAAACTCCGGCCGGCTGCGCCGCTCGAGCGGCGGCACGGCGCGCAGCGCGCCGAGGTCGTGGATGGCCTTGACGGTCGCGGGCCGGTGCGACAGGACGATGATGCGGTCCGAGAGGCTGATGGCCTCGGAAATATCGTGCGTGACGAGCAGGGCCGTCTTATGCTCGCGGCGGATGATCTGCGAAATGTCGCCCGAGACGGCCAGCCGCGTCTGATAATCCAGCGCGGAAAACGGCTCGTCGAGCAGCAGCACATCCGGCGACGTGGCCAGCGTGCGGATGAGCGCACAGCGCTGGCGCATCCCGCCGGAGAGCTGGTTGGGCAGCTTGCGCGCGAAGCCGGAGAGCTGATACTGCTCGAGCAGATCGTGCACGCCCTCGCGGCGCGCGGGCGTGTTCTCGTGCCGGATCTCCAGCCCGAGCGTCACGTTGCCCCAGATGGTGCGCCAGTCAAAGAGCTGGTCGCGCTGGGGCATGAGCCCCGCCTTGCCCGTCGGGGCGCGCACGGGCTCCCCGTCGACCAGCACCTCCCCGCCCGACGGATGCTCGATGCCGGCGATGAGCGCCAGCAGCGTGGATTTGCCGCAGCCGGACGGCCCAACGATGCTCACAAACTCCCCATCGGCCACGCCGAAGGTCACATCCCGCAGCGCCGCCACTTCCCCGTCCGGCGCCTGATAGGTCATGGCGGCCCGGCGCAGCTCGATTTTCATGGCGTCTCCCCCTTTGCTTGCGCCAAATCGCTTTCTCCTCAGTGTATGCCCCCGGTGCGCAGGGGGTGCAAAGCACGAAAAAGCACGCATCCGCAAGATGCGTGCCCTTTCTGTCTTCTGTTTTCATCCGCTTACGCCGTCGCCTTCATCGCGCGCTGGAGCACGGACTGCAGCGACTGATTGTGCGACCGGCAGATGCGCCCGAGCCGGTAGAGGCAGGCCGGGTCACGCGTGATATGGTTCACGCCCCAGTCGCACGTCAGCGTGGCCTGAAAGCCCATGTCGCGCAGGACGGTGTCCGTCAGGTCGCCGTACTTGCCGTAGGGATAGGCAAAGGTGTCCGGCGTGCGGCCGGTGTGCTCCGCGAGCTCATCCTGCAGGCGCTGGAGGTCTGCGCGCAGCAGCTCCGTATAGGCCGCATCCGACTCGCCCCGGTTCTGCATGCAGCCGTGCCGCTCGGACGTGTAGGCGTGCAGGTTATACGAGTGGTTCTGCACCTCGACGAGGCCGGTGTCGAGCATCTCGTTGAGCTGGTCCCACGTGACGTGCGCATAGTCGATGCTCTTGCTCGGCCACTCGGTGAAATCGTCCGTATTGCGTCCCAGGAGCGAGAGGACGATCCGTGCCGAATACTGCTGCAGCAGCGGCAGGACATAGACGTAATTATTATAGTATCCGTCGTCGAAGCTGAGGATGATGGGCTTTTCCGGCAGCGGCGTGCCGTCGCGCACGTAGGCGATGAGGTCGGCCATGACGATCGTCGTGTAGCCGTTGTCGGCCAGCCATTTCAGGTCCGCCTCAAACTCCCACGGCTGGATGGCGTCCTTGCCGGATTTGTTGGGCTTCACCTCGTGATACATGATGATCGGCAGCAGCACGGGATCGGCCGCAGCATCGGTCTCCCCGGCGGCATAGGCCGCGAATGGGCAGAACACGAACAACACCGACAGCACCACGGCCATCACGCGCTGGGGAACCGGCAGCGCCTGGCGCACAGCACCCATCTCCTCTCGTTGGAATCGGGATTAGTGTGTGCCATGCGCCGGAAATCATGCGCGCCCCGCGTGCTTTTCTGCCGCGCGCTGCACACATTTGACGAGTTCGACGACCGGGATGACCAAAACCGCAAGCCCCATGGCCACGGCGTACTCGGCGGCGGAGATGGCCGTGAAATCAAACGCATCGGCCAGAAACGGCACATAGATGCACAGCGTCGTGAGCGCAAGGCTCGCCGCGGCCGCGCCGACGAGCGTCCAGTTGGGCGTGCGCAGCGTGAAGATGCTCGCCCGGTGCGCGCGCATATTGAAGCTGTGGAAAATTTCCGCCATGCTCAGGGTCAGAAACGCCATGGTCGTGCCGTCGGGCGAATTTGTGAGCGTCCAGACGCCGTACTCCATGTAATGGCCGATGAAAAACGCCGCCAGCGTCAGGATCGCACACATGACGCCCTGATACACGCAGTCGAAGCCGACGCCGTGGGCGAAAATGCTCTCACGTGCGCTGCGCGGCGGGCGGGACATGACGTCCGGCTCCGCGCGCTCCATGCCGAGCGCGAGCGCCGGAAAGCAGTCGGTCAGGAGGTTGATCCACAGCAGGTGCACCGGCTCGAGGATCGTGAAGCCGAGCATCGTCGCAACGAAAATGCTCAGCACCTCGCTCATGTTCGAGCCGAGCAGGAATTTGATCGCACGCTGGATGTTGTCATAAATGCGGCGGCCCTCTTCGACCGCGCCGACGATGGTGGCAAAGTTATCGTCGGCAAGCACCATGTCGGCCACATTTTTCGTCACGTCCGTGCCGGTGACGCCCATGCCGATGCCGATGTCCGCCACGCGGATGCTCGGCGCATCGTTGACACCGTCGCCGGTCATGGCGGTGACGAAGCCGGCATCCCGCCAGGCCTTGACGATGCGGGTCTTGTGCTCCGGCTGTACGCGGGCATAGACGCTGATGTGCTGCAGACGGCGGGAAAACGCGGCGTCGTCCATGGCGCTGAGCTCCGTGCCGGTGACGGCCTCGTCGCCGGGGCCGAGCAGGCCGAGCTCTTTGGCGATTGCGGTGGCGGTGTCCACGTGGTCGCCGGTGATCATGACAGGCCGGATGCCGGCGCTGCGGCAGGCGCGGATGGCGTCCACGACTTCGGGCCGCACCGGATCGATCATGCCCGTGAGGCCGAGAAAGCACAGGTGCTGCTCGAGCGCCGCGGGGGACGTGTCGTCCGGCAGCGCGTCATACGTGCGCATGGCCGCCGCCAGCACGCGCAGGGCTTTGCCGGTCATGGCATGATTGCGCGCCGCGATCTCGGCGCGGTGCGCATCCGTCATGGGCTCGGCGCGGCCGTCGATCCAGATCCGGTCGCACAGCGGCAGCAGCACGTCGGGTGCGCCCTTGGTATACTGCACGACGGAGCTGCCGTCGGCGTGCAGGGTGCTCATCATCTTGCGTTCGCTGTCAAACGGTGCCTCGGCCACGCGCGGATACTGCGCGCGCAGCGCGCTCGGCGCCAGGCCCTGCGCGACCGCCCAGCGCACGAGCGCGGCCTCGGTCGGCTCGCCGGTCACGGTGTCCGTCTCCGGGTCGTGCACCGCGTCGACGCACAGGGCCATGGCCGTGGCGAGCAGGTGCTCATCACCGGCAGCGCACTCCGTCACGGTCATGCGGTTTTGCGTGAGCGTGCCGGTCTTATCCGAGCAGATGACCTGCGCGCAGCCGAGCGTCTCCACGGCCGTGAGGCGGCGGATGACCGCACTGCGGCGGCTCATGTTCGTCACGCCGATGGACAGCACGATCGTCACGACCGCGGCCAGCCCCTCCGGAATGGCCGCGACCGCGAGGCTGACGGCGATCAGGAACGTATCGAGCACGACGCGGCCGTTGATGGTCCCGGCGCGCAGCACGCCGACCGCGAACACCACCACGCAGATGCCCAGCACGAGCCACGTCAGGATGCGGCTCAGCTGCGACAGGCGCAGCTGCAGGGGCGTCTTATTCTCCTTTGTCTGCGTGAGCGCGTCGGCGATGTGGCCCATCTGCGTCTGCATGCCGGTCTCTGTGACGACGGCGCGGCCGCGTCCGTAGACGATGCTGCTGCCGAGATAGAGCATGTTGCTGCGGTCGCCGAGACCGATGTCACCGGCGGCTGTGAGCGCGTCGGGCGATTTTGTCACCGGCACGCTCTCACCGGTCAGGGCGGCCTCCTCGGCGCGCAGGCTCGCACTCTCGAGTACGCGCGCATCGGCCGGAACGGCGTCGCCCGCCTCAAGCACGAGCACATCGCCCGCGACCAGCTCCTCGCTGGGGACGGTGACGAGCTTCCCGCCGCGCAGGACGCGGCTGTGCGCGGCGCTCAGTTCCTTCAGGGCGGCGATGGCCTGCTCGGCCTTGCTCTCCTGGTACACGCCGAGCACCGCGTTGATGATGACGACGATGAGAATGATGATGACATCGGCAAAGCTCTCGTGCGCATACGCGCTCGTGACGGCCGAGATCAGCGCCGCCGCAAGCAGCACGAGGATCATGGGGTCGGCCAGCTGCTGGAAAAATCGTTTCACGAGCGACGGTTTCGGCGGCTCGGTAAGCGCATTGCGCCCGTCGCGCGCTAGGCGCGCGGCGGCCTGCTCTGGTGTGAGACCGTCGGGTGTGCTGTCGAGTGCGTGCAGGGTGTCCGATGGCGGCTGCCGGTAGTATTCCACGGTTTCGTCCTCCTTCAGGTGTCAGATACAGTTTTCCCGGAAATGAAAAAAAGACTTATCTGCCTCTCGGCAGATAAGTCTCATCATTTCAGACCGGGCCAGATCCTGCGGATCGGTTGTTGGCTGGGCCGCGCGAAGGTTCGCGCCAATTACTCCCTTATCGGTCTCCATTGTATGCGATGTCGCGCGGGAAAACAAGCGAAATCTGCGCACGGCGCCGCATTTTAGCGCGCGCTTAGCGTTTCGCGCTCCGGCGCCAGATCTTCTGCGCCTCCGCCGCCGCAATGAGCTGCTCGCGAAAGTCCGGGTGCGCGATGGACACGAGCGCCTCGGCGCGCTCCCACGTGCTGCGCCCGGCGAGGTTGACCACGCCGTACTCCGTCGCAAGGTAATACGCCTGTGAGCGCGGGGACGTGACGATGTCGCCGCCGAAGTGCGGCAGGATGCGCGAACGGCGCGTGCCCTGCTTGTCCGTGAACGTGGACGTCATGCAGATGAACGCCTTGCCGCCGCGGGCCATGGCAGCACCCGTGAGAAAGTCGAGCTGGCCGCCCGTGCCGCTGATCTGGCGCAGGCCGGAGCTTTCGGACGCGACCTGCCCGTAGAGATCGGCCGCGATGCAGCTGTTGATGGACACCATGTTGTCGAGCTGCGCGATGACCTCCGGCGCGTTGACATACGACAGCGGCGCCGCGATGACACCGGGGTTATCGTCGACCCAATCATACAGCCGCTTTGACCCGAGCACGATGCCGAGCATTCCCTGCCCGCGGTGGAGCGTGCAGCGGCGGTTCGTGAGCACGCCGGCCTCGTACAGGTCAAGGTAGGCGTCCGAGCACAGCTCCGTGTGCATGCCGAGGTCGTGCAGGCCGGACTGGGCCAGCAGCTTTCCGAGCACGGTGGGCATGCCGCCGATGCCGAGCTGGACGGTCGCCCCGTCGCAGATGTGCGGCAGGAGGAGGTTCGCAATGGCGGTGTCCTCCGCCGTCGCCGGGTGCGCGGGCAGGTCGCCGAACGGCGCGTGCGCCCCCTCGACGACCATATCCACATCGGAAATGTGGATGACCTCGTCGAACCCGCCGCGCAGACGCGGCAGGTGCTCGTTGACCTCCAGAATGACGATGTCCGCCCGGTCGAGAATGGCGCGGGACACGCCGGTCGCGGCCGAGAGGCTGAAATACCCGTGACGGTCCATCGGCGCGACGGAAGCCATGGCGACGTTGACTGTCAGAAATTCGCGGTAGTACCACGCGAGGTTGCGGAAGATCATCGGCGTGTAGTAGCACAGGCCGCGGTCGCACAGCCGCCGCTCATACGCCGAGCAGTGCCACGTGTGGTAGAGAAAATGCGCCTGCTCCGGGTCGCACTCGACGATCTGCACCGGGCCGGCACAGAGGTTGCCGCGCACCTTCACATCGTGCAGCTCGTCGCGCCGGGCGGCGAGCGCCGCATCGAGCAGCGGTGGAAAGCCGAGGCCCGACGTATAGTCCACCCAGTCGCCGTTTTTCACCGCGCGCACCGCCTCGGCGGGTGTGCGCAGCTTGCTGCGGTATTCTGCCTGAAAATCCATGGTGTTTCCTCCTCAGTAGATCTGATCCTTCTGCACCGGCGTCCGGAACAGGCGGCAGATCTCCGCGTAATCGTCCGTCTGGCCGAGGATCCACATCAGCTTTGTGACCACGGCCTCGCTCGTCATGCTGTAGGCCTCGATGAGGCCCAGCTCGCGCTTGGCGCGGTGGCCGACCTGATACACTTCCATGTCGCTGCCCTCGTGCGGCACCTGCGTCGTCATGACGATGACGCGGCCGGACTGCACCCAGTCGCGCACGGCGTGGTAAAAGCTCTCGTCGCCGTAGCACGGCAGACCGCCGACGCCGAAGCTCTCGATCACGAGCGCGCGGTAATGGGCCTTGAGGTAGTCGAAAATGCCGGCGTCGATGCCGGGGATGAGCTTGAGCACGAACACGCCGGGGTCGAGCCGGTCGTAAAACTCCGGCGCGCCTGTGACGTGCTCCGGGATGTAATACACGACCTGCCGGCCGCGCAGGATGGCCGTCTCAGGGTAGTCGATGCTGGAAAAGGCATTGTAGCTCTTCGTGCGCATCTTGCGCGCGCGGGTGCCGAGAATGACCTTGTGGTCAAAGACGATGTGCACGCCGCAGGCGCCGTCGTCGCAGGCATAGAGAAAGGCATCGCGCAGGTTCTCGCGCGCGTCGGTGTCCTGGTTGAAGATCGACTTCTGCGAGCCGGTGATGACGACGGGCTTGGCGTTATTCTGAATCAGGTACGACAGGGCCGCCGCCGTGTAGGCCATCGTGTCCGTGCCGTGCGTGAGGACAAAGCCGTCGTAGCCGTCGTAGTGCTCGCGCACGCAGGCCGCCATCTGCAGCCAGTCGCGGCTGTTGATGTTCGTACTGTCGCGGTTCATGAGCTGCACGGTGTCGATCCGGCACAGCTGCTCGAGCTCCGGCACCTCGGCGAGCAGCTCCTCGGAGGTGAGCTGCGGCGTGAGCCCGTCGGCCGTCTCCTTGGACGCGATGGTGCCGCCGGTGGCGATCATGAGGATGTGCTTCATGTCAGTCTTTCACTTTCTTCCAGTAATCGAGCGACGCAAAGCCCCGCTCGAGCTGCGTCGCCGTATAATCCTCGCACACGTGCGCAAGCTGTTTGCGGCCCGCGTCGCCGAGCGTGAAGGAAAAGATTTTTTTGGGGTCGGCGTTTACAATGTGCCGCATAGCGGCCAGCGTCTCCGGCAGCAGCGGCGTGACGGCCGAGGAGCTTGCGCCCCGGCAGTGCGCGCAGTACACCGCGCCGCCGCGCGGGGAAAACCACGGCTCGTCCGGCTCCGCTGCGCCGCACTGCGCGCAGCAGGACAGGTCCGGCTCGTAGCCCGCAAGGCACATGAGCCGCAGCTCAAACACGGCCTTGATCTGCTCCGGCGGGCAGAGCGCGCGGCTGAGCGCATACAGGCTGTTGAGCCCAAGCTGCAGCACCGGCGGGTCGGGGTATTCCTCGGCGGACACGGTCTCGAGCAGCTCGGCAAAATAGCTCCCGAGCGCAAACGCGCCGAGGTCTGCGCGCAGACCGAGAAACTCCTCGACCGTGGACGCCTCGTTGAGCGTGCGGCGGCCGCGGTTTTCAAAAATCGTCATGTCCGAATACGTCAGCAGCTGCGTCGCCGCCGTGATGCGGCTGCCCTTGCGCAGCGCGCCGCGCGCGCGGACGGTCACCTTCCCCTCGTGCTGCGTGAGCACGGTGAGGATCTTGTCCGCCTCTTTGTAGCGCACCTCGCGCAGGACGAGACCTCGGGTCGTAAGAAACATCGTATGTACCTCATCAGGCCGGGCGGCGGACGGTCGCATCCGCCGCAGGCTCATCGGTCGTCTGCGCCAGCGCGTTTTGCGCGGCGCGGTAGTAAAGGTAGCCGAGCGGATCACCGGTATCCGTGAACAGCTGCCAGAAAAGATCGTCTTGCACAATGAACCACCTCGCTGGGCATAGTGTCTGCACAGCGGGGTGGATTTATGGCTGGTAATAAAGGGTCACTGGTCGGTAAAGCCAAAATTGCGCAGCTGGGCTGCCGAGTCGCGCCAGTTTTCCTTGACCTTGACCCACGTCTGCAGGTACACCTTCGTGCCCATGAAGCGCTCGATATCCTGCCGCGCGAGCTCGCCGATCTTTTTGAGCATGGCGCCGCGCTTGCCGATGATGATGCCCTTGTGGCTCTCTTTTTCGCAGTAAATGGTCACGTCCATGTCGATGATGCCGTTATCGCGCTCGGAAAACTTCGTGACCTCGACGGCCGTGCCGTGCGGGATCTCCTTATCGAGGCACAGCAGCAGCTTTTCGCGCACGAGCTCGGCGCAAATCTGCTTTTCCGGCATGTCGGAGATCATATCGTCCGGAAACAGCTGCGGCCCCGGCACGGCAAGCTGCGCAAGCTCACCGAAGAGTTCCTCGAGCCCGTCGCCGTTCTGAGCCGACACCGGCACGATCGCGCGCCACGGCAGCGCCGCGGAATAGGCGGCGATGACGGCCAGCAGCTCCGGCTTTTCCACCGTGTCGATCTTGTTGATGACGAGCACGGCCGGGGCGTTGGATGTGCGGATGCGCTCGATGAGCGCGTGCTCCTGCTCGCCGATGGAGGCGATGGGCTCGACGACGAGCATCACGCCGTCGACGTCCGCCACGCTCTCACGCACGACCTGCACCATATAGTCGCCCAGGCGGTTGCGCGGCTTGTGAAAGCCCGGCGTGTCCATCAGGATCAGCTGCGTGTCGCCGCGGTTGACGACGGCGCTGATGCGGTTGCGCGTCGTCTGGGGCTTGTTCGAGACGATGGCGATCTTCTCGCCCACGAGGGCGTTGGTGAGCGTGGACTTGCCGACGTTCGGCCGTCCGCAGATGGTAATCATAGCGGTTTTGGTAATCATTCGTTTCTCCTTATACGTCCAGCAGACGCATGATCTCTTTTTCGCGTGCGCGCATGCGGCGCTTGTCCTCGCCCTCGTCCACATGGTCGTAGCCGAGCAGGTGCAGCACGGAGTGCACGGTCAGATAGCTGACCTCGTGCGCGAAGCTGTGGCCGTAGGTCTCGGCCTGTTCGGCGCAGCGCTCCATGGAGATGACCATGTCGCCGAGCATGGCGCGGTCGGTCTCATAGTCCCACTCGCAGGCATCGGGGTTGAACGCGCCGGGCGTGAGCTCGTTCATGGGAAACGACAGCACGTCCGTCGCGCGGTCCACGCCGCGCTGCTCGCGGTTGATGATGTGGATGACGGCATCGTCCGTGAGCGTCACGTCGAGCTCGCACGGAACGGTCACGCCCTCGGCTTTGAGCGCTGCGGCGGCCGCGCGCTTGACATAGCGCTGCGTGTCCGGAAAGCCGAGACCGCGGCGCGTGCGGGTGATGGTGATCTTCGCCTGTGTCATACTTTTTTCCTCGCAGTCGTCTTGCGCGCAGCGGGCTTTTTGGCCGCGGCCGCAGCGCGTTTTTCTTTCTGCTTGTCGTCCTGCTCGTAGGCGGCAATGATCTTCTGCACGAGCACGTGGCGCACGACGTCCGCGCCCGTCAGGCGGCAGATGGCGATGTCGTCAATGCGGTCGAGGATGCGCAGCGCCTCCTTGAGACCGGACGGCTTGTCCGACGGCAGGTCGATCTGCGTCACGTCGCCGGTGATGACGACGTGCGAGCCGAAGCCGATGCGCGTCAGGAACATCTTCATCTGCTCGCGGGAGGTATTCTGCGCCTCGTCGAGGATGATGAAGCTGTCGTCGAGCGTGCGGCCGCGCATGTACGCCAGCGGCGCGACCTCGATGTTGCCGCGCTCGAGATACTTCGCGTAGGCGTCCGCGCCGAGCATCTCGAAGAGCGCGTCGTACAGCGGGCGCAGGTAGGGGTCGACCTTGTTCTGCAGGTCGCCGGGCAGAAAGCCCAGCCGCTCGCCCGCCTCGACCGCCGGGCGCGTGAGGATGATGCGGTTGACGCGCTCGGCGCGAAACGCCGCGACCGCCTCCGCCACGGCAAGGTAGGTCTTGCCGGTGCCGGCCGGGCCGACGCCGAGCGTGATCGTGTTTTGCTCGATGGCGTCCAGATATGCACGCTGGCCGAGCGTCTTGGCCTTGATGGGCTTGCCCTTGGCTGTGATGCACACCACGTCGCCCGCAAGCTCCTGGATCTTCTGCTCCCGGCCCTCGCGCACAAGGCGGAAGATATAGCGCACGTTCTGCTCGCCGATCTCCTCGCCCTTGGCCGCCAGCGACAGCAGGCCGGCAATGGCCTTTTCGGCATAGAGCACGTTCTCGGCCTCGCCGGTGATGTGGATCTGCTCGTCGCGGTCGGTCACGCGCACGTTGTATTCGGTCTCGATCATCCGCAGGTTCTGGTCAAACGACCCGAACACGCTGATGACGTCCTCCATTCTGTCGACTTCCATGGTTTTTTCAATCATCTGCTGTAGTCCCTTCCCCGGCCGGCGGCCGAAGCTGTAAAAATTCCGCGTCCGGCGTCGCCTGCGCGCGGCCGATCTCCTGCTCGCACTCGGCCGTGAGCGTCACGGTCAGCACGCCTCCGGCGGTCTCCGCCGCCGTTTCATAGGAAAGGATCGCGCCGTCCGCGCCGATTGTCTCGCGCAGCTGCTGCAGCAGCGCCTGCTCGAGCGATGCGCGCGCCGTGTCCTCCGGCACCTGCGCGTCCGCCGTCCGATACGGCTGCACGCGCTCGCGCACCAGCGAAAACGGCAGCGTGAACACGCCCCGGATCGCAAAAGGATATTCATGAATGATTTTATCACATTCCGCGTCAGAAATTCCACTGTTTTGATAAAAATTGATCCGCTTTTTCCCCACGCGCAGCGCCCAGCGTGTCCGCGCGCCGTGCGCAGGCTGTTTTTCCGTCTCCGTCAGGGCGATCTGCCCCGTCAGCACCTGCCGCGTGCGCGCGCGGATGTCGGCGCGCGCGCACACCGGACGCACCCCGCCGCCGAGGTCCGTGACCGCGCCGGACACGAGCACATCGCCCGGCTCCACCGCCGCGCCGGGCGCGACGCGCGCCTCCCCGGCGTAGACGTCCATGCTCAGGATGACCCCGGTCGCGGAGGCGTAAATGCTCACGGGCGTGTCGTCCGGCGTGATGTCCGGCAGGGGCTCCTTTTCGCGCACGATCACCTCGGCGCGGCTGCCGTGTACGTTCACGGTGAGCCAGCGCAGCTCCGGCAGGCGCAGGATCATGTCGTTGCGTACCAGATCGTTCGACAGCGCGGGCCAGTATGTGCCCAGGCGCACGCCGCATTCGTCCAGACAGCGCAGGATCTGCCCGGTCGTGAGCGTCTCGTTGCCGGTCACGTCGATGCGCCAGATGAACAGCGACGATGCCAGCAGCGCCAGCACCACCGCCAGCAGCCCCGCGCACGCGCCCCGGTAGCGCGCCGCGCGCCGCAGCAGCTGCGGCAGGCCACGGCGGTAGAGCGTTTTCACCTCGCACTGGCTCCGGCGCGCCAGCTCCGTCACCGTATCCGCGCAGCGCGCGCGCACCGTGATGCACAGCGTATAGGCGTCCACCGGCTCGGACGCCGTGCAGGCGATGCCCGCCGCCGCGCACGCATTGAGCACGCGCTCCGGGTGCACGCCGCACACCTCCAGCCGCACATAGCCGCAAAGGGCCAGGATCCACCGCGTCAAACCCATCACCTCACGCAAACTCGGCACACGCGATCGTGCCGGAGATCAGCAGCGCCGTGCTGTCCATGGCCACGAGCTGCAGGTTCGTGCCGCGGATGCACACGCGCACCCGCCCGCCGTCGACCACGATGCACTCGTGGCTGTATTCGAGCAGACCGCAGTGGTTTTCCACCAGCGCGCGGCGCCGGCCGGTCACGGTCAGCTTCGGCACACCGGCCACGGATTCCGCCGGCAGGTCCAGCCGCTCCGCGATCTCGAGCGGAATATCTGACAGCCGCTTCACCGGCTCACCCCCTTCGCTGCAAGCCATTTTATGCGCCCGCAGGCAAGTTTAGGCCGGGACAGGCATACAAATGCACGAGAACATGCTTCTGGGAGGGATGCCGGTGGAAGGCAAACGGAGCAATTACATCGCGCTCGCGGTGACGCTGACGGCGCTCGGCGCGCTGCTGCTGTGCTCGCAGGCGGCGCTCGAGAGCGCGCGCGCGGGGCTGAGCCTCTGCGCGCAGATGATCGTACCGTCGCTGCTGCCGTTTTTCATTCTCTCGTCGCTGCTGCAGCAGCTCGGGCTGCCGGGCATCCTCGGCAGATGGCTCTCCCCCGTGACGCAAAAGCTCTTCGGCATCGGCGGCGCGGGCGCGTCGGCGCTGCTGCTGGGCGTAACGGGCGGGTACCCGCTCGGTGCGGACGCCGTGGCCCGGCTGCGGCGCAGCGGTGCGCTCACGCGCGAGCAGGCCGAGCGCGCGCTCGCGCTGTGCAACAATTCCGGCCCGGCGTTTCTCGTCGGTGCGGCGGGCGTGGGCGTGTTTCACAGCGCGGGCTATGGTCTGCTGCTCTACGGCGTGCACGTGCTGTCCGCCGTTCTTGTCGGCATGCTATTTGCCCCGCGCAGCGGCGGTCTCCAACCGGAGGAGCGCACACAGATCGCGGCCGTGTCGCTCTCGCAGGCGCTGCCGGAGGCCGTGCGCAGCTCCGTGCGCGCGGTACTGACGGTCAGCGGCTTTGTGGTCACGTTCAGCGTCGTGACCGGGATCCTCGACGCCTCCGGCCTGCTGCCGGCGCTGGTGGGCACGCTTGCCGCCCGGCTGGGGCTGGAGCTGCACTTTGCCCGCGCGCTGTGCACGGGCGTGCTCGAACTCGGCACCGGCATCGGCGCGATGCAGGGCCTGACGCCGACGCCGGGAAACCTCGCCCTCGCGGCCTTTCTCATCGGCTGGGGCGGCGTATCCGTGCACTGCCAGACAGCGGCGGTCATCGCCGGGACAGACATCAAAAGCGCCCGACACACGGTCGGGCGCCTGCTGCACGGAGCGATCTCCGCGCTGTGTATGTGGGTTCTGGCGAACCTGTTTTGACTTCACGCGCCGGCAAACGAGAACACGATGCCGACAACGGCAGACGCCGCGATGTACACGATCGGATGCAGCTTTTTCGTCGGCTTGACGACATTCGTCAGCACCCAGATGACGGCGGCGAGCAGCAGCCCCTTCCAGAAAAACAGATCCGCAAACCGGCCGCTGGCCTGAAAGGCGCTCTCCTGCAGCAGCGAGATGCGCACGACGGAAAAGCCCGCCGCCGCGATCAGCGCAGCGGAGGCCGGACGCAGCCCGTAAAACGCATGGTCAACAAACCGGTTCTCCCGGAACTTTTTCAGGCAGGACGCGATGATGAGGATGCAGATGACCGCCGGGGTGACGAGGCCGAGCGTCGCAACGAGCGCGCCGGGGACGCCGCCCGTGATGTAGCCCACATACGTCGCCGTGTTGACGCCGATGGGGCCGGGCGTGGACTCCGACACCGCGACCATGTCCGCGATCTGCTGATAGGTGAACCAGCCCGTGCGGTCGGACATGTCATAAATAAATGGGAGTGTGGCAAGCCCGCCGCCGACGGAAAACAGACCGGTCTTGAAAAACTCCCAGAACAGGCGCAAATAAATCATGCCTTACGCGCCTCCAGTTCCTTGATGACGATGCCGGCGAGCGCGGCCGCGAGCACATACAGCACCGGCGAGACATTCAGAAACACGCTGCCTGCGAACACGAGCAGAAAGATCAGAAACGTCTTCCAGTCCACGATGGATTTTTTCCACAGCTTCACAACGGCGTTGAGGATGAGCACGCACACGCACACACGGATGCCGGCGAACGCATTCTGCACGGCGGGCAGGTGCGCGAAGTTCTGGATAAAGGCCGCGATGATCATAATGATGACGAGCGACGGGAACACGACGCCCAGCGTGGCAAAAATGCCGCCCCAGACGCCCGCCTGCTTCTGCCCGACGAACGTGGCGGTGTTGACCGCGATGACGCCCGGCGTACACTGGCCGATGGCGTACCAGTCCATGACCTCTTCCTCCGTGGCCCAGCGGCGCTTTTCCACGACCTCGCGCTGCAGCGCGGGCAGCATGGCATAGCCGCCGCCGAATGTCGTCACGCCGACGACGGCGAACGCGCCGAAGAGGCCAAAGAGCTGCTTGATTTTCTCTTTCATAGCGATCCCTCAAAAATCCGGCCCTCCGGCGAAAGCTGCCGGAGGGCCGGGGCGTGTGGTTTCGGTTCAGCCGCGCAGCGTCTCGGCGAACTGCGCGTAGCGCTGCACGCGCTCGTCGCACTCGGAACGCGTCGCGCCGACGCCAAGGATGTACACCTTGATCTTCGGCTCCGTGCCGGACGGGCGGACGATGAACGAGCAGCCGTCGTCCAGCTCAAAGTACAGCACGTTCGAGCCGGAGATGGGCGTTTTGTCCATCTTTCCGAGGCCCATGACGTACACCGAGCCGTCCTGATAGTCGCGCATGCGCACGACCTTCGTGCCCGCGATCTCCTGCAGCGGCTCGCGGCGCAGCTGCGCCATGAGCGCGCGCATCTTCTCCAGACCGTCGAGGCCCGGCATGACGAGGTTGAGCGTGCGCTCCCCGTAGAAGCCGTACTTTT
This sequence comes from uncultured Oscillospiraceae bacterium, assembly GCA_934589185.1. GTDB lineage: Bacteria > Bacillota > Clostridia > Oscillospirales > Oscillospiraceae > CAG-103. The sequence continues at coordinate 22,315 of CAKTNQ010000002.1, read as the reverse complement.
CATACAGCGCGTCGAGCGCCTGCGCGAGCGTCATGCCCTGCTCGAAGTAGTACGCCGCCATCTCCGTGATCATCACGCAGGCGGTCACGGCGTCCTTGTCGCGGACATAGTCGCCCATCATGTAGCCGTAGCTCTCCTCGAAGGCGAGCACGTACTGATACGAACCGTCGCGCTGGTACTCGGCCAGCTTCTCGGCCATGAATTTGAAGCCCGTGAACGTCTCGTCAAAGTGGATGTCGTTCACATCGCAGATGCGGCGCACCATTTTGGACGTGACGATCGTCGAGATCGCAGCCGCGTTTTCCGGCAGCGTGCCCTTGCGGCGGCGCGCCGTGATGATATAGTCGAGCAGCAGCACGCCCATCTGGTTGCCGGTGATGGTGTGGTACTCCCCGTCCGCACCGCGGACCATGACGCCGACGCGGTCGGAGTCCGGATCTGTGCCGAGGATAAGGTCGCTGCCGACCTCCTTGGCGAGGTCGACGGCCAGATAGAAGCCCTCCGGATTTTCCGGGTTCGGGCTCTTGACGGTCGGGAACGTGCCGTCGAGCACCATCTGCTCCTTGACGGGGATGACCTGCGTCATACCCAGGCGGTGCAGCGCCTCAGGCACGAGGTGCCAGCCCGCACCGTGAAACGGCGTGTAGACGATCTTGAACCGGTCGGCCACGCGGCGGACAACGTCCGGGTCGATCGGCTGGCGCAGAACGTTGGACAAAAACGCCTCGTCCGTCTCCGCGCCCATGAACTCCACAAGGCCCTGACGCACCGCGTCGTCAAAGTCCATGCGCTGGATATCGTTGAAGATGTCCAGCCGCTCCATGTTTTTGGCGATGGCGGCAGCGTGCTGCGGCGGGAGCTGTGCCCCGTCGGACCAGTAGACCTTGTAGCCGTTATACTCTTTCGGGTTGTGGCTGGCCGTGATGTTCAGGCCGGCCGTGGTACCGTAGTGCTTGACGGCGAACGACAGCTCCGGCGTCGGGCGCAGGGCGTCGAAAATGCGCACATGGATGCCGTTGGCCGCCATGACGCCCGCCGCCTCGCGGGCAAAGCGCTCACTGTTGACGCGGCAGTCGAAGCAGATGGCGATGCCGCGCGCGCACGCGCTCTCGCCCTCGGCCTTGATGACCTCCGCGAACGCCTGCGTGGCGTGGCGGATGACGTGAATGTTCATGCGGCGGCAGCCGAGCGCCATCTCGCCGCGCAGGCCGGCCGTGCCGAACTCGAGCGGGGCGAAAAAGCGGCTCTCGATCTCTTTTTTGTCATCGCGGATGGCGTTGAGCTCTTCCCACTCCGCATTGGAGAGCGCGGGGCTGTCGAGCCAGCGCTGGTATTCTTCCATGTAATTACGCATTGTCGTCTCCTTCCGTCAGCGCCTCAGCGCAGCCTTCCTGAAGTGCCTGCGCATCGGCAAGCAGCGTCTCAGGAACCAGAATTTCCACTCCGTAACCGGACATACCTAACATGATCTTGCCAAACTGACCGTCCCCGGGATAGTTTTTCAGACAGGGGATGCCATAGGCCTCCAGCATATTGACCAGCAGCACGTCGTCCATATCCACACCCGTGCACTTGGTCAGCATTGCCGGGGGCACCGGTTCGCCGTCCGCATCGCGCGGCCAGCGCTTGAGCAAATCGCCGGGAAGCGATCTGCCCCACTCTGCTTTCAGCTCTTGCGCCATGTTGTTTCTCCTATTTCATTTATGATATTGCGTGCCCGCGTTGATCGTGCACGCGCGGTAGATCTGCTCGGCGAGCATGACGCGCGCCAGATGGTGCGGAAACGTCATCGGCGACATGCTCAGCCGCAGCGACGCCTCGCGCTTGAGGCCCTCGTCGAGACCGAACGACCCGCCGACGAGAAAGCACACCTTCGACGTGCCGCCCGCAGCGTAACCGGCGAGCTGCTGCGCGAGCGCCTCACTCGAGAGGAGCCTGCCCTCGACGCACATGGCAATCACGGCCGCGCCCTTCGGGATGCGCGCACGGATGGCCTGCGCCTCTTTTTCCAGCGCAGCGCGGATCTCTTTCTGCGACGGGCGCTCCGGCAGACGCTGCTCCGGCAGCTCCGCCAGTTCAAACCGGCAATAGGCGCCCAGCCGCTTGGCATATTCCGCGAACGCGGAGATATAATAGGTCTCGCGCATCTTTCCGACGCAGACGAGGGTTATCGACAGCATACGCACGCCTTTCCCGCCGTGAGCGCGAGCGTCGTCTCCGCCGGGGCTGCGTACAGCTCCGGCTGCGTGCCGGGCTGAAAGCCGGCCGCCGCGAGCGCGAGCGAAACGGTCTCGAGCGCGGTGCGGGGCGTGTTGTTCTCCCGGCTGAGATGGCCGAGGATAAGCTGCTGCGCCCCGTTTTCCGCGAGGTACACCGCCAGCGCCCCGGCGCCTTCATTGGACAGATGGCCGTGATCGGATGCGATCCGGCGCTTGAGATAGACCGGGTATGGCCCGGTGCGCAGCAGCCCCGGGTCGTGGTTGGCCTCAATGACGGCGCAGTCCACGCCGCACAGCGCCGCGCGCACGGCATCCGTCACGGTGCCGAGGTCGGTGCAGAAGCCGAAGCACGCCGACCCGTCGAGCCGGTAGCCGCAGCTCCCGGCCGCGTCATGCGGCGTGGGAAACGCCGTCACGCGCACGGCGCCGAGACAAAACGGCTCACCCGGCGTGATCTCGTGCAGGCAGTCCGTCCGCTCGGGCAGCAGCTTGCGCAGCGCGGCGCACACCGCCGGCAGCGCATACACCGCCACGGGGTCGCGGCGCAGCAGGACGGTCAGGCCCTTGACGTGGTCGGAGTGTTCGTGCGTCACAAGCACGCCCGCGAGGTCGGCCGGCGCGACATCCTGCGCGGTGAGCCCCGCGCGGATGCGCCGCGCGGAAATGCCGGCGTCGATCAAAATATGCGTCTCGCCGTCGGACACGAGGGCGCAGTTGCCGCTCGACCCGCTGGCAAACAGTGCGATGTTCATTCGGCAGCGGCCGCCGCGCACTGCTCGGCGCTGTCGCGCTCGAGCACTATGTCGGCCCCGACACCGCGCAGCTTGCCGACGAAGTTTTCATAGCCGCGCTCGATAAAATGGATGTCCGTGACCACGGTCTCCCCCGCGGCGCACAGTCCCGCAATGACCACGGCGGCGCCGGCGCGCAGGTCGCACGCCCGGACTTCCGCGCCGTGCAGGCCCTCCACGCCGTTGATGATGGCCGTGCAGCCATCCACGTGCGCGTCCGCGCCCATGCGGCCGAGCTCCTGAATGTACTTGTAGCGATTGTCATACACGCCCTCGGTCACGAAGCTCGTGCCGTCGGCCAGACACAGCGCCACGCTGATCTGCGGCTGCATATCCGTCGGGAAGCCGGGATACGGCTGGGTCTTGACGCTGGTGGGACGCAGGCGGCCGTTGCTGCGCACGAGCACGCTGTCCCCGCCCTCGACGACGGTGACGCCCATCTCGCGCAGCTTGGCGCTGATGCACTCCAGATGGCGCGGGATCACGTTCGCGAGGCGCACTTCCCCGCCGGCCGCAGCGCAGGCCGTCATATACGTGCCCGCCTCGATCTGGTCGGGGATGACGCTGTACGTGCCGCCATGCAGGCGGTCGACCCCCTGGATTCGGATGGAATCCGTGCCGGCGCCGCGAATGTCGGCGCCCATGGAGTTGAGGAAGTTGGCGAGGTCAACGATGTGCGGCTCGCGCGCCGCGTTCTCGATCACGGTGCGGCCGCGCGCAAGCGTCGCCGCGATGATGATGTTCATCGTCGCGCCGACCGAGACCTTATCCAGATATACCTTTGCCCCGTGCAGGCGGCCGTCCGGCGTGTCGGCGTAGACAAAGCCGTTTTTCACCTCGACGTTCGCACCCATCGCGGTCATGCCCTTGATGTGCTGGTCGATCGGCCGGACGCCGAAGTTGCAGCCGCCGGGCATGGTCGTCTTGGCCGAGCCGAAGCGGCCGAGCATCGAGCCGATGAAGTAGTACGACGCGCGGATCTTGCGCATCAGGTCATACGGCGGCTCGGTGAAGCGCACCTGGGTGCAGTCAATCTCGACGGCGGAGGGGCTGAGGTATTCCACCCGCGCGCCCAGCCCCTGCAGGATCTTCAGGAGCATATCCACGTCGCTGATCTGGGGCATATTCTCGATCCGGCAGACACCATCGACCATCAGCGCTGCCGGGATGATCGCCACGGCCGCATTTTTCGCGCCGCTGATCTCGATCTCCCCGTGCAGGGGCCTGCCGCCATGTATTACATATCTATCCAAACTATTTGACACCTCTCATGCTGCGAAAGCAGAGTGCAGCTCCGCATCTGTGGCCGGGCAAATACGCTCCGTGCGTAGCTTGCCCGATTTTAGCGGAACCTAACGATGAATTATAGCATGCTTTTCGCGGAAAAGCAATCACAACCCGCTGCCAGCCGCCTCGCCGCGCTCGCGCGCGAGCAAAAGCTGCGTTTTCAGCAGGGCAACTGTCGTTTTCCCGTCGCAGAGTTCACCATTGAGCGCCATCTGCACCAAATCTTCCAGCGGATGCCGCTCCACGTTCAGAAATTCACCGGGGTCGAGGTGCGCCGCGCCGCGATGCAGGTCGCGCGCCAGATAGATGTGCAGCACCTCCTCCGAGTAGCCGGGCGAGGTGTAGTTCGCGCCCAGATACTGCAGTCGGCCAGCCGTCAGGCCCGTCTCCTCCGAGAGCTCGCGCGCCGCGGCCAGCTCCGGCGCCTCGCCCGGCTCGAGCTTGCCGGCCGGCACCTCGAGCAGCGTGCGCGAAAACGGATAGCGGTACTGCCGCACGCACCAGACCGTGCCGTCGGCCTCCAGCGGCAGGACCGTCACGCCGCCCGGATGCTCCACGACCTCGCGCTTGGCCGTGCTGCCGTCAGGCAGGCGCGCCTCGTCGAGCCGGACGTTGACGATCACGCCGTGGTAGCTCGTGAGGGTCCTGAGCTTTTCTTCGATCAGTTCCATGAAACATCCACTCCTTTTTTCAATTGGCATGATACCATATTCCTGCGCCGATTGCCATATATTTTGAGTAGCGAAACGCGCGCTCGAACGCTATACTGAGCCTAACCGGACGTCTGTCCGGAAACCGACACCAAGGGAGGCCATTCCCATGCTTGTGGAAACCGCTGACGCCGGCGCCGTGGCCATGCGCATACCGCGCGCCGAGTGGGCCGCGCTGCGCGAGGCCGACATCCGCACCGCCGTCGACAGTGCGCTCGAGACGCACGGGCTCGCGCCCTGGACAAGTATGAAGATCGAACTGTTCGTTGCCGAAAAGGAGGTGCTGCTCATCGCCAGACCCATTTCCGACCCGCCGCGCCGATTCCGGTTCCGCTCGTTTGCGGACCTGACCGCAGCGCTGGGCTGTTTTCCGGCCGGGCTCGACTCGGACGTGGTGTACATAGACGGCGGCTGGGAGCTGTTCGTGCGCGCCGAGGACGAGGCGCTGCCGAACGCGCTCTTCGAGTTCGGCAAGCCGCTGCCGTGCACCGAGGAGCTGTACGCACACATCGGCGAACACGGCGACGTGGTCGCCCGCCGCGATGCCGTTGCGACCCTTCAGCGTTATTTCTGCTGATTTCGCTCTTTTCATTTGCCGCCGGATGTGCTAAACTATATCCACGATTTCGCACGAAGGAGGTCCCCGCCATGCCGAGAGCCAAGGGCGTCAAGCAGGTCGCGGCCAACCGCAAGGCCCTGCATGACTATTTCGTGCTCGAGCGGTTCGAGGCCGGTGTGGAGCTCTTCGGCACCGAGGTCAAGTCCATCCGCGCGGGCACGGTCAATCTGAAGGATTCGTTCTGCACCGTGAAAAACGGGGAACTGTTTGCCTACGGCATCCACATCAGCCCCTACGAGCACGGCAGCATCTACAACCGCGACCCCGACCGGCCGAAGCGCCTGCTCATGCACCGGCGGGAGATCACGAAGCTCTACGCCCGCACGAAGCAGGACGGGCTGACGCTCGTGCCGCTGTCGCTGTATTTCAAGGACAGCCGCGTGAAGGTGGAGCTCGGCCTGTGCAAGGGCAAAAAGCTCTACGACAAGCGCGACGCCGACGCGCAGCGCAGCGCCAAACGCGAGATCGACAGAACGATAAAGGAGAAAAATTACTGATGAGCAATCCGATTGTCACCATTGAAATGGAAGACGGCGGCATCATCCGCGCCGAGCTCTATCCGGAGATCGCGCCGAACACCGTCCGCAACTTTATCAGTCTCGTCAAGAAGGGGTTTTATGACGGCGTGATCTTCCACCGCGTCATCCCCGGCTTCATGATCCAGGGCGGTGACCCGACCGGCACCGGCATGGGCGGCCCGGGCTACAGCATCGAGGGCGAGTTCACAAGCAACGGCTTCAAAAACGACCTCAAGCACACCCGCGGCGTGCTGTCCATGGCCCGCGCCATGGATCCGAACTCCGCCGGCAGCCAGTTTTTCATCATGCACATGGATGCCCCGCACCTCGACAAGCAGTACGCTGCGTTCGGCAAGGTGACCGAGGGCATGGACGTGGTCGACGCCATCGCACGCACCCCGCGCAGCATGTTCAACGACAAGCCCACCCACGAGCAGAAGATGAAAACCGTCACGGTTGAGACCTTCGGCGTCGAGTATCCGGAGCCAGAGACCTGCTGAGGAAACAAAACATCGACAGTTTCGTCTGATTTTTCAGAATGTGTTCCTGTCCGCGCCGCTCTCGCGGCGCGGGCGGCCGACGCACCCGACATCATGGGGATGTACCGGTTTCGACGGGGGTGTGGAGGCAGGAATAGCGGGCGGCGGCGCCTGACCGCCATAAAACGGGCATCTTATAAATTAAAGAACAACAACGAAACTGTTCTTCTCGCTGCTTAATTAGCGAGCGTTCCCGCCGGGAGGACCACGGCCCGGCAGCGGAGCGTCGATGAGTGGTGAACGTGCGCACGCTAAGCTTTGCGCGTGCCATGCATCATGAAGCTACCGGACGGACAGGCTTGCCGGTTTGCCTGTCCTGAAGGGAACGGGGACGCACAGCGTCCCGCAAAAACCCGCTGCGCCCGGAGAAGTTCCTGTCAAAGCGCTTTCGGACGGGGGTTCAACTCCCCCCATCTCCACCAGAAAAGCACGATGGTTTGGTGTCAAAACCATCGTGCTTTCTATTTGAAATAAGCATAATAATCTGATGCAATCAATTCAATAAAACGGAAGCTAAAGTGTCTAATAATCAAAAATTTGGAGAACGTACGGTTATGAGTAAGATAAAAGAAAGAAAACTAAGTGAAAAAGAGAGAGCCCGGTTAGTGAGAATGCGTGAAGTCACGAAGGTGCGGGAGGATAAAGGCTATCAGCGTAAGGATCAGATTATGTCTGTTTCTTTTGCTAATGTTATAGCTATTATCCTTAGTATACCGTTTTTCATTATTTTTGGAGTATGGTTTGTTTCTCGCAATGGATGGTCTAATTGGCTGAGTGGTGTTGAAAGTTGCGTCCTGTTGGTTGCGATGTTGGGCCTGATTGTTGTTCATGAATTGATTCATGGCCTCGTCTGGGGAAGCTTTGCAAAGAGCAAGTTCAAAAGTATAGACTTTGGTATCCAAAAGGAGACTCTGACGCCTTACTGTACCTGTAGTGAGCCATTGAGTAAATCGCAGTACATAATTGGTAGTATAATGCCATGTATCATTCTTGGTATCATTCCGTCCATTGCAGGTGTACTTGCAGATTCCTTGTTATTGCTGCTCATAGGTCTTATTATGATTGCAGGTGCAGGTGGTGATTTAACAATAACCCTCAAAATGCTGACCTATCATTCAGATAAAAAGGAAATAATCATCATGGATCATCCGACCGAGTGTGGATTCATTGTTTTTGAGAAATAATAAACCCTTACGATAATGCAATGGCTGAAAATTTCTTCTCAATTTTGAAGACGGAGCGTATCTACAGACTCAAACCGAGTCCTTTTGCCGAGGCAAATAAAATGATGGTTGAGTTAATCCACTTCTACAACCATGAGCACATCCAAGCAAAAACAGGAGTGGCGCCGCTTACGCTGCGCCACTCTGCTTAAAAATCTAATATCTCTACATAGGGGCTTTTTTGTGCTGTCCGTATAAATGGGGAGCGGTTCACTGGCGGGAAGCCTCTTTTCTTATTTTTTCGTTTTATCGCCGCAATGCCGGCTGCACTGCGCGCAGTTGCCGGTGCAGCCGCTGCCGCAGCAGCCGCCCTTTTTCATGGCGCGATGCCAGGCGCGCCACGCGATGACGGCGCACACAGCCACGATGGCCAGCAGGATATAATCGAGCGGACCCATTACACCAACCCTGCAATCGCATACGCGGCAAACGCCACGACCCATGCCACCGAGCACTGCAGGACCACGACGCCGACGGTCTTGAGCCGGGAATCCAGCTCGCGGCGGATGGTGGCGATGGCGGCCACGCACGGCGTATACAGCAGCGTGAACACGAGGAAGCTGACAGCCGAGCGCGTGGTGAGCAGCGACGAAATGGCCGCGCCGCCGAGCAGCACCTGCAGCGTGCTGACGACGGACTCCTTGGCGATGAAGCCGGAGATGAGCGCCGTGGCGCAGCGCCAGTCGCCGAAGCCGAGCGGCCGGAAGATGGGTGCGAGGAACTGCCCGATGAGCGCGAGCAGGCTGTTGGCACTGTCGGCCACGACGTTCAGGCGCGTGTCAAAGCTCTGGAGGAACCAGATGATGATCGTCGCGAGGAAAATGACCGTGAACGCGCGCTGGAGGAAGTCCTTCGCCTTCTCCCAGAGCAGCAGCGCCACGCTCTTGAGCCCGGGCATGCGGTAGTTCGGCAGCTCCATGACAAACGGCACGGGCTTGCCGCGGAAGGCCGTTTTGTTCATGATGAGCGCCGCGATGATGCCGATGAGGATGCCGAGAACATACAGCCCCAGCATGACGAGCGCGCGGTAGCGCGGGAAAAACGCCGCGGTGAAGAACGCGTAGATCGAGATCTTCGCCGAGCAGCTCATATATGGCGTGAGCAGGATGGTCATCTTCCGGTCACGGTCGGACGAGACGGTGCGCGTGGCCATGATGGCCGGCACCGAGCAGCCGAAGCCGATGAGCATCGGCACGACGCTGCGGCCGGACAGGCCGATCTTGCGCAGGGGCTTATCCATGACGAAGGCGACACGGGCCATATAGCCGGTGTCCTCCAAAATGGACAGGAAGAAAAACAGCGTTACGATGATCGGCAGGAACACGAGCACGCTGCCGACGCCGGCGAACACGCCGTCGATGATGAGGCTATGTACCACGGGGTTGATGCCGTAGGCCGTGAGCGCGGCGTCCACGACGCCGGTCAGCGCGTCGATGCCGAGCTGCAGCAGATCGGACAGCCACTGTCCGATGACGTTGAACGTAAGGTAAAACGTGAGGAACATCACAACGAGGAACGTCGGCAGGGCGGTATACTTGCCCGTGAGGATGCGGTCGATCTTCATGGAGCGCGCGTGCTCTTTGCTCTCGTGGCACTTGACCACGGAGGACGCCACGACGCCCTCGATGAACGTGTAGCGCATGTCCGCAAGGGCCGCGTTGCGGTCAAGCCCGGTCTCGTTTTCCATCTGCACGATGCAGTGCTCGAGCAGCTCCTGCTCGTTTTCATCGAGTTCGAGCGACGCGGCGAGGTCGTCCCCGCCCTCAATGAGCTTGGCCGCGCAGAAGCGCGCCGGCACGCCGATGCGGTCGGCGTGGTCGGCGATCAGGTGCACGACCGCGTGGATGCAGCGGTGCACGGCCGAATCGTCCGAGCAGAAGTCCGTCACCTTCGGCAGCGTCCGGCTGCGCGCAACGGTCAGCGCCTGGTCCACCAGCTCGGACACGCCCTCCCCTTTCGCCGCCGAGATCGGCACGACGGGGATGCCCAGCGCCTGGCTCATCTTCTGCACGTCGATGGCGCCGCCGTTGGCGTGCACCTCGTCCATCATGTTCAGCGCCAGCACCATCGGTACGCGCAGCTCGAGCAGCTGCAGCGTCAGGTACAGGTTGCGCTCGATGTTCGTGGCGTCCACGATGTTGATGATGCCGTCCGGCTTTTCATGGATGATAAAATCGCGCGAGACGATTTCCTCCTGCGTGTACGGACGCAGGGAGTAAATGCCCGGCAGGTCGACGACGGAGCAGCCCTTCTCATCGCGCATCTCGCCCATCTTCTGATCGACGGTCACACCCGGGAAGTTGCCCACGTGCTGGTTGGAGCCGGTGAGGGCGTTGAACAGCGTCGTCTTGCCGCAGTTCTGGTTGCCGACAAGTGCAAAGATCATGCCGACACCCCCTCGACCTCGATCTTTTTCGCTTCCTCCACGCGCAGCGTCAGTTCATAGCTGCGCACGCGGATCTCGATGGGGTCACCCATCGGCGCCACCTTCTGCAAGGTGACGCGGGTATGGGGGATGAGCCCCATGTCCAACAGCCGGCATCGCAGCGCGCCGTCCCCTCCGACCGCCGTGATGACCGCTGAGGAACCGATCTTCAATTCATCTAATGTCATTGCCATTGCCTTTCTGTAAAGATTCATTTCCCTGATGAAAAAGCTAGCACAGCGGGTACGATTTTGTCAAGAGCGTGACAGGAATTTCCGAACTTTTTGCCGAAAGGCAGCAAAAAAACATCCCGGAGCGGCAAAGCCGCTCCGGGATGCCCGGTCATGGATCACAGATCCGGATGATGTATGTGTGTGCTCACGCAGCTTCGTCCGCCGCCGGCGTCTCGGACGGCGCGGGCGTTTGCTCGGCCGCCGGCGTTTCGACCGGCGCTGGCGTTTGCTCGGCCGCCGGCGTCTCGGACGGCACGGAGTCCTCCGCGGCCGCCGGGGCCTCCGTCAGCTCCGGAGTCTCCGCAGGCTGCTGCGGCTGCTGGGCCGGCGTCTCGCCGGACGACGGGGTCTCCCCGGTCGTCGGTGCCTCAGGCGCTGCCTTGACGACGTTCAGGACATACTGCATCATGATCATCGCAAACTGCGCACGTGTGGTCACACCCTGCGGGTCGAGGAGCGTCCGGCCGTTGATAACGGCGCCGGAGATCAGGCCCTCGGCCACCGCCCAGGTCATGGGCGCACGCGCGAAGGCGGACACGCTGCCCGCATCCGCAAACGCCGACAGGTCGCCGTAGACATCCACGTCGCAGCCCTTGAAGCGGGCGTACTCATACAGGATCGTCGCCGCCTGCTCGCGGGTCGCCGTGCCGTTGGGATCGAACCGGCCGTTGCCGATGCCGGCCACGATGTTGTTGCTCGCCGCCCAGAGGACCGCCTTGGTATACCAGGCGCTGCCGCTCACGTCGGTGAAGGGGTTTTCTGCCTCCACCGCGGGCTCGCCCTCGAGACAATAGAGGATCTCGACGATCATGGCGCGGGTGAGCTCCGTGTTGGGCTCGAAGGTCGCGTCGGACGTGCCGGCAAAGAGCTTGTGCGCCACGACGAAATCAATGCCGTTGTGCGCCCAGTTGGTCGTGGACGGCATATCGGTGAACTTGTGGCCCGGGCAGGCTTCGCCGCCGGGGCACGGGACGGCCGTCGGATCCTTTGCACCGCAGACGGTGCAGACACCGTCAACATAGTGGTGCGCGGCGGGGATGACCTTCTGTGCCGTCAGCGTCGCTCCGCAGACGGCGCACTTGCTGCCTTCGGTCAGGCCGGAGGCCGTGCAGGTCGCCGCCACGGCCGGGAGCGTCTCGGGCGTGTGGGGCTTGGCCGGGATGGCCTCGGTCATCGTCTCACCGACATCGTTGGTGTAAACGCGCGTGCCGGAGGCCGCACAGGTCGGCTCCTTGGTCACGACGCCCGCATCCCACGTGTGGTCATACACGGCGCTCATCTGCGCGATGCGCGCGGTGAGCCAGTCGTTCATGTCGGCCACGGTATCGGCATACGTCGTGCCGGCCGGCCAGAAGTGGCTGCTCTGGTTCGGATTGCCGACGCGGATGAGCGGCCACTGCCGGTAGTTCATGGCGGCGCTGGCCGAGAGGCGCGCAGCGCCGGTCATGACCTTGCCGTCATCCCCCACAAGCTGCTGCGCCTGCGCGAGGAACGTATCGTGATAGTAATTGCTGACGGCCGCGCGGAAGCCGGGGATCTTCAGGAGCGCGGACACGAGGTAGCGGCCACTGATAAAGTCGTTGTCCGGGCCGATATAGCCGTTCCAGCCGCTGCCGCAGGTAGACTCCATATCCCAGACGGGGCCGGCGTACATGATGCCGTCCACGTCTTTATAGAAGAAGAACGAGGAATAGAACGCGTCGGAGTTGCCGGAGAGGCTCTGCATCAGGTAAGCCTGGACCAGAGAGGTCAGATCGCAGTACTCATAATAGTACTTGCCGGTCTGCGCATTGTAACCGGTGTAGTTGCCATCGGCATCCTGCGCATAGACGGCGTCCTCAAACTCCTGATAGTACTCGCTGATGTAGGCCATGGCGTCCTTGCCGCACCACTCGGGGCTCTTGACGTTCATCGCCGAGCCCTTGCCGGTGATGAAGCCGCTGGCCTCGTCATACTTCGGCTCGGGCGTGCCGCTGAGCTGCGTGCCGTTGAGTTCGAGCAGGTATCCGCCGGTGATGTTGGCAGGCTCGGTCAGACCGGTGGTGTACTGATAGGTCTGGCCGTACCGGTTCTCGGCCGTGGCAGTGGTCATGTTGCTGCCATAGCCCGGATTGACGTCTGCGTAGGCGTCCTCCATGTCGGTGATGTTCACGCCGGTCTTGTTGACGGCGTTCTTCTCACTGACGAGATAGGTACCGCGGTAGACGCCGTCATAGTACAGGTCCACCCAGTCGGAGGCCGCCGTGTACGGCATGCCCAGCGACGCGGCAAGATCCTTGAAGAGCTTGTCGTGCAGGAGCGTTGCGTCGTTATAGCCGGCCAGCAGCGTCCAGGTCTTGACCTTTTCCCCGCAGGCGACGAGGTCGCTCTTCTTGCCGAGCTTGATCTGATAGGACTTCTTCTCGGCAACGGTGAAGGTGGTGTTGCCGCGCGCCTTGAGCTGCGTGAGTGCGCCGTCATAGACAGCCTTGCCGTCCTTGTCGACAAGCAGCATCTGCGCCGTTGCAATATTGGACTTGCTGGCATCGACAAAGTCTCTGCCCTGCGCGGACGGATCGTCGCTCGTGATGTAGAGCGCGCTGAGATTTTCGGACTGCGCCACGCACACGGTGCCGGCCGCCTTGCCGTTGATGAGAACGGTGAGGGTGTAGAGCCCGTTGTCCGCATCGGCAAGCTTTGTGACGTTCACGGTCTTGCCGAGCTTTTCGGTGCCCTTGCTGCCCTGCAGCTCCACGGTCGGATTCGTGCAGTTTTGCGTGTCCACCGACAGGGCGAGCTTGTTCAGGTCCGCGCTTGCGGGCAGAAACAGATACTGCGAACCGTCCGCGCTCAGGCCGGTGACGGTCCGGCCGTCCACCCGGGCACTGACCGTGCCGAGCAGTTCGGACGGCGCAAACGCGCCGTCAGGCAGCGTCGTCACCTTGACCTCATTGGAGTAGTACGGCGAGGAATACCACTTGCCGTCCACCTTCGTGCAGCCAAACAGGCGGAAGGTGTACTCCGTTGCGGGCGCGAGACCCGTGACAGTGCAGGCGGGCTTTGTGGCCATGGGCAGAACGTCCCAGGTGCTGCCGCCGTCACTGCTCATCTCGACGCGGTAGTTTTCCGCACCGGCGGCCGCCGGCCACTCGAGGCGGACCTGCTTCTGGCCGATCTCGGTCGCGGCAGCGTCCCGGACGCCGCCGGGCAGGATCTTATACTGGGCGGACACGGTGCCGTAGAAATCGCGCATGCCCTTGATCGTGACGGTGCCGAGGCCGACGCTCGTGTTGTTTGTATAGTAGATGTAGCCGTCAACGTTCACGTCGCTGGTCTTGACCGTCAGCTTCTTGCCCTGATACGTGACCGTGACGTTGCAGATGGCTTTTTTGCCGCCAAAGACGACGGACGTGGTCCTGACCTCCGCGTCGGCAATATTCTTGCCTTTCGTGCCGCACTTCGTGCAGACGTGGTTCTCGTCCCAACTGTGGCCCTCATACCAGATCGTCGCGCCGCGGTAGCTCGCGCCGCAATCCTTGCAGGTGGTAAGGTAATAGCCGTTCGTGGTGCAGGTGCGGGTGTCGACCGTCTCCGTAACGTGGGCAATGCCGTCGTCGCCGAAGTGATACATCTTGTCGCCGAGCTGCTGCCAGCCAGTGACATAGTCGCCGGCCAGGAAGTACATCTGCTGCTCGGTGCCCTCGACGGTCATCCAGCCGGTGTACTGCGCGGCCTTCACATCCACGGCCTTGCCGCAGACCGCGCACACGGACTTGCCGTCATGGTAGGTCGTCAGCTGATGGCCGCGCGCGCAGCGGGACTGCAGCACCGCGGAATCGACGAGACGGCCGTCCTTGCTGTCGTAGGCCGAGACGGTCATGGTCTTGTCGTTGGCCGTGACATAGAGGATCAGGCCCTCATAGCCCTGCTCGCAGTAGGCGTAGTCAAAATCGGAGCTGATCGCATAGTTCTGATCTCTGGACTTCTCGCCCAGGTCGCCACAGATGAAATAGGTCACGCCGTTTTCGGTGACGGCGGCGCCGTCCTTGGCCATGATGCGCGCATAGGAGTGGTCATGGCCGGAAAAGACCGCGTCGATGCCGGCGGCCTCTGCCGCGGCCGGGATCAGCTCATGGAACTTCTCGCTGCCGCCGTTTTTAGCGTTGGTATAGTATGGCGGCTGGTGGATGGACAGGATCTTCCACATGCAGGTACTCTGCGCGGCGTCCTGCTTGAGCCATTCGCAGGCTGCGCTCAGGTCGGCGCTGTTGTTGATGACGGCGACATAGACATCGCCGTACTCCACGGAATAGTAGTCCTTGCCCGGGAGCTGGAGCAGATCCGCCGAGATATGGCCGCTGGCGTCACCGTAATACTCGTGGTTGCCGAGCGTATGGAAAAAGCTCACGCCCGGGAACGCAGCGGAAAAGGCATTCTGCATTTCCGCCCACATGGCGTAGTTGGAGCCGTTGTCCACATAGTCGCCGGTCTGCAGGCCGAAATCGACCGGCTTATCTTTGACGATCGCGCCGAGCTTTTCCAGCACCGCGATGCTTGCCTTGTCCTCTTCGCTGTCCGGGTTGCCGGTCATCTGCGTGTCGCCCATGACGACGAAGGACGTGGTGTCCTGCGCAGCTGCGCGCGTGCGGAAGCTCTGCGGCTCCGACCAGGTGGCGCCGTCGCCGACCCGGAACTCATAATCCGTGCCGGCCGTCAGGCCCGTGAGCTGCGCCGCGTTGGTATAGGCAGCGCTCTTGGACGTGGAGAAGCCGGTCAGCGTGCAGGTCCCGTCGGCCGTCTGCCAGGTATCCGCGCCCTTGACGCGGTACTGCACGACCGCCTTGCCGGCCGTACCGATACCGGACAGCCAGCTGATGCCCTGCGCGGTGCCGCTGCTCACGGCGGCGTTGAGATGGATGCCGTCGTAGGCCGTGCCGCTGGCATCGGCAAGTACCGTGACCTTCGTCGCCTCGGCGACGCCGTCCGGTCCGGTGGCCGTGAGCACGCAGACCGTGCCGGCCGCCTTGTCCTTCATGGCGTCGGTCTCGAGCAGGCCGTTGGCGTCCGTCTTGCCGATCTCGGTGCCGTCCACATACAGCGCAACGCCGGGCGCCGCGCTGCCGTCCTTGTTATAGACGGCGATCACGCTGGTCATGCCGGCAGGCTGCGGGCCAGGAACGATGGTGTAATACGCCGACAGCGGCAGACGCACCGCCGCCTGTGCCGCCGTGTAGGCCGTACCGTTGGCGGCCGTGAGCACGATGCGGGACACCGTGTAGGTAAACTGGTTGACCAGCGTGTCGAGCGTCGGCGCGATGTGGAACGACAGCTTGGCCAGCTCGCCCTCGACCGGCGCCGCCGCCTCAAGGTGCAGCGTCAGCATGGCTTTCTTAAAGCCGGTCTGCGTGTATTCCATCTTGCCGGTCACACCGGGGGCATACGTCACGTCCGGCTGGCCGATATCGTCATTGAGCTGCAGCATGGTGATGTCCGCAGAGCTGACCTTCCCGTCCGCCGTGACCGTGAGTGCATAGTTCGCGCCGAGCGGAACGAAGTCGGAGCCGGTGACGCTGACCGTCGCGGCATCTGTCACCGTCGTGCCGTTTACCACAAAGGCAGTCGTTTTCTCGACGGTATTGCCAAAGGCATCGGACACGGAGACCGTCATCGTGTGGCGGCCGTTTTGCAGCGTCATGCGCACGGTCGCGTCCGCGTCGGAATTGTCCGACTGGATCGGCTCGCCGTCGATCTTGATGGTCGTGGCCTGTGCGTTGATGCCGGAGCGGTTCTTCCCGTCCACATCGTGGTACTTTGCCACAGCCTCAATGGCGTTGGAAGCGATGACCGTGTCGCCGCCGCTCGAGAGCGCCGTGCCGTTGATCGTCATCTCGTCGATGACCGGGTTATCCAGGTCGTCCAGGTTCGTGCCGTAGACAACACGATAGTTATCAAAATAGATCGTGCCATTCTTGCGGCCGGAATCGCCGATGCCCTCGTTGCCGTTCGGCTGATAGGACATCCAGATCAGGCTGCGGCCGCGGCGCAGGCGGATCGGGTGCTCCGCATCACTGTAAAGATCGCTGATGTCTGCCTTGCAGTACATCCAGCCGGTCCAGGTGATCTGGAGCGGGCGCTCCGGGTCGGGATTCTGCGCGGTCAGGCGCGGATAGGACCATTTATACGCGCCGCTGGCCGGATCCCAGGACTCCACGTCCGCATACATGCAGTATGCCGGCGTGCCCTCGGGCGCATATACCCAAACGCCGATCTCCGTCGGCGAGCCGGGGATGTAGATGTCGCTCTCGCCGCAGTAGCGAATGTTGAAATTGACGTTGGACATGCCGTTGTAGGAGCTGTAGTCGTAGTTGAACTCCATCGAGTTCTGGCCGAAGCGGACCTTGCCGCCCTCCGCCTCGCTGACGATCTTCAGGTTGCCGCAGCAGTAATCATCCAGTGCGCCATTGGGCCACAGGAAATAGTCATAGCCGTCATTGTGGAACGGCTCGATCGCATTCCAGTAGCTGCTGACCTTCAGCGGCGTCTTATCGTCCGAATTCTTGGGGATATAACCGCCGTCGGGGTTCTTGCCGTTGTTGGCAAACGTGTCAAGGATCCAGTGGTAGTGCGCACACTGCTGGCGATTGCCCTCCGCATCGGGCTCAAAGTCGAGCAGGGTCACCGGCAGCTTGCCGATCTCGACCTGGATTTCCGCCGTCTTGGACTTGTCATAGGCATACGTGGCCTTGACCGTCACGTTCATGGTCTCCTTGCCGGAGCCGGCGGTAAACACATTGTCACGCACGCTGCCGGCGTCGGCATCGCTCACGCCCTCTGTCTGAGAGGTGACCGTCCACCGGAAGTCGCCGTCCTTATAGACGATGTCGCGGCCGCTGCTCTTGGCGATCAGGCCCAGATCCGACGACGCGCCGAAGTCCAGCGACGCCTCTGCGCTGCTGAACGACAGATCCGTGATGTCCGCAATGGTCACGGTCGTGCGGCCGGCGGACTTGCCGTCGACCAGCAGCTGCGCCGTCACCTCGCCCTTATAATTCTTCGTGGGCGTGAACAGGCCGTTGGCGTCGATGGTGCCGCACTTGCTGTCCATCACGGACCAGGACACATTGTCCGGCAGCTCCGCATGGCCGCCGTTTTTATCCACGCCGATGGCCGAGAACTGGATCTGGCTGTTGGGCGTATACACCGTGTTGTTCGGAGAGAGGGACGCGTGGTCAAACACGCCGTCCTGCTCCGCCGTGGAGACCAGCAGCAGCGCGCTCGAGACCGTGCGCTCCACGCCGTCGGACGGGCGGTTGCGGATGGTCAGGTCGCTGGTGCCCTCGCGCTTTGAGGCATAGGTCGCCGAGCCGCCGCCGTCGAGGTAGATCGCATTCACAACGCCCTGCGCGGCCAGAAACTCCGCCTGCTCATTCATCGTCATGCCGACGGAGTAGGGACGCTGGCGGCCGTCGGCCATAAAGGTCACGACCGTGCCGTCGGCCTTGAGGCCGATGCTGTTGACCGGTATGAGAGAATCGCCGTTATGATTGACCTGGCCATCCTTGACCAGATAACACGGCCCGGAAACGGCCTCCAGCACGTCGGAACAGTCCGTTCCGGCGTCACGGATGGCATACGTACCGTCCTTCAAAACAGCGAAATACGGCTCGGAGGCAGCGCCGTTGTTCTCCTGAATGACGTTGCCCTCCATGATGAGGTAGCCGAGCGGCTGCGCATTCTGCATGTTGTAGAAGTCGCCGTTCATGGCCATGATGACGTTGCCGCCGGTCGCCTTGGTGTAGGCCGCTGCCTGCAGCGTTGTCTTTTCCAGGTTCCAGGGCAGGTTCGCCGCCGTGTCCTTGCGGGACGCGGGCGTGCTGCCTTCAGTATAATAACCGCTATACGAAGCTTTGAAAGTTGCCTTCGCCCCCGGTGCGATCGTCGTCATAAAGCCGGCGATCTGCGCGTTGCCTTCCTTCGTATTCAGGAAAATGTCCGTTTCCGTCACGCCGTCGACCAGCGCATAGTCCGTCTGGCCGATGACCAGCTTGTCGCCGGCGGGTTGGATGGTTTCATTCGCCGCCAGTGCCTGCGGGCAGATCAGTGTCAGCACCATAACGGCTGCCAGCAAAAAGGCCCAGGCTCTGTTTGCGAAGCGGGTCGTATTCACGTCTCCCAGCACTCCCTTCTGTTACTCTCTGTGTTGTTGAAAATTATAAAAAAGAAGAGATGAGGTTTTCCCATCTCTTCTTTGTGCCGTTATTTCAGCATTCTATTCGCGACCGAAGTCCTGATAGAAAAACATTCAATTACGTGCGTGGATTTGTTTACGCAACCTTTGCGGCATTGAACAGGAACTGGACCGCCTCAGCACGGGTGCAGGTCTTGAGGGGGCTGAAGGTGGTCTCGGAGGTGCCATCGGTCAGGCCGTAGGTATAGGCCCACAGCACTTCCATGTAGTACCAGTCGTCTTCCTGAATGTCGGTGAACGGAGAATCGTCGAGCTCGTCGCCGTTCTCGGCAAACAGGCGGACAAGGAAGCTCACCATCTCGGCACGGGTGCAGACTCTGGTGGGGCTGAAGGTGGTGCCGTCTTCGTTGGTGCCGGCGACGATCTCGTTCTCATATGCCCACAGGAGCGCATCTTCATACCAGAAAGCGGAGCTGCCGGACTCCGGAACGTCGGTGAACGGAACGGTCTTGGTGGTCTCTGCCTTCGGCTGGCCGGCGGCATTCCACACGAACTCGATCATCTCGGCACGGGTGCAGGCCTTGGCGGGGCTGAACGTGGTGGCGGAGGTGCCGACGGTGACGTTGTTATCCACAGCCCAGATCACA
Organism: uncultured Oscillospiraceae bacterium; assembly: GCA_934589185.1. Lineage (GTDB taxonomy): Bacteria > Bacillota > Clostridia > Oscillospirales > Oscillospiraceae > CAG-103. The sequence goes on along the minus strand of CAKTNQ010000002.1, from coordinate 2,937 downwards.
GCGTCGTAGTACCAGGCGCCCTTCGTGATGTCACCGAACACCGGCTTGCCCGGGATGGGTGTGCCGGACGGGGTGGTCGACGGGGTGGTCGACGGAGTAGTCGACGGGGTGGTCGACGGAGTGGTCGACGGGGTGGTCGTCGGGGTGGTCGTCGGATCGGTAGTGGAACCGGTCGGGGCAACAGCCAGAGCGCTGGTGGCGAGCAGGCAGACTGCAACCAGAAGCGTCAGCATAACTGTCAGAACTTTTTTCTTGGACATGCTTTTCTTCCTCCATTAAAAATTATGCTTGTCACTCCGGCCGGGCGCGCGAAAAGCATCCGCACGATTTCAACCAGAATTTGACGTTATTATTGTACCATAACCCTCACCCGGTTTGCAAGCCCATTTTAGACAAAATGACGATTTTTTTGTGCGGGTTTCCCCAGCCGTGGAAAGATCTGACCGACGGCGCGAAACATTTGACACGTGCTCCGGCCGCACCTATAATCAAGCCGGGCATCGGATGCCGTTTTGATGCCGAAACGATGTAATTTTGACCCGAAGGAGGCGGTGGCATGATCCAGATCCTGATCGTGGACGATGAAAAGCCGATCTGCGACCTGATCCAGATGAGCCTGACCCGCGCGGGCTATCACTGCACGTGCGTGTACGACGGACTGGCCGCGGCGGACATTCTGGAACGGAACGTATTTGACCTCATTTTGCTCGACGTGATGCTGCCGAATGCCGACGGCTTCGAGCTCATGGAATATATCCGCCCGCTGGGCATCCCGGTCATTTTCCTGACCGCGCGCGGCTCGGTCGACGACCGGGTGCGCGGCCTGCGCATGGGCGCGGAGGATTATATCGTCAAGCCCTTCGAGGTCGTGGAGCTGCTCGCGCGCGTGGACGTCGTGCTGCGGCGCTACAACAAGACCGACGCCGTGATCGAGATCGGCGGGCTGCGCATCGACACGCGCGCCATGCAGGTCTGGCGCGGCGCGGAGGAGATCAGTCTGACGCACAAGGAATATGACCTGCTGCTGTTTTTCGCGCGCAACCCCGGCACCGCGCTCTACCGCGAGACGATCTACGAGCACGTCTGGGGCGGCGAGTACAGCTACGGCAGCAAGACCGTGGATCTGCACATCCAGCGGCTGCGCAAAAAGGTCGGCTGGGAAAACCGGCTGCTGGCCGTGAACAAGGTCGGCTACCGGCTGGAGGTATGAGCGCATGAAGTTTCGCGCAAAGCTCACGATTGCCATGGTGCTGCTGCTGTCGCTGACGTACGGCATCGGCGGGAGCCTGATGATCGCGCAGTCGTTTTCCGCGTCGATTGACCGCGAGCGCGACGCCGCCGTGCAGACCTACCGCATGGTCGTGGACGTGCTGGATCTGCTCGGCGACAACGCCTCGCCCGGCACGGCGGCCAACACCGTCGCGCTCGTGCTGCACAAGCTCGGCAGCGGCGGGTCGAGCACGGCAGCGCGCATCCGATTCGGCGCACAGATGACCACAACGGGCGACACCGCGCTGCTCGACGCCGCGCCGGAGCCGTCCGACGGCGGCGACGGGCTCACGCGCATCGTGCGCACCGGCAACGGCCGGCACTACCTCATGCTCGGCGCCACGGCCGACGGCACGACCGTCCAGCTCGCGTTCGACGTGACGGAGGCCTACACCGTGCGCCAGACGCAGCAGCGTGCCTACCACACGACGTTTGTGATCCTCATCGCCATCGGCGCGGCCGTGTCGTGGCTCACGTCCTACCTGCTGACGCGCCCGCTCGGCACGCTCTCGCGCGCGTCGCGGGAGTTGGCGCGCGGAAACCTCAGCTATCGGGCACCGGTGCGCTCGCACGACGAGGTGGGGCAGCTCGCGGCCGACTTCAACCGCATGGCCGGGCAGCTGGAACAGAACGTCAACCGCATTCAGGAGAGCATGGCCCTGCAGGAGCGGTTCATGGCCGACTTCTCGCACGAGATGAAAACGCCCATGACCTCCATCATCGGCTATGCAGACCTTTTGCGCAGTCAGGTGCTCACCCCCGACGAGCAGATGGACGCGGCAAACTATATCTTCTCCGAGGGCAGGCGGCTCGAGGCGCTGGGGCTGAAGCTGCTGGACATGCTCTCGCTCGATCAGTCGAAGCTCCAGCTCGTGCCCGCGAGTCCGGCCGACCTGGTGGCGGGGCTTCTGGAGCATCTCAAGCGCGTGTACGCCCAGAAGGGCATCGCCCTGCAGTACCGCACGGCGGAGGGCACGTGCTTTCTGGAGCCGGACCTATTCAAAACCCTGCTCGTGAACCTGATGGACAACGCCCGCAAGGCGCTCGACAACGGCGGCTACATCTACGTCTGGCAGGAGATGCTGCCCGACGGCTGCCGCGTGCGCGTGCTCGACAACGGCCGCGGCATCCCGCCGGAGGCGCTCGCGCACCTGACGGAGGCGTTTTACCGCGTGGACAAGTCGCGCTCGCGCGCACAGGGCGGCGCAGGCCTCGGCCTGTCGCTGTGCAATGAGATCGTGCAGCTGCACGGCGGCACGATGCAGTTTGAGAGCCGTGTCGGCAACGGCACGGTCGTGACCGTGGAGCTGAAGGGAGGCCGTGTATGAAGCCATGGATACGCACCGCGCTGGCTGTCGTGCTCGTACTGGCGATCGCGGCGGGCGGCTTCTTCCTGCCGAACCTCGTGACCGCGCGGCTCGACAGCGCGGATCAGGACACGGCGTTTTCCCTCAGCGCCGGCGACGAGCAGGGTCCGGCCACCGTTTTGCGCCGGAAACTGACCGACGGCATGCAGAACCTGTTTTACGGCGCAGAAAAGCGCGTCGAGCTCGACGAGAGCGCCGCGGCGCACACGCTGGCCGAGATGGCACAGTACGCGCAGGACCTTCTGGGCGCGCTGGAAAAGGACAGCGCGCTGTTCGGCGGCGGCTTTTCCGTGGAGGAGGG
>CAKTNQ010000001.1:0-102095 GCA_934589185.1 uncultured Oscillospiraceae bacterium | reverse complement strand
CTTCTCTGAAAGGACGTTCCTGCTTACTACTCTGTGTCTTCGCGTTTGATGGCTTGATGATAACACCCGTATCCGGCGCGCGTCAAGGCTCGCTTTGAACGAAAAAAGTTGAAAAATTAGAAGGAATTTTGTCGAACCCACCAACCCCGCTGCCGCGCGCAAAAAGCCGGCCGTTTCCGAAGAAACGGCCGGCTCGTGCTTAGGTTTTGGTGATCGCGTTACCGGGTGCGGCTCACTTGGCGAGGTAGTTGTACAGGAAGCACACCATCTCCGCACGCGTGCAGTCGCGCAGGGGGCTGAAGCAGTTGTTGCCCGTGCCCTCCGTGACGCCCTCGGCCATGGCCCACGCCACGGCGTCGGCATAGTAAGCCGTCGCCGGAACGTCGGTGAACGACGCTGCGTTCTCCACAGCCGGGGAGCCGGCATAGCGGTACAGGAATGAGACGATCTGCGAACGGGTCACGACCATGTTGGGGCTGAAGCAGTTGTTGCCCGTGCCCTCGGTGATGCCCTCACCCGCGGCCCAGAGCATGGCTTGATAGTAGTAGGCGCTCTCCGAGACGTCGACGAACGGATTATCCGTCGTCTTGGGGGTCGGGTTGCCGGCGGCGTTCCACAGGAACATGACCGCCTGCGCGCGGGTGCAGATCATGTTGGGCGAGAAGTGGTTGTTGCCCGTGCCCTCCGTGACGCCTGCGCCCACTGCCCACTGGACAGCGTCGTAGTACCAGGCGTCCTTGGCCACGTCGTCAAAGACGATGGCGGGCTTGGCCTTCGTGAACGCCGCCGTGACGATCTCACTGGCCGGGCAGCCGTCCTTGACGGCGACGGCCTTGACCGTTGCGGACGCCGTGAGCGTGAACGCGCCGGTGTAGAGCGTGCTGTCGGCCGTCGGGTCGCTGCCGTCGGTCGTGTAGTAGATGCGCGCGCCCTCGGTCTCGCAGGTGATGGTGACCGTCTGCTCACCGGTGAAGGAACCGCCGTTCGGGTCGATGACCGGAGCGGCCGCAGGCTCGGCCTTCGTGAACGTCGCTGTGACGATCTCGCTGGCCGGGCAGCCGTCCTTGACGGCGATGGCCTTGACCGTCGCGGACTCCGTGAGCGTGAACGCGCCGGTGTAGAGCGTGCTGTCGGCCGTCGGGTCGCTGCCGTCGGTCGTGTAGTAGATGCGCGCACCCTCGGTCTCGCAGGTAATGGTGACCGTCTGCTCACCGATGAAGGAGCCGCCTTTCGGATCGATGACCGGAGCGGCCGCAGGCTGCGGCGCAGCGAGCGCCGGCGCATTGCCCTGGCGGACGATGCCGTCGAGCACCCAGCTGTCGATCGTGAGCTTGGCTTCGCGCACCACGATGTCAAAGTCGGAAATGCCCTGAGCAAGCGCTGTACGCAGCTCCTTGTCCTCGCACTGGTTGTCGTTGAGCAGGTCGCGGAAGGCCTCGCTCTTAAGCTCTGCTGCGGTCATGCCTGTGGTCTCCTTGACGACGCCGGTGTTGCCGAGCATGGTCACGTTCTCACCGACCGCCTTGGGCTCGGCGATGACCGTGTTGCCGGAGCGCTGCTCCTGCTCGCTGTTGAAGTAGCCGTAGATGATCGTGCCGATGGCGGTGTTGCGGCCGGTGATGCCGCCGATGTCGCCGGTGGCGTTCTTGGACACCAGCTTCACATCGGCATAGTTGTTGCCGGCCACGCCGGCCTGCATGCCGGCGATGCCGCCGATGGTGGCGGAGTTGACGCCGGCCTCGGCATAGATGCTGCCGCGGACATAGTTGTTGGCGACGATGGCAAAGCCGTCCTGACCGACGATGCCGCCGGCAAGCGCCGTGCCGCCGGTCGAGATCGAGGTGATGTCGACCTGCGCGCCGCAGTTGAGGATCATGCTGTTGTAGCAGTAGGCCGTGATGCCGCCGTTCTGGCTCCAGTCAACGGACTTGTTGTAGATCGTGCCGGAGACGGCACAGTTGTTGATGACGGCACCGGCGCCGGTCTCGCTGTTGTCGGTGACACCGGCGATGATGCCGGCATAGGTGCGCACGGCATCCGGACGCGCGATGTAGATCTCCGCATCCGCCACGGCGAGATTGCGCACGACCGCGCCGTCAATGCAGGCGAACAGGCCGGCGGAGACGTAGTCCGCAGGCGTTTCCTGCGTGCCGATCTTCATGCCGCGGATGCAGTGGTTCTGCCCGTCGAAGATACCGGCGAAGTAGTGGCCGCCCGCGCTGCCGACCGGCATCCACTGGGCGTCGGAAAGGTCGATATCGGCCGTGAGCACAATATACTCACCGTCGAAGTGTTCCTCCTCATTGACCGCCGCGGCGAAGGCGCGCAGCTGCGCCGCCGTCGCGATCTGATAAGGATCGTTCTGCGTGCCGGTACCGCCCGCGAAGATGGTGGACGGATCGGCGGGATCGTAGGTGCTCGTGTCGCCGAGCAGCGCCTTGTTGACGGCGACGGACAGCGCCGCTTTGAGCGTCTGGTCGTCGGTCGTGCCGTCGGAGGCATTCTTCACGGTCTGATCCTTGATGAGCGCCGCGAGAATGGTCTCACTGTTGGCGGCGTCAAAGTTGGCCGGGTCAACGACCTCGGCGGAAACGATCTTCTTATCCTTCACCGTGATGCGCACGATGACCTTCTTGTCCGTGTCGCGGCCGTAGTAGGTGCCGTCCTTGTAATCATAGTTGATGCTCGGATCCGGACGCTCGACCGGGACATAGGTAATGCTCGCGGTGCCGGTGCCGAACACGACGGCGCCGTTCTGGATCGTCCAGGTGCGCAGCGCAGCGGGCAGATCGTCCTCGGAGATCGGGAACGCGCCGAAGTTGCCGTTGAGCTTGTCGGCGAGCGCCTGCGCGGTCATGTCCCCGGCCGGGAGCGCCTCAACGTTGCTGACAAACGAGCCGTTCATGAATTCGCCGTCCTCATTGTAGCCGGACGGGACCTGGCTGCCGAACGCGACCGGCGGGTCAAACGTCTGATCCTTGATGGTCAGCCGCGCGCCGTCGCTGAAGTAGGTGTCGTAGCTCTCGCTGATGGCGGTGGCCATACCGGCGATGGCGCCGACATAGCGCGTCCAGCTGCGGGAGGTGAGATTGCTGGTGGTGTAGCAGTTGGCAATGGTGCCGGCCTGGCAGCCAGCGATGCCGCCGAGGTAGGTCACGCCACCGTCGTCCACATTCTCGCGGTCGGTCTCACCGGAGATGTCGCCGAGCGTGTAGCAGTTGACGATCATGCCGAAGGCGTTCATGGCAGTGATGCCGCCGGCCTCGGCGTTGGCCGTCTTGCAGAAGGCGTCCAGCGTTACGTCGGTCCAGGAATTGAGGATGTAGCTGCGCTGACTGTAGCCAATCAGGCCGCCGGCGAAGCTGTTGTTGGCGTAGCTGCCGTCTTCGGTGCGCGCGGTGATGTCACCGGTCGCCCAGCAGTTGTTGATGACGGCAAGATCGCAGCAGCCGGCCAGTGCGCCACCGATAGCGGACTCTTTATCGGCCGTGAGGTGGACGTTGACGTTCTCCAGGCCGAGGTTTTCCACGACGGAGCCGTTCATGAGCGCCGCGAACAGGCCGAAGTAAATGCGCGCTTCCGCGCCGACCGGGGCGGCCTTGCTGCCGATGGTCATGTTGGAGATCTTGTGACCCTGGCCGTCGAAGCTGCCGCGGAAGGCCTGCGTGCCGTTGGCCATGTGGCCGATCGGCGTCCAGGCTTCGCCGGCGAGGTCAATGTCCGCGCCGAGGACGATGTATTTGCCGGAGTAATCCGTCTTTGCAAACGAGGCCGCAAACGCCTTGAGCTGGTCAAGGTTTTGGATGACCCAGGGGTCGGCCTCCGTGCCGGAGCCGCGCTCGAAGAAGTCGAGCACCGGCGCGTCGGGCTGGACAAAGACGTCCGCGCCGAGCACAGTCTTGCCGTTGCGCACTTCCCAGCCGTACCACGCGGCAGGACGCATGGCAATGAGCATATCGGTCGTGAAGCCGATGTCATTGCTCGTAAGGAACTTGTCTGTGGCGGCGAGGCCCTCGACCGTGAGACCGCGGTTCATGGTGTCGGCAAAGGCGGCGCTGGACGTGTCCGCACCGGCGACGTTGTTCGTGTCGTCGCTGACAAGATCGCCGAAGGCAACCGCAGTGCCGGCCGTGCCGTTGACGGTCACGGTGGCCTTGCTGTTGTAGTAGCAGTCGGTGACGATGCCATTGTAGCTGCGGCTCGTGGACATCTGGCCGATGAGGCTGCCCACAGCCGGTTCATCCGGCGTGATGGCCATTGTCAGCGCGACATTGCCGGCAGCGTAGCAGTTGTGGAACATGCCGGTCCCCTGGCCGACGAGACCGCCGACGGAGGCACTGACCTTGGAAGAGGTCGTGTAGCCCGAGATGGCCGTCACACCGCCGAGGGCGGCGCAGTTGGCGATCATGGTGCCGTTGGAGTTCGTGGCAACGAGGCCGCCGGCCGAGCACAGGCCGTTGGCGGACTTGACCTGCACGGTCACATCCGTCCAGGAGTTGGTGAGATAGGCATCGAGATAAAGCGACGCGGTCAGGCCGCCGCCATATGCCCACTGCCTGCCCTCCGCGCTGACAATGCCGCCGGCGACGGAGCAGTGATCGATGCGTGCATTCTTGCCCATGCCGAGCGAGCCGCCGACCAGACCGCCGACAAACGGACGATCCCAGTCCCCGGTGAGCTTGCCGTACACGGCAACGTTGGTCAGGTGCAAGTTTGCGAGGCTGGAACCGTTTGAAAGCACGTCGAAGAAGCCGACGCTGCTCTGCTCGAGCGGCGCAAGCTCGGTGCCGATGCGCACACCGGAGACGGTGTGGCCGCGGCCGTCAAAGCTGCCGGCGAAGTAGTGGATGGGCGTCCACGCGCCGTTGAGGGTGATGTCCGCGTCGAGCGCGATATACTGGCCCGCGTAGTCGACCGCATTGTCGCCGATGGTGGAGGCGGCAAACGCGCGCAGCTGCGCCTCCGTCTCGATGACGAAGGGATCGTCCTTGGTGCCGGTGCCGGAGGCAAAGATGCTCTTGGCCTTCACGCCGGGCAGGACCTTACCGTCGGCAGCGCCCCATCTCTGCCAGACTGCCGGACGCATGGCCGCAAGGCCCTCGGCCGTGTAGCCGGAGAACTTGCCGCTGTTGATGAGGTATTCATCCGTCGCGGCGAGACCCTCGGCGGAGATGCCCTGATTCAGGACGGCAGCAAAGGCGTCGTTCGTGACGTCGTCCTGCGCCGTGATCTTATTGTAGTTGATGCCGCTGTACCAGCTGCTGGGCGTCTTGCCGACTGCGATGAGGTCCTTGCTCTCGCCGTTGACGGTGAGCACCGCCTTGCTGCTGTAGTGGCTGTCCACGACGGCGCTGCCGCTCTGCTCTCCGATGAGCGTGCCGGCATAGGCGTCATAGTCGCTGCTGGCATTCGTCAGGGTGACATTGCCGGAAGCGTAGCAGTTTTCAGTCAGGAACGGGGCCGAAGCCAGCAGGCCGCCCGCTCTGACTCTGTTATACTCCTGGCTGTTGCCGCTGGCGGCGACAGCGCCGAGCGCGGCGCAGTTGCCGACGAAGCTGCTGCTGCCGAACGTGCCGACAAGGCCGCCGGCGCTGGCAACATACTTGCTGCTTGCCGCCGTGATGTCGATATCTGCATAGCAGTTGGTGACGTAGTTGGTCCCGCCGAGTCTGGCAGCAAGGCCGCCCGCGTACACGTGCATGCCGGAGGACGCGGAAATGGTGCCGCCCGTGACCGAGCAGTTGTCGATGCGGACGTCGGCGCCCATGGTCTGGCCGCCGCCGACGAGACCGCCGGCATAGACCGCATCATCGAGGCTGCTGCCCGTGCGCGCGACGTTGACCGAGACGTCCGTCAGCTTGAGGTTGCTGACCGACGCGCCGTTTGCCAGCGTCTCGAAGAAACCGGCGGAGGTGCGCTCCGACGGCTGCGCACTCGTGCCGATGGTCATGCCGGAGACGGTGTGGCCGTCGCCGTCAAAGCTGCCGCCAAACTTGGCGATCGGCGTCCACGCCTCTTCCGAGAGCGCGATATCGGCGTCGAGCCGGATGTACAGGTTCGTGGTGCTGAGCTTGCCGCTCTGGGTGGCCTCTGCGAATCCGCGCAGCTGCGCCTCGGTCTCGATGCGATAGGGATCGGCCTGCGTGCCCTCGCCGCCGGCGAAGAAATCGCTCGGGTCGACGGGCTGATTGCTGCCCTCACCGGTCGGCAGCAGGCGGCCGTTTTCGACCTGCCAGCTGTTCCAGCCGTTTTCGCTCATGCTCAGCAGGCTGTTCATCGTAACGCCGTTGCCCAGCAGGCCAACCGCCTTGTCGGAGAAATACGCCTGCGCATCGGCAAGCTTTTCCTCCGTGAGCGCGTCGGCAAGCTTCGTCGCCAGCACGCCGGAGGTGAGCTCTGCCGAAGTCAGACCGGCGCACTCCTCCTGATCGCTGACAGAGTAGTTGAGCATGTCATAGCCGACCGCGACCGGCTCCGCCACCGCTTCATCGCCGTAGTAGGTCTGCGCCGCGTCAGCGTTGAACCAGCAGCGATAGGCCGCCGTGAGTGCCGCCGGAGAACCGGCAATGCCGCCGATTGGCACATCGGAGCCGTCGCCCGCATCGGACATGGCGTCCATGTGCAGGGTCACGTCGGAGTAGCAGGCGTAGATCGCGCCGCAGCTGTAGCCGACGATGCCGCCTGCGCCGTACATCATGGAGCCGTCGCAGTAGTTGCCGATCGTGCCGAATGCCGCGCAGTTGATGACCGCGGAATCGTTGCTCGTCCAGCCGACGATGCCGCCCGCGCCGGTATCGCTGCCCTTGGCCGCGATCTGCACGTCCGCCCAGGTGTTGCACACCAGGCTCTTGCCGCCGCCGTTGCCGACAACACCGCCGACGTAGGTGTAGTTATTGTCACCGGCCGCATCACTAACGATCGTGCCGCTGACCCAGCAGCCGTCGATCACGCTGCTCTCGCCGGTAGCCGCCGCCAGAATGCCGACCGCAGGGTCTTCATCTGTGGTTTTGTTGTTGATAAACGCATCCTTGACACCCAGATTGCGAATCGCGCCGCCCTGGCCGACAAGGCCGAAGAGGCCGGCATACGCACACGCGGCGGACTCGGCCTTCGTGCCGATGGCCAGGCCGGCGATCGTGTGGTTGTCGCCGTTGAAGATGCCGTTGAAGCTGCCGTTGTCGCCGCCAATCGGCGTCCAGCTCTCACCGGTGAGGTCAAGATCGGCGTCGAGCGTGACGTACTGGCTCGCGTAGGTCTCACCGCCGTTGACCGAGGCCGCGAACGCCTTGAGCTGATCGACCGTACGGATCAGATACGGGTCGGACTTCGCGCCGGTGCCGGCGGCAAAGATGCTGCCACCCGGCTGCTCAGGCGCGGTGACGAGCGCCTTGCTCAGCGCATCGTTGACCGCAGCCTTGACACCGTTGCTGCTCATGGTCGCGCCGGAAACGCCGTCGATCTCGGTGCTGTTGGCCTTGACGATCTCGTCAAAGAGCGAAGAAACATTCTTCGAGTCCCAATAGCTCTGCTTTTCCTGGCTGACGAGCTCCACCTTGGCGATCTTGCCGTCGGTGATGGTCACTTTGACCTTGATCTCGCCGTCTTTAAAGCCCTTTCCGGTGCCTTCATAGACGCCGTCCTTGTAGGCCGTGCCCCGGAGTGCATACGCTGCGGTCAGGTCGCCGCTTGCGCCGGTGTCCACGGCATAGGCCGGGAGCGCGCAGCCGACGAGCATGACCACCAGCAGCACCAGAGACAGGAGCCGTTTGGTGATTGTCTTGTTCATGGGTTGGTCATTACCTCCTGAAATGAATTGGTATGTACATGGTTTGTGAGTGCAATGAGTCTGTGTGTAGGCCTCACCTTCCCTTTCCGCCGGCCGGTTCCGGCATATCATGCATGCAGTTGATTGTACAAAAGCGCAACGATCTGTGCGCGTGTGCAGGGGGCCAGCGGCGAAAAGCGGTTGCCGCCCGTACCCGCCGTGATGTCATTTGCAACGGCCCAGCGCACCGCAGCCGCGTAATACGCGTCCGCCGGAACGTCCGTGAACGTCTCGTCCGCGGAGGCATCCGGACTGCCGGCGACGCGCCACATCAGCGCCACCGCCTGCGAGCGCGTCACGATGCCGTCCGGGGAGAAGGTTGTGTCGCTCGTGCCGTAGGTGGTCTCGTTTTCGGTCGCCCAGCACAGGGCCTTGTAATAGTAAGCGTCCGCCGACACGTCCGCGAACGGGACGGTCAGGGATTTCGGCTCCGGATTGCCGGCAACGTTCCAGAGGAAGGTCACGATCTGCGCGCGCGTGCACGTTTCGTCCGGGGCAAAGCGATTGCCGCCGACGCCGCTCGTGATGCCGCGGCGGACGGCCCAATAGACCGCGTCGTTATAATAGGCGTCCTCCGGAACGTCATCGAACGGTGTGACCGGCATCAGCGCGCCGCAGCGGACACAGGCGCCGTTTCTATCATAGCTGTGGCCGAGCGAATCGCCGGCCGCGACCGTCAGCGTCTCGCTGACGACATCGCAGCGGTCGCACTGCACAAAATACTGCGCAGGCTCGGTGCAGGTCGCCGCCTGTGCGCACACGGCGGAAGCCTTGTCATGGAACGCATGACCGAGCGGATCACCAGCCACGACCGTCAGCGTCTCACTAACAGCATCGCAGCGGTCGCACTGCACAAAATACTGCGCGGGCTCGGTGCAGGTCGCCGCCTGCGCGCACACGGCGGAAGCCTTGTCATGGAACGCATGACCGAGCGGATTGAGCGTGTCGCGGTAGGTGCTGCCGCAGGCGGTGCAGGCATATTCCACCCAGCCGGGCTCCGTGCAGGTCGCCGCCTGACAGGCGGACTCCACATACTGATGCACATGGGCCGACTGCAGCAGCGTGGTGTACCACAGGCCGCTGTCTTCGCCGCGATAGAGCGTCAGCGGCGTCTCGGTGCCGCGCACGCAGCGGAAATATTGCTTATCTGCGCAAAACTGCAAGCTGCGCGCCATGTAGCGTGCGTTTTGAATGACAACATGGCCGTCCTGCCAGCTGATGAGCCAGCGGGCATAGCTGCTGCCGCCGTCCACGGCGGAATTGAGCTGGTCGCTGTTCGAGCGGCAGGCCAGATAAACCGACGACATTGCGCCGCCGAGCCGGATGGTGTACTGCTCCGTCCCGGGCACGCGCGTAATCTGCACGGTATACGTGCTGGAGACGCCGGAGACATTGCCGTCCGCGTCCACGGTGATGCCGGTATTCGCGAGCGGCACGGCGGCAGCGGCGCTGCCCAGCGCCGCCCCGTAAACGGCGCCGTCGCAGCGCAGGACGCTGTCACCGCCGCGCAGGACATACGTCCCGCTCCAGTCGTCGGTGTCCGCCGTCACGGCGGAGAACGCGGGCGTCCGGCCATCCGGTGTGGCAAAGTATTGATAGAGCGCGTAGAGCGTCGTCTCCGCACTCGTGACGTCATAGCGCTCGCCCGCGCGGAGCACCTGCGTGCTCACGACCGGTGTTTTAACCGGCTCGGTCGTCCAGCCGACGAAGTGATAGTCCTGCGCGTCAGCCGTGGGCGTACCCGTCGGCTGCGGGAGCGTGATCGGATCGCCGATATAACCGGCGGCGTCCGACTGCGTCACACCACCCGGCACTGAGAAGTGCACGGTCGCCGGCGTCTTGGCGGCGAAGTGGATCGTCACCTTGCAGTCCTGCCGCAGCGCGGAAACGCGGAAGGTATCGCCGTCCTGACGCACCGTTGCCGCACCCTCGGGCGTGACGGTGTAGCCGGAGGCGTAATAGCCGGTGTTGGCGTTGGCCGTGATGGTCATGCCCCGCTGCGTCACGGAGCCATACTCCGGCGTGTCGGTGTCTGCCGTCAGAGCATAGCGGTCGAGCAGCGCCCAACCGGAGTTGACATTCTGCAGCGCGTCGACATTGCCATGGCCTGGATAGGTATCGTCCGCGGAGACGACGACCGGGAACGCGGCGCGGCCGCGCTGCGCTGCCTCCAGCGTCGTCATCTGATAGCTGCTGGGCATACCGTTGGCCTGGCAGATCTGCGGCGAGCAGTCCCACGCGCCGCAGGTCGCCTTCATATCACGGACCGCCTCAGCGACGGTGCTGCCGCCGAGCAGGCTGTCAAAGAATGCGGCCTCAAACGTGTAGTCACCAACGAACGTGACCGACTGGCTGTAGCCGTACACAACACCGAGGCCGCGATCCATGAGCGGCTTTTCCAGACCGTCGGTCGCCATGCCGAGGCAGATCGCCATCCAGAGCAGGCCATTGTTGGCCTGCGCATCGGCGTCCATATGATCGGCGATGACCGTACCGTCCACGAGGAAATATTTCATGCTGCTGCTCGAGCTGCTGTAGACGGCGTGTCCGTCATCATAGTCTGCCTTGGTCAGGCCGTCGCCCGTCTGCAGGCAGAGGTAGGACGTCGTAGCACCGGAGGTGTAGTCCTCACCGTTTTCATAATCCGTCGAGCCGTGCGAGTCGAAGATGACAAGGCCGCCGTCCGTGATCGCATCCGCAATGGCGTCGATCGTCGCCGCTTCGCCCTTGTAGTAGTGATACGTGCCCTCGGACGCCTGCGCCACGCGCTGGGCCTCCTTCTGGTACTGCTCGGTGAAGCTGCGGTCAATGCCGTAGTACGGCTGGAACAGGTACACATCGCGCCCGTGCTGCGTGCCGCGCGCGGCGTAGGTGCGCGTCTGCACGTCGGGCGTATCGTCGGCCGTAGACTCTGCCGCCGCCGCGATCTGCTCCAGACGCGGGGAATAGGCGCAGGCAATGCCCTGCTCCGTCATCCAGGTGATCTGGTCGCCGCTCGTCTCGACCGAGCCGGATACGACCGTGTCCTGCGCGTTGAGATAGTCGCAGATGGTCTGTGTGCGCCCGTCTGTGGACGCATCCCGCCGCACCGCTTCCTGCTCCACGCCATCGAGCGCGTCGAACAACGCGTCCGCAGCGGCATAATCCGCCGCCGTGAGCGCCGTGTCCGCGCCGCCGTCGGCCGCGAACGCCGTCACCGTCAGCGACAGCAGGACGGCGGCCGCCAGGAGCACCGACAGCATCCGTTTGAATAATTGCTGCATGAATGTTTCCTCCAAATGGTTTCGTTGAAAGTCTTGATTAGATTTATCTAATATAAATTAGAGTAATCTAACTCTTGCTGAAAAGAAATGCACGCTTCTGCGTGTCTGCACGGCCGGGCGCGGATACTTCCGACAAAATCTCAGGAGTTAGACACACCAAACCCCTATTGAAAAGAAAAGTGCGCTGCAAAAGCAAACGCCTGTCCACGCGCTTGGTATTATACAATGGTGCTCCCCGGCGTGTCAAGCAAATTCTCGGCGATCTGCCGCATCCGTCCGGTGCAAAAAAACACGCCGCACCCGGTATTGGGTGCGGCGCGTAAAATACGGTGGTGCGGGTCACTTGGCCTCGTCGTCCAGCCAGTCGGCCAGCTTGGCCTCGTCCAGGTTCAGACCCTTGGTCAGGAACGCGACCATTTCGTTGAAGTTGAGTTTCTTCATGCGCTCAAAGTTCGTCTCGCCCTTCTTCTCGGGGTCGATCAGACGGCCTTCGATATAGCCGCACTCATAGCACATGTTCAGCGCATACTTCCGATGGGTATCCAGCGTCATTTCATGACCGCAGCGGGGACATTTCATCACACATTCTCCTCTCCATATGTACAATTCCCTGCGCAATATCTTACAATATGCTACATGATTGCGCGCAAATATGCAAGCATAGTTTACGAATTAACACGACGCGTCCGCCGTATCCGGCAGTGTGACGGTCAGCGTCTGCGCCAGACGCACCGGGCCGCCAATGGACAGCCCCGTCACCGCGCCATGGGCGCGCTGCATGCCGACCTCCAGCGTGCCGCCCGGCTGGCCGATGCCGATCTCCGTGATGCCGTCGGCAAAGTCCGCCGTGAGCACCACGGCAGTCGCAACACTGCCGGAGGCGCAGCTCGTCTCCGCAACGCAGGAGCCAGTCTCGCGCACAAAAACGACCGGCCGCATGCTGCCGGCCGCCCGGTCGAGAAACAGAGCGCCGACGGCGCTTGCCTCCGGCGCAGCGGCAATGGCGCGCTGCACGAGTGCATCGTCCGGCTGCGCACGGTCAATGACGAAGTGCGTGATGCCGTCGAACGTCACGCGCACGGCCGGCACATCCGGCCACTCGACCGGCTGCACCGCGCGCGGCAGCGGCATCACCGTGGACGCCTCCCCCGCCGCCGTGTCCGCCATGACCGGCTGAACGCCCTCGGCCCCGCTGATCTCGGCAAAGACGCAGGTTTTCCCCTGCGCGCCGGTGCGCAGCGCGTGATAAAAGCCAGCACAGCGCAGCGCGTTGCCGCAAAACTCACCGCCCATCATCTCCAGCCGGATCTCACCGCCGCAGCGCGGTGCGGTCAGGAACGCGACCTGCTCAATGTGCAGCTCCGGCAGGCGCAGCAGCCGCGCCGCGGCCCGCGCGCGCTCCGCCGCAGGCACATCCGAGAGCACAATGGCCGTGACGTTGCCCGCCGGGTCGAGCACCGCAACTTCATAGTCTTTTTTCATGTCTTTGGTCTGCATGGCCGTCACTCCGTGAAATGCACATGGTTGTTGATATGATCCTGGCAGAAGCAGTGATAGCCCACACAGCGCGAACAGTAGCGAAACTCTAGCTCCGGATGATCGACATCCGTGCGGCCGCAGACGGCGCATTTATAGTGATAGGGCTTGTTGGCCTGCTCGCGCTGGATGCGCCGGGCCTCGCGCTTGAAGTTCACCGTTTTCTGCCGCTGGCGCACATGCGACGGACGGAAAAAGGCAAACAGCCAGTCGCCGCAGTAGACCAGATAGTTGAGCACCGCCACCACCGGCAGCAGGTTCAGCGGGAACGACGTCGTGACGATGCCGAGCACGAACAGCGCCGCGTCCACATACGCCAGATACTTCACCTTGATCGGGATGATGAAAAACAGCAGCACCTGCATATCCGGATAGAGCGTGGCAAAGGCGAAGAACATCGACAGGTTCAGGTACGTAGTCGAGACGACCACGTCGCGCCCGAGGATGGCCGAGAGCACCACGCCGTAGATCGCCGTGAGCAGCATGCCGCTCACGTAATAAATCGTGAATTTGCCGTTGCCCCACTCGCGCTCGAGGCATGAGCCGATCCAATAGTAAAAATACAGCATCACCAGCAGCCAGATAGGACTGGCCTCCGTCGGCACGAACACATACGTCACCAGACGCCAGACCTGCCCGTGTAGGATGCCCTGCGCCGAGCCGCTCAGGAGCGAGACGATCTGCCCGGTCGTGTCCATTTTTGTCAGCAGCCAGACGGCCGCATTGCCAATGACGACGATCAGCATCAGGTTCGGAATACCAAAGCGCGGGTGCATATAGCAAAACCGGTCGATTTTGTTCATCAGTTTTCTCATGGGGTTCCTCCGTAAATACAACGTATGTCCATGATACCTTCTTAAAACCGCAAAGTCCATAAAAAAATATCCCGAATCGCAATTTGTACTTTCTTAATGGGCAATCGTGTGGTATGATGATATCTGTATTATTATGTCGCAAGGTATGGGTATATCATGGAACAAATACAGGAATTTGAAAACGAAGCGCGCAACGATCTGATCGAAGGCCGCAATGCGGTCATGGAGGCCCTGCGCGCGGGCCGCACGATCGATAAAATTTTCATCGCCAAGGGCGACGTGGACAAGACGCTCGGGCACATCGCCTCGAAGGCGCGCAGCGCCGGCATCGTCGTCACGGAGGCCGACCGCCGCAAACTCGACGCCATGAGCCAGACGCACGCGCATCAGGGCGTGATCGCACTGTGCGCCGTCAAGGAATACAGCACGATCGAGGACATGCTCGCCATCGCAGCCGAGCGCGGCGAGGCGCCGTTTCTCGTGCTGTGCGACGAGATCTCCGACCCGCACAACCTCGGCGCCATCATCCGCACGGCCGAGTGCGTCGGCGCGCACGGCGTCATCATCCCGAAGCGCCGCAGCGCGGGGCTGACCGCCGTCGTAGACAAGACGTCCGCCGGTGCGCTCGAGCATATGGCCGTCGCGCGCGTGCCGAATCTCGTCGCCGCGATCGAGACGCTCAAGAAAAACGGCCTCTGGATCTACGGCACCGCCGCCGAGGGCTCGAACGAGCTGTGGAAAACGGACCTGACCGGCCCGGCCTGCATCGTCATCGGGTCGGAAGGCGCCGGCATCAGCCGGCTGGTGCGGGAAAAGTGCGATTTTCTCGTCAGCATCCCGTTGCGCGGTCAGATCTCCTCGCTCAACGCATCCGCGGCCGCGGCCGTGCTGCTCTATGAGGCGCTGCGTCAGCGAAGCTGAACGCCCGCACCCCTACGTTATAAAAAGGAGTTGACCATATGGACCAATTTGATCGCTCGCCAGAGGACGTTTCTTTTGACCTGGACGCAGAAGAATTCTCCCTGGAATCCATTCTGGACGAATATAAAGATTTTCAGACGGACGCACCCGCGCCCCGCCCGCAGCCGGCCTATCCCCGCCGCCCCGTCAAGGCGGAGATGGTCGAGGAAGATGCAGCCGAGGACGCCGAGGCTGAGGACATTCTCATGTCCGCCGAGCTCGACAGCGCACTGGAGGACACGGCCCCGGAGACCGGAACGGCCGCGCCTGATGAACCGCCGCATGAGGATCACGATGTCAAGCGCTATCAGCCGAAGCGCCAGCGCGACCACGCGACCGAAGAAGAGATCGAAAAGTGGAACGAGACGAAGGCCAACGCCAAGCGTCTGGCCAAAAAAGGCATCTCGGGACTGAAGCGTTTTGCCTCGAAGATCTCGGATGTCGTGCCGGATGAGCCGGTCCAGCCGGAGGAAGAACCTCTGGAGGAAGACACCGCCATCCCCGTCTCCGCCCCGCCGGAGGTGCCGGAGGGCCTGTATGACCCGGAACCGGAACCGGAAGAGCCGACGCGCGTGTTTCAGGCCGTGACGGAAGAAGGCATGGACGACAGCGCGGCCGGGCGCACCGCTTACGCCCGCGCCGGCGACTACGCCGCGGACGACGGTGCAGACGGCCCTGCGCGCCGCAGCTTTCAGGACGCGGTGCTCAACCCGCTCATGGCGCGGCTCGCCGCCGTGGCCTACCGTATCCGCGAACACAACAGCGCCGTGCACGCCTCGGCCAACACCGAGGAGGAGCTTGGCCCGGAGCCGGATGCCGAAACCGCTGCAAAATACTACGGCGGGCAGGTCAAGTCCCTGCGCTTCCGCTGCCGGGCGGCCATGATCGTGTGCATCCCGCTGATCTACATCTCGCTCGGGCTGCCGGTGTTCGGTGTGCTCAAGAGCAGCCCGTCCGTCGCAGCGCTCGTGTGCCTGATGATGCAGCTGACCGTGATGCTCATCGGTCTGGACGTCATCACCAACGGCTTTTTCAACCTCGTGCGCCGCACGCCGGGGCTGGAATCGCTCGTGTTTCTCAACTGCGTCTTTTCCGCGCTCGATGCGGTCGTGCTGGCCATTACAGGGTCGGACGCCGTCGGTCTGCCGTTTTGCGCCGTGTCGGCGTTTTCCGTGGCCTGCTGCCTGTGGAGCGCGCTGAACACCTGCCGCGGCTTCAAGTCCACGTTCCGCACGCTCGCGGTCGACAATGATCCCTACACCGTCAGCGCGGACAGCGAGGTCGTCAAGGACAGCATCACCGTGCTCAAGTCCAAGCGCGACACCGCGGGCTTCATCCACCGCAGCGAGGAGGCCGGCCCGGCCGACACGATCTACGCCGCGCTCGCGCCGTATCTGATCGCCGCGTCCGTGATCCTCGGCCTGCTGGCCACGATCCTCAGCGGCAATTATGCCAACATCCTGCACGTGTTTGCCGCCGTCACCGCGCCGTGCGCGCCGTTTGCGGCGCTTGTGGCGTTCGCCGTCCCGTTCCGGACCGCTGCGCGCAAGCTCGCCCGCACCGGCAGCGCCATCGCGGGCTGGAGCGGCGCGAGCGATATCGGCCGCAGCAAGCACCTGATCGTCACGGATAAGGACCTGTTCACCGCGCGCAACATCTCAATCGAGGACATTCGCATCCTCGACGGCGCGTTCCCGGACAAGGTCATCTCCTACACCGGCAGCGTGATCGTTGCCTCCGGCAGCTGCCTTGCCACCGCGTTTACCGATCTCATGCAGCGCAACAACTGCACGCTCATGCCGGTCGAAGCCTTCACCTGCAACGAAAGCGGCGGCCTGAGCGCCCTCGTCAACGGCGAGGAAGTGCTCGTCGGCAGCAGCGCCTTCATGAACCTCAAGGGCGTGCATCTGCCGCAGCAGCTGAGCGCCAAAAACGTCGTGTTCACATCCATCAACGGTCTGTTTGTCGCAAGCTTCAAGATCAAGTACGTGCCGGTGCAGTCGGTGCAGAACGCGCTCTTTGCTCTGCTGCGTACAAAGATCGCGCCGATCTTTGCCGTGCGCGACTTCAACATCACGCCGCTGATGCTCGGGCAGAAGTTCAAGATGTCGACCGACGGCTTTGACTTCCCGGCCTACCGCAAGCGCTATGCCATGTCGGCAGCGGAACCGTCCGACTATACGCAGACCGCCGGCATCGTGGCGCGCGACGGGCTCGGCCCGCTCGTGAGCGTCGCCAATCTCGGCCGCCAGCTCTACTCCACCGTGCGCATCTGCGTCATCCTTGCCCTGCTGTGCACGGTCATCGGCGTCGTGCTGATGTTCGCCCTGTGCGCCATCGGCGCGTTCGATTCCGCCACCGTCGGCAACCTCTTTGTGTACATGGGCTTATGGCTTGTTCCGGTCATTTTGCTGAATTTCAGCCTGAAACGCTGAGTTTTCATATTTATGATTGCCAAGAGTTTTGAAATCGTGTATACTTTTATAGTCGTGTGTGTCACACACGGCACGATTTCCGGAGTTAGGAATTTTGGATAGTCTATATATAAGGAGAGTACACTACATGAGCTACGAAACCAAGAATATCCGCAATGTGTGCCTGCTCGGCCATGGCGGCAGCGGCAAGACCACGCTCGCCGAGAGCATGCTGTACATGACTGGTGCGATCGACCGTCAGGGCAAGACCGCCGACGGCAACACCGTCTGTGACTACGATCCCGAAGAGATCAAGCGCCAGATCACGATCTCGACCAGCATCGCGCCGGTCAACTTCGGCGGTTGCAAGATCAACGTGCTCGACTGCCCGGGCTTTTTCGACTTTGCGGGCGACGTGATGTGCGCTCTGCGCGCCGTCGAGGCCGGCATGATCTTCTGCACCGCGAAAGACGGCATCGCCGTCGGCGCCGAGCGCAGCTGGAAATACCTCAAGAACGCCAACATGCCCTGCATGTTCTATGTCTCCAAGACCAATGAGGATCACGGCGATTTCGCCGGCGTTCTCTCCGCCCTGCAGGAAAAGTACGGCAGCGCCGTCTGCGCCGTGACCGCACCGATGAGCGACGGCACCGGCGTCATCGACCTGGTGCACAACGTGGCTTACCAGACCAAGGGCAACAAGACCACGAAGGTCGCCGTCCCCGCCGCCGACGCCGACATGGTCGAGTCGTTGCGCGAGACGCTCTTTGAGACGGCCGCCGGTGCGGACGAGGAGCTCATGGAGAAGTACTTTGAGGACATGATGCTCTCCGAGGAGGACACCGTCAAGGGCCTGCGTCAGGGTCTGAAGGACCGCAGCGTGTTCCCCGTGCTCTGCGGCGCCGCCGACAGCGGCATCGGCACCGAGGCCGTGCTGCAGGCGATCGTGGATTACGTGCCCAACCCGGCCGAGGTCGGCGAGGTCGCCACGGCTGACGGCGGCAAGCTCGCCGTCGACCCGAACGGCCCGGTGTGCGCGTTCGTGTTCAAGACCATTTCCGACCAGTTCGGCAAGTACTCCTTCATCAAGGTGCTCTCCGGCAAGGTCACGTCCGATCTGTCTCTGCGCGACGTGCGCATGAGCAGAACCGATAAGCTCGGCCGCATGTACACCATGTGCGGCAAGAAGAACACCGAGGTCAAGGAAGCCTGCTGCGGCGACATCGTGGCCATCGGCAAGATGGAGTGGAAGACCGGCGACACCGTCTGCGACCCGAAAAACGAGGTCGAGCTGCCCGCCATCGAGCTGGCAGAGCCCTGCTACTCCATGGCCATCAGCCCCAAGACCAAGGGCCAGGACGACAAGGTCGCTTCCGGTCTCGCCCGCCTGAACGAGGAGGACATCTCCTTCACGCTCGTCAACAACGCCGAGACCCACCAGATGGTCATCTCCGGCGCCGGCGATATCCAGGTCGACGTCCTGTGCGCCAAGCTCAAGAGCCGCTTCGGCGTCGAGACCGAGCTCAAGCCCGCCCGCGTCGCTTACCGCGAGAAGATCAAGGGCAAGGTCGAGGCCCACGGCCGCCACAAGAAGCAGTCCGGCGGCAGCGGCCAGTTCGGTGACGTCTGGATCCGCTTCGAGCCTCAGGACGAGTCCGACGACATGATCTTCGCCGAGGAAGTCTTTGGCGGCAGCGTGCCGAAAAACTTCTTCCCGTCCGTCGAAAAGGGCCTGCGCAACGCCGTGCAGAAGGGCGTGCTCGCCGGCTACCCGCTCGTCGGCCTGAAGGCCGTGCTGTACGACGGCTCCTACCACCCGGTCGACTCCAACGATATGGCGTTCCAGACGGCCGCCCGCCTCGCCTATCAGGACGGCATCCCGAAGGCGAAGCCGACCATCCTCGAGCCGATCGGCCTGCTGAAGGTCACCATCCCGGACGCCAACCTGGGCGACATCATGTCCGACATCTCCTCCAAGCGCCGCGGCACCGTGCTCGGCATGACGGCGGAGGACGGCATGCAGACCGTCGAGGCGGAAGTCCCGATGGCCGAGATGGGCTCCTACACGATCGACCTGCGCTCCATGACGCAGGGCCGCGGCTCCTTCTCGTGCAAGTTCGTGCGCTACGAGGAAGCCCCCGGCAACGTCCAGCAGAAGGTCATCGAGGAAGCCAAGAAAGAGCAGGAAGCGTAACTGTAACTGCAAAAGAAGCCCTTCATCGGGCTTCTTTTGTCTATCCGGAAGCGAGGGATCCTGATGAAAAACACGAATAAAAACATGATGTATACCTTCTGGTCGGGCGCCATTTTGCTGTGTCTGGCGCTGGTGGCTGTCGTGCTGGTGTTTACCAACGCCGTCGGCAACACGGGCTCGGCGAAGGCAGAAGCCACGCCGACCGTCACGGAAACGCCGACGCCGACGCCGCAGGCAAATCCGATCGCACCCATCCAGTCGTCCGCCGCGCTCGCGCAGACGGAGGACAAGGGCAGCACCTATGTCGATCAGATCTATTTCCTGGGCGACAAGTCGCTGAAGGTGCTGCAGTCGGAGACAATGCTCACCGGCAAGGACGCCGCCAAACAGGTCTGGGTGCCGGACACCGGTTCCCTGCCCGCCTCCTCGCTCGACACGGCGAAGTACAAATCCCCCGTGACCGGCAACAACGTGCCCGCGGATGAGATCTGTGAGGTCAACAAGCCCGCCTATCTCGTCATCTGCCCGAGCGCGGACAACATCTCCATGACGAATGCGGAGCAGATCAAATCCGTCTACACCACGCTCATCAACGCCGTCAAGGCCAAGAGCCCGAACACGAAGATCATCTGCTGCTCACTGACGCCGATCGCGTCGAACTACCAGTACGAGGACATCACGAACGAGCTTATCCAGAAGGTCAACGGCTGGATCGCCGCGGCCGCGGAGAGCAACAGCGTGAAGTATCTCGACATGGCCAGCGGCCTCGTCGGGGACGACGGATTCCTGCCGCAGACCTATCAGGACGGCGACGGCATGCACCTCAATGCCGAAGGCATGAAGGCATGGATGACCTATCTGCGCACGCACGCCTGCCCGTAACCTGCACATAGAAAAATCCCGGAGCCGCGGCTCCGGGATTTTTTTGTTGTCTTCAGCGGATGATCGCCTTGATGAACGGCTCCGCCGGGGGCGCGTCCGGGGTGATCGTGTAGCAGGCGGTGAGCTCCGCGACTGCCCTGCGGGCGGCCGCCTCGTCAGCCGCATGGATCGTCGCGAGCGACTCCCCTGACGTGACCGGCTCGTCCACCTTCTTACGCAAGACGATGCCGACGCTGTGGTCGATCACGCTGTCCTTCGTCGCGCGGCCGCCGCCGAGGCGCATGGACACGAGGCCCACGTCCGTCGCCGCGATGTGGCGCACGTAGCCGCTCGCCGGAGACGGTACCTCCATCTGCACCGGCGCCATGGGCAGGAGCGACGGGTCATAGATCGCAGCCGGGTCGCCGTCCTGCGCCGCAACGAATTCCGCCAGCTTTTTGAGCGCCGAACCGTCCGTGATCGTCTGCTCCAGCATGGCGCGCGCCGCCGCATCGTCGGCCGCCATGCCCGCCTGCGTGAGGATGCAGCTGCCGAGCGTCAGGCACAGCTCGAGCAATTCGCTTTGATATTCCCCGCGCAGCGCCGCGATGGCCTCCTTGACCTCGAGCGCATTGCCGACGGCGTGGCCAAGCGGCTCGTCCATGTCCGTGATGACGGCGACCGTCTTGCGGCCGGCCATCTTGCCGATCTCGACCATCTCGGTCGCGAGCTCGCGCGCATCGTCCAGTGTCTTCATAAACGAGCCGCTGCCGCACTTGACGTCCAGCACGATGACGTCCGCGCCGGCGGCCAGCTTCTTGGACATGATGCTGCTGACGATGAGCGGGATGCTCGCCACGGTGCCGGTCACGTCGCGCAGGGCGTAGAGCTTCTTATCCGCAGGGTCGAGGTTCGCCGTCTGACCGGCGATGACCATGCCGACGCGATCCACATTCTCCAGAAAGCGCTCCATGGGCAGGTTGATGTTGAAGCCCGGAATGCTCTCGAGCTTGTCGAGCGTGCCGCCCGTGTGACCGAGGCCGCGGCCGGACATCTTCGCCATCTTCACGCCGAGGCTCGCCACCATCGGAACGAGTACGAGCGAGGTCTTGTCGCCCACGCCGCCGGTCGAGTGTTTGTCCGCCTTGACGCCGGACACGCCCGACAGATCCAGCGTCTCACCGCTGTGCATCATGGCCATGGTCAGGTCCAGCGTCTCGCGCCGGTCCATGCCGCGGAAATAGATGGCCATCATCATGGCGGACATCTGATAATCCGGGATCTCACCGCGGCTGTAGCCGTCGATCATATAGCGAATCTCCTCCGTCGTGAGGGCCTGCCCGTCGCGCTTTTTCACGATCAAATCGCTCATTCTCATCGCGATATGCTCCTTTGTCTTTTTCTTGCCATGAGTATACCACGCCGGCACCGGAATTGCAATTCAGCGCGGAAAAATGAGGTACGGCCGGCCGTCGATCTCGCGCAGCACGGTCTCGGCGCCGCGCGGCAGGTTCGGCGTGTCCGCCGGGATGGCAATGAGCATCCGCTTGCCGTCAAACGTGGTGAGTACCCCGTCCGGCGCGGAATACCAGAGCACGTCAAGTCCGTCGTCCGGCGCAGACGTTTGCGCCTGCGGCGGGTCCTTGACCGGGGCCGGCGCGTCCGGAATGTCCCATGTCTCGTCGGCCGCAAACAGGATCGGCTCCGGCAGGCGCGCGCGCTCGAGCCGCGTGAGCCGCCTGCGCAGCGTGAGCCAGCCGCTCCCGTCCGGCAGCATCAGGCCGAGATACGCGCGCGACCGCTCGCCGCACACGGCGAGCCGCAGGCGGTCGGCGTCCGTCTTTGCCCGCGCGGAAAACACCGTGAACAGCCCCTCCTGCGTCACGGTCAGCGTGCCGATGGGCTTGTTTTGCTGCAGGATCGGATAATCAGGCATAAAAAATCACTCCCGCATCAGACTATGCGCGGGAGTGATGCATTTAGAACCGGGTCAGCCGACGCTGTAGCCGCCGCGCACCATGACGGTGGTGTCGGCGGACGCCTGAATCCCGGCGCCGTCCGCCTGCACGAGGTACAGGTGGTTTTCCGTGAGCTTTGCCCCAACGGCGGCAGTCTCGCCGGTCGTGAGGTCAATGGCGGCGCTCTGCGTCACGGCGGCAGTGCCCGTGCGCATAAGGATCTCCGTGCCGGTGCGGCCGGTGAGCGTCTGGCCGCTTTCGAGCGTCACGAGCACATACGACCCGCCCGCGGCGGCGACCTGATCGGCAAATTGATCCTCCATCTCGCGGACCTGGCCGTCGAGCGAGGAACGGTAGGCGTCCTCCATGTGCGGCTGCACCACATCCTGCAGGTAGCTGGATGTGACAAGCGGGTCGTCCTTCGTGCCGTAATTCGCGACGGCGTACACGGTCACGGCGGCGACCATGGCGAGCGCGACAATGAGGATGATGGTGGTCAGTGTCTTTTTCTTCATAACCGTCCCTCCGTTTGGTGGCGTGGGTGTTTACTGCGGCAGGCCAAAGCTCACGGCGATCGCGTTGTCCACCTGATGCATCGCAGGCTCGTCCAGGCGGCCCATGCGCTCGCGCAGGCGCGACTTATCGAGCGTGCGCACCTGCTCGAGCAGGATCACGCTGTCGCGCGTCAGGCCGCAGCTGCGCGCTGCGAGCGAGATGTGCGTGGGCAGGTTGGCCTTGCCGGTCTGCGACGTGATCGCGGCAGCGATCACCGTCGGGCTGTGGCGGTTGCCGGTGTCGTTCTGAATGATGAGCACGGGACGCATGCCGCCCTGCTCGCTGCCGACCACCGGACTGAGGTCGGCATAATAAATATCTCCGCGTCGAACTGGATTCATAGATTTCATCTCCGATGGAATATTTGCCCCGGTTGATATGTAGGGGCACAGTTATTTTCGCCATCGGAGCGAAATTTATACTTCAGTCGATATACACGCGCTGCACGCGCTGACTCATGGCACACAGCAGCTCATACGGGATAGTGCCGGCCTTGTCCGCCTGCTCGGCCACCGAGAGGTCACGGCCAAAGATCGTGGCCACGTCGCCGGGCTGCACATCGGGGATGTCCGTAACATCGACCATGCACATATCCATGCAGATGCGGCCGACCTGCGGCGCGCGCTTACCGTGCAGCAGCACATCACCCTTGCCGGAGAGGCTGCGCAGCAGCCCGTCGGCGTAACCGACAGGCAGCACGGCCAGGCGCATATCGCGCGGGCAGGTGAACGTGCGGCCGTAGCTGATCGTGTCGCCCGCATGGTGGTGCGTCACCTCGGACACGCGGCTGTAGAGCGACATGGCCGGGCGCAGGTCAAGCCCGCCGGTCTCTTTGGCCGGGAACACGCCGTAGAGCAGCAGGCCGGGGCGCACCATGTCGAGGTGCATCTCGGGATAATTAATGACAGCACCGCTGTTGGCGCAGTGACGGATGGCGAAGTGGTGGCCGGTCGCCTGCTCCATGCGCTCGATCGCGTGCGTAAAGCGCGAAAACTGCAGCTGTGTGTACGGATCTCCGTTCTCGTCCGAGACGGCAAAGTGCGTGAACACGCCCGTGAAGTTCAGGTGCGGCAGTGAGAGCGCCTCGATCATCTCGTCGAGGTGGCTGTCGTCGTGCACATCAAAGCCGGTGCGGCCCATGCCGGTCTCGAGCTTCATGTGCGCGTCCAGCCGCAGGCCGGTACCGGCGAGAAAGCGGTTGAGCTCGCGTGCATATTCGATGCTGCCGACCGCCTGCGTCACGCCGAGCGTGGCCAGATCGACCGCGATATTCGCCGACTGCGGGCCGAGCAGCAGGATGTTCATCGTCACGCCGGCGGCGCGCAGCTCCTCGGCCTCGTCATAGCAGTTGACGGCCACCCATTGACAGCCCGCCCGCTGCAGCCGCTGCGCCACGCGCACCGCGCCGTGGCCGTAGGCATTGGCCTTGCAGACGCCGAGCATCTGGCAGCCGTCCGGCAGGCGGCTGCTGATCTCGCGATAATTGTGTTCCAAGTCATTGAGACTGATCTCTACCCAGGTTCTGATCTTGCGATTCATCGTTCGTACTTCCTTGTTCCAGATTCCAGTTTTCTATGGTGCAGCGCAGACAGAGCGTGTCGTCAACCGACAGCTCCGCGCACTGCGGCACCGTGCCGTCCAGATACAGACGCACGGCGGTATGATCGTCCGTGATGAGCTGCACGACCTGCAGCCCGTCCTCCGTCCACGTCAGGTCGACATAGCCGCTGCGGACGGCCTCCACCACATAGGGCAGCGCCGTCAGCGGCGTCAGGCCCGCGCCGTTGAGATCGCCCGCCGGGAGGATGATGTCGTCAAAGGCAAGCGTGCTTGCTCCGTCGCGCAGGTGGGCCGTGACGCCGGCCGCCTGTTCCGGTGCCGTGACCGTGAGGTCATAGCCGTCCGGCAGCTCCTGACAGGTGAGCGTATAGTCCGTGACCGTGTCGCCGCGCTGGACGCGCACCTGCGCCGTCGTGGTGACGAATTTGCCCATGAGCGTGTCACGAAAGGCTTCGAATGTCTGCTCTCCCGCGCCGTGTCCGCACGCGGACAACAGCAGCAGGCTTATCATCAGTGCAGCGATCGCTCTGCGCTGCATACTGCCTCCTATCGGATGATGGGTTTTGTGACCTCCGGCAGGGCCGCGATCACATCGGTCGGGTTCATCGCATATTCGCCCATGCGCCCGGCGCAGAGGTCGCCCGCCCGGCCGTGCAGCCAGACGGCGGTCTGCACCGCGTCGCGCGCAGGCATCTGGCACAGCAGCGCGCCGAGCATGCCCGCCAGCACGTCGCCGCTGCCGCCCTTGGCCATACCGGGATTGCCGGCACGCAGCACCGCCGCGTCCCCGTCCGGGAACGCGCAGACCGTCTCCGGCCCCTTGCGCACGACCGTGCAGCCGTGCCGGACGGCAAAATTGGACGCCGCCTCTGCCCTGCCGGCTGCATCCGGCCCGGCCAGCCGGGCAAACTCCCCGTCGTGCGGCGTGAGCACGATGGGCGCGCGGGCGCGGTCGAGCACCGTCACGTCCTGCGCGACGGCAAAGAGCGCGTCGGCATCGAGCACGAGCGGCGTGCCGGACTGCGTAACGACCGCCTGCACCAGCGCCGTGAGCGCATCGCTGCGCCCCAGACCGGGACCGAGCACGCACACGTCGCTCTTTTGCAGCCGCGCGAGCAGCTCCGGCAAGGCGTCGCGCGCCAGCTTCCCCTCCGCCGACGGCAAGGGGAACGGCATCGCCTCATCGTTTTTCACGGCGGTGACGGCATAGATCGCCTCCGGCACGCCGACGGACACCAATCCGGCGCCGCAGCGCAGAGCCGCGCGGGCGCACAGCGTCGGCGCGCCGGTGTAGCCGACGCAGCCGCCGACAATGAGCACGCGGCCATAGTCATATTTGTTGGTATCGGACGCGCGCCGCGGCAAATACGGCGCGCAGGACGCAATGCGGTGCATGAACTGCCTCCCGGACGGAAAAGGGATGATTTTTCTCCGATTATTATAACGTTTTCGGCGCGCCGCGTCAAATTTTCTTCCCCTTTTACATTGATTTGTGGCGCAAAGTGTGGTATAAATAGCTTTGTTATTGAGTTTATTGCTTGGATCGGGAAAATAGTACCAAGGTTCCGCACCAGAGAGGGACGCCGCCGGCTGAGAGCGTCCTGCGAGAAACGTACTTTGTTCGCCCGTGAGCTCCGGCCAATCCCCGGCGGGTCCGCCCGTTACCGCGCACAGAGTGCGGCGCACACGCGCCGAATTCGGGTGGTACCGCGGAAGTTTCCTTTCGTCCCTGTATGCGGGACGGGAGGATCTTTTTTTGTCCGCGATCCGGCAAGGAACGCAACGAACCACGAAAATCTTGCAACGGAGGAGTTGTTTGCATGAAAGAAATGCTGCAGAAGCTGCGCGAGGCTTCCGTCGCCGCCATTTTGCAGGCGGACGACATCACCGCGCTGGAAAACCTGCGCGTGAAGTACCTCGGCAAAAAGGGTGAGCTGACCGCCATCCTCAAGCAGATGGGCCGTCTGTCGGCGGAGGAGCGCCCGGCCATGGGCCAGCTGGCAAACCAGGTGCGCGCCGAGCTGGAGCAAGCGCTCGACCAGCGCCGCGAGGCGCTCAACGCCCGCATGCTCGAGATGCGCCTCAAGGCCGAGACGCTCGATGTGACCATGCCCGGCAAGGCGCCGGAACTCGGCCACCAGCACCCGATGTATATCGTACTCGATGAGATCAAGGACATCTTCGTCGGCATGGGCTTTGAGATCCTCGAAGGTCCCGAGATCGAAGAGGCCGAATATAACTTCACCAAGCTCAACACCAGCGAGGGCCACCCCGCCCGCGAGTGGTCGGACACGTTCTATCTGACCGAGGACAGCAGCATCCTCCTGCGCACGCAGACCTCCCCGATGCAGGTGCGCGCCATGGAGAGCAAGCCGCTGCCGATCCGCATGGTCGCCCCCGGCCGCGTCTACCGCAAGGATGAAGTCGACGCCACGCACTCGCCCATGTTCCACCAGATCGAGGGCATGGTCATCGACAAGGGCGTCACGATGGCGGACCTGAAGGGCACGCTCAACACGCTCGTGAGCAAGCTCTACGGCGAGAACACCGTCACCCGCTTCCGCCCGCACCACTTCCCGTTCACCGAGCCGAGCTGCGAGATGGACGTGCAGTGCCACAAGTGCGGCGGCAAGGGCTGCCCCACCTGCAAGGGCGAGGGCTGGATTGAGATCCTCGGCGCCGGCATGATCCACCCGAAGGTGCTCGAGGGCTGCGGCATCGACACGGACGTCTACTCCGGCTGGGCCTTCGGCATGGGCCTGGAGCGTCTGGCGATGCGCCGCTTTAAGATCAGCGACCTGCGTCTGATCTTCGAAAACGACGTGCGCTTCCTGCAGCAGTTCTGAGAAAGGAGAGGCTACCATGATTTTAAGCAGAAAATGGCTCAATGAATTCGTAGACTGCTCGGCCTGGGCCGATCACGACTTTTCCGAGGCAATGACCCTCTCCGGCTCCAAGGTGGAGACGTTCACGGACCTGCACAAGAACATTCAGAACGTCGTCGCGGGCCGCATCGTGGAGATGGTGCGCCACACGAACTCCGACCACATGTGGGTCTGCCAGGTCGACGTCGGCGGCGATAAGCCTCTGCAGATCGTCACCGGCGCACAGAACCAGAAGGTCGGCGATATGGTGCCCGTCGCGCTCGACGGCTCCCTCCTGCCCGACGGAAAGGAGATCCACGCCGGCATGCTGCGCGGGGAACGCTCCAACGGCATGATGTGCTCGCTCAAGGAGCTCGGCCTGACGCTGCATGACTACCCCTACGCCATTGAGGACGGCCTGTGGGTCATGCAGGAGGAGGGCGTGAAGCCCGGCGACGACATCGCCGCCGTCATCGGCATGGATGACCACGTGGTCGAGTTCGAGATCACGCCGAACCGCCCGGACTGCCTGTCCGTGATCGGTCTGGCGCGTGAGGCCGCCGTGACATTTAACAAGCCCCTTAAGCTGCACACGCCCAATGTGCCTGGCAGCGGCGAGGACATTCACGACTACGTCAGCATCCGCATCGACGATCCGGCGCTCTGCCCGCGCTACACCGCGCGCATGGTGCGCAATGTCAAGATCGCGCCGTCCCCGGCGTGGATGCGCGAGCGCCTGCGCAACAGCGGCGTGCGCCCGATCAACAACATTGTTGATATTACCAACTACGTCATGCTCGAGTACGGCCAGCCCATGCACGCGTTCGACTTCTCGTGCATCGGCGGCAAGCAGATCATCGTGCGCACCGCGCGCGAGGGTGAGACCATCCAGACGCTCGACGGCAACGCGCGCAAGCTCACGCCGAACATGCTGTGCATCTGCGACGAGGAAAAGCCCGTCGCGGTGGCCGGCGTCATGGGCGGCGCCAACTCCGAGATCGTCGGTGACACGGCCATGGTCGTCTTTGAGGGTGCAAACTTCAACGGCACGAGCATCCGCCGCACGGCCGCCGCGCTGGGCATGCGCACAGAGGCCTCCGGCCGCTTCGAGAAGGGCCTCGACCCGATGAACACCGTCGCGGCCGTGAATCGCGCGTGCGAGCTCGTGGAGCTGCTCGGCTGCGGCGAGGTCATGCGCGGCACCATCGACGTGCTGCCCGAACCCATCGTGCCCAAGACCGTGAAGCTCGAGCCGGACAAAGTCAATGGCCTGCTCGGCACGGATGTGTCCGAGGCGGAGATGCGCCGCATCCTGCTCGCGCTCGGCTTCGAACTCGACGGCGACACGATCATCGTCCCGTCCTGGCGCGGCGACGTGGAGCACTACTCCGACATCGCCGAAGAGATTGCCCGCTTCTACGGCTACAACAACATCCCCTGCACGCTCATGCGCGGCCAGACCACCAGCGGCGGCTATACCGACGCGCAGAAGGCGGAGCGCAGCATCGGCACCATGGCCCGCGCGCTCGGCTACAGCGAGATCATCACCTACTCGTTCATCAGCCCGTCGTACTATGACAAGATCCGTCTGCCGGCGGACTCCCCGCTGCGCGACTCCATGAAGATCCTCAACCCGCTCGGTGAGGACACCTCCATCATGCGCACGACGATCCTGCCGTCCATGCTCGAGATCCTCACGCGCAACTATAACTACCGCAACAAGGCCGTGCGTCTCTACGAGATCGGCAAGGTCTACTTCGCCCGCCCGGACGGCATGGCCGACGAGCCGAAGCTGCTGTGCCTCGGCGGCTACGGCGGTGGGATGGACTTCTTCCAGCTCAAGGGCGCGGTCGAGCGCATCCTCGCCGGTCTGCGCATCACGGACGTGACGTTCGAGGCAGAGCACGACAACCCGTCCTATCACCCCGGCCGCTGCGCGCAGGTCTACGCCGGCGGCAAGCTGCTGGGCGTACTCGGCCAGATCCATCCGCTCGCCGCAGAAAACTACGGCGTGGACGCAGAGCTTTATACGGCCGAACTCCGGCTCGACGGCATGCTCGCCGCCCGCGGCGCAACCCCGGTCTACACGCCGCTGCCGCGCTTCCCGGCCGTGACGCGTGACATTGCCATCGTCTGCAGCGCCGACATCCCGGTCGCCAAGCTCTCGGCGTGCATCCTCGCCGCCGGCGGGCAGTATCTCAAGGGCTGCGAGCTGTTCGACGTGTACACCGGCGCGCCGATCCCGGCCGGGTACAAGAGCGTCGCCTTCTCGCTGACGCTGCGCGCCGACGACCAGACGCTCACCGACGACCACGCCGAGGAGACGATGCAGAGCGTCCTCAAGGCGCTCAAGGAAACCTTTAACGCGACCATCCGCTGAGCCGCGTCAAGATTTGGAATATTTTAAGAAATATTTCAGAACTTTTTTTGAAAACAGTTGGGAAATTGACTTTACAGTCTTGTGTTTTTTGGTATAATGAGCACAAGAACTAGTATAAGGGAGGGCTTCGCATGGAAGACGCAACCAGACGGTTTAATGCGATCGACAACAAAACAGAAATGAAGGAGATCCTCACTTCCGTGTATCATTCCCTTGTTGTCAAAGGGTACAACCCCATCAACCAGCTCGTCGGCTACATTCTCTCCGAGGACCCGACGTATATCACCAACTACAACAACGCCCGCAGCCTCATCTGCCGCCTCGACCGCGACGAGCTGCTGCAGGAGCTGCTGACCAGCTATCTGGACAAATAAGCAGCGCACGAAACGGAAAAAGCCTCTGCCGGCCGGCAGAGGCTTTTTTCATGAACGTCAGAAGTGTGCGATAAAAAAACACCCTTGTCAATGACAAGGGTGTTTCTGTTGGCAGCGGAAGAAGGATTCGAACCCTCACAAACGGAGTCAGAGTCCGGTGTGCTACCATTACACAATTCCGCTACGAACAAATGATATTATACAGATATTTTTGGATTTGTCAACCCCCTGCCGCATATTTTTCACGAAATGAAAAACACGCCCGTTGGCCCTACCTGCTCACGCAGGCAGGGCCGGGAAACCGGGCTCAGCGGTCGAGGATCTTCCCGTCGATCGAGATGGTGACGATCTGCCACGGCAGGAACTTCCCGCTCGCGCGCAGCGCCTCCCGCACCGCGTGCTCGAGTCCGCCGCAGCACGGCACCTCCATGCGCACGATGGTGACGCTCTGAATGTCGTTGCCCCGGATGATCTCCGTGAGCTTGTCGGTGTAATCCACCGCGTCGAGCTTCGGGCAGCCGATGAGCGTGATCTTCCCTTTCATGAACTCGCTGTGCATGTTCGCGTAGGCATACGCCGTGCAGTCCGCCGCAATGAGCAGCTTCGCGCCCTGAAAATACGGCGCGTTGACCGGCACAAGCTTGATCTGGCACGGCCACTGGCCGAGCTGCGACGGCTGTGCCGCCGGAGCCGCTGCCTGTGCCGTCTCCTCGCGCTGGAAACGGTGCATCTGATGGCCGGGGCAGCTGCCGGCGTGTGCGGCATGTGCGGCCTCCGCCTGCTTCTTGCGCTTATTGGCCTGTACGGCCGCCTCGTCATACGCCGCCGCTTCGCGCTCGACGAAATGGATGGCATCCATCGGGCAGGCAGGCAGGCAGTCGCCGAACCCATCACAGTAATCGTCGCGCAGGAGCTTGGCCTTGCCGTTCACGATGCCGATGGCGCCCTCGTGACAGGCCGTCGCGCACGCGCCGCAGCCGTTGCACTTTTCTTCGTCAATGTGGATGATCTTGCGGATCATAATATCCCTTCCCTTTCTAAAAATCGTCCGGGTCCCCGCCCGGCGGTCTTGACTTTCTGCGCATAAGATAGCATAATAAGACCCACAAATCCGTTGTCAGAACAACAAATGGAGCAAAAAAATGCACATCACGCTATCCAATACGCGTCTCTTTCGCGGCATCGGCGCCGATGAGCTGCCGCTGCTGCTGCAATGTCTCGGCGCGGTGCAAAAGCACTACGACCGGGGCGAGACCATTCTCGCCGAGGGCGCGCCGACCGAACAACTCGGCATGGTGCTCTCCGGCATGGCCATGATCGGCTATGACGACGTCTGGGGCAACCACAGTCTGCTCGGCCACGTCGGCCCCGGTGAGGTGTTTGCCGAGCCCTATGCCTGCATCCCGGGCGAGCCGCTGCTCATCAGCGTGACCGCCTCGGAGGACACTGAGGTGCTGTTTTTGAACATCGGCAAGGTGCTCACGACCTGCACGAACGCCTGCCCGTTTCACGCCAAGCTCATCCAGAACCTGCTAACCGTGTGCGCGGCCAAAAACCTGCAGCTCTCGCAGCGCATCCTGCACACGGCGCCGAAGGGCATCCGTGCCCGGCTCATGTCGTACTTTTCCGAGTGCGTGAAACGCGCCGGGCAATACAGCTTTGACATCCCCTACAACCGCCAGCAGCTGGCCGACTATCTGGGCGTAGACCGCAGCGCCATGTGCAGCGAGCTGTCGCGGATGCAGCGCGAGGGGCTGCTGAGCTATCACAAGAACCATTTTTCCGTGCACGAAGCACTGGAGTAAATCGACGAAAGGCGGAGACGATATGACGAGAGAAGAATACGCAAAGCGGATGAAAAAGCACCCCGACTGGGCCCCGGGCCGCGACGCGATCGAGGCGGCCTTTGCCAAGCGCTACCCCAAGACGGAGCCGGTGTGCTTTGAGAGCGAGCTGCACGACCGCGCGGCCTTTGGCGGCGACGAGTATCTCGACGGCTTCGCCGTCTATGACACAGGTAAGGGCTATCAGCACATCGTCACCTACGGCATGAGCGAGCTGTACCCGAGCATGGCGGCCTTCGGTGCCGAGTACAGCAAATGGGGCTATGAAATGACGATGAAGGTGCGCGAGAGCTATGCCGAGACCGGCACGTGGGCGCTCGACCTGCTGGCCCAGCTGGCGCGCTACACGTACCAGACCGGCAATTACTTTGAGCCGGGCGCGTACATCCCCGGCGACGGCAGCTCCCTGCACCCGGAGCTGGACTCGGCCATCACGGGGCTGGCCATTGTCAGCGACACGACCGTCGCACCAATCGAGACGGTGCACGGCAGGGTCGCGTTTTTGCAGCTCGTCGGCCTCACGCAGCCGGAGCTGGACGCGGTCACGCGCGACCCGGATGCGCTGACCGGCATCCTGGAGCGTATGCGCGCAGAGGATCCGGAGCTGGTGCTCGACATGCGCAGAACGAAATCCTACGTATAAAAATCAGCCGCACCGTGGCATCACGGTGCGGCTGGTTGGTTATTTTCGTCTGAAATTAGTTGTCCTGCTTCGCGATCAGCTCCGCGCAGGCTTCGCCGAGGATGCGGATGCCCTTTTCGATCACCTCGTCGCTGCTGTTGGAGTAATTGATGCGGAACGTGCTGACATTGCGCTCCTTTTCATAGAACGGGTCGCCCGGGCAGATGGCGACGCCCTTTGCGAGCGCGACGCGGTAAAGGTCAACTGCGGACATACCGTTCGGCAGCTTGGCCCACAGGAACATGCCACCCTCCGTCGGCGTGAACTCCACGCCCTCCGGGAGGTACTTGCGCATGCAGTCCATCATCAGCTCCGCCTTGTGCTTGTAGAGTACTTTCGTCTTCTCGATGTGCGCATCGATGTCGTTGTCCGCGAGGTACTGCGCCAGAACGAGCTGCGAGAAGATGTTGGTGTGCAGGTCGGCAGTCGCCTTGTAGCTCAGGAGCTTTTCGCGCAGCGCCTTGTTGCGCACGCACACCCAGCCGATGCGCATGCCGGGGGCGACGATCTTGGAAAACGTGCCGAGCATGCAGCACTGCTCGCCCAGCTCCTTGCCGAAGCTGTCGGTCGCGGTGCCGGAAAAACGCAGCTCACGATACGGGTTGTCCTCCAGCACGACGATGTCCGTGCCCTGGAAGATCTCCACGACGCGGTCGTGCACTTCCTTGCTGTAGCTCAGGCCGGTGGGGTTCTGGAAGTTCGGGATCACATAGGCAAACTTCACGTCCGGATTGGCCTGCACGGTCGCCGCCAGCTCGTCGCAGTCGATGCCGTCGGGGTTGATGGTGACAGGCAGGATCTCGGGGTCGAAGAAGTGGAACGACTGCAGCGCGACGAGATAGGTCGGGTTCTCGACGATCACCTTATCGCCGGGGTCGAGCATGCACGCGCCGATCATCGTCAGCACCTGCTGCGAGCCGTTGGTGATGATGATGTCGTCGGCCGTCACGCCGTAGACGCCCATCGTCTCATAGCGCTTTGCGACCCACTCGCGCAGCGGCAGATAGCCCTGCGTGCCGCTGTACTGCAGCGCCATGACGCCGTTTTTCTCAAGAACTTTGTGCGTTGCCTTGTCCATCGCCTCGACCGGGAAAGAGACCGGGTTCGGCAGACCGCCCGCGAAAGAAATCAGGTCGGGAGATGCCGCTGCCGCAAGAATGCTTGCCGTAAACTCGCCCTGAAAGTCGGGACGCAGGATTTTGGTGGAAAGTCTGGGATTCATAATGATTTCTCCTTTCATGGGCACTTGTAGTGGTCTGTGTATTCGACAGGCAAGCCCTCATAATGTGTCGATTATAGCGCACGCGATTGCGGCATGACAAGGCGTTGCAAAAAAATCTGCGTTCTAACGGAAAGGTGCGCTGATGCAAAGCAAGGTTCTGTATAGAACGCTCATTCGCGCTTACCGTTATGCGTCAAATATGCGTCATTTCTGCATTTTGCAACCACATGACGCTAGAATTTCGCCAATACTTCGTCACGGAGGGACGGCAAAATGAAAGACAACCTGAGCCGGTACACATTGCGCGTCGACCAGACGCTGTTGGACAAGCTCGGCTACATCGCAGAATAAGAAGGCCGGACAAAAACCGCGAACTCGAGCAGATGATCAAAAAGCGCATCCGGGACTTTGAACAGGAACACGGCGATCTGCGCCCCGCCGCAGAAGTCCCGCTCCGCCCCGCTCTTATAGCCGTGCATCACGATCTGCACCGGCGCGCCCGGCCGGCCGGCGTAGTATTTTCCGTGCAGGCACAGCCCGTCGTCGGACTGAATCCAGACGTCCTCATACGGGAGCGCCAGCACGGACCGGACCATCTGCGTCATCGCTTCCCGATGCGGGGCATACCGCTCCGTGTCCGGCAGGCGGAAAAGGTCCGCCTCCGTCTGTTTGGGGACGAAAAAGCAGAACCGGCAGCACACATACGACGCGGCGATGACGAGCAGGACAAGGATGCAGAGAACAAGCGGGATAACCATGGTGATTTCCTTCGGGCGTTTGTTTGAAGCGTGGAGCAGTATAGCGCAAGAAAAGAAGGCTGACAAATGAAAGCGCAAAAAATCGCCGCGGGCGATCTACAGCCCGCGGCAACGTGGTTTGGTCATCCAATTTTGCGGACGTAATAAATACCAACTTGAAGCCCGCGAGGCGGGTTCGATTTGGAACGGAGAAGCAAGGAAGCACAGACGAAAAACCGACAGCTCGAACGAGCTGTCGGTTTTTGAGCGGAGCGCACTTCGCTCCGACGTGGCGGAGAGTAAGGGATTCGAACCCCTGTGGCGTTGCCGCCTAACGGTTTTCAAGACCGCCCCGTTATGACCGCTTCGGTAACTCTCCGCATATGCAGATAGAGAAACAAGACGCCGAAGATTGGCGTCTTGTTTTTGGCGGAGAAGGAGGGATTTGAACCCTCGCGCCGCTTATCACAGCCTACTCCCTTAGCAGGGGAGCCCCTTCGGCCACTTGGGTACTTCTCCAAGCCGAATTCCACTTTCCATATGGACGCGCGGCCAGCGCGCTGCATTATAGTAGCATATTCGGCAGCGGATGTCAACTTGTTTTTTGGTTGACACCGTGCGCAAAATGCGTTATAAGTGTGCCAGAACAAAGGAGAGATATTTATGCGCTACACATCCGTACTTTTTGACCTCGACGGCACGCTGCTCGACACGCTCGGCGACCTGACCGCCGCCATGAACCGCACGCTCACCCGCCACGGCCTGCCGGAGCGCACGCGGCAGCAGATGCGCGCCGCGCTCGGCAACGGGGCCCGGCGGCTGATGGAGCTGTCCGTGCCAGCCGGAACGGACAGCGCGCTGTTCGAAACGCTGCTGGCGGAATACAACGCCGACTACGCCGCCCACTGCCGCATCGAGACCGCCCCCTACCCCGGTGTCGCCGCGCTGCTGCTTAAGCTGCACGCGCAGGGGCGCAAACTCGCCATCGTATCCAACAAGCCGGACGAGGCCGTGCGCGCGCTGCGGGCGGAGTTTTTCGCGGACACCGTGCCGATCGCCGTCGGCGAGAAGCAAGGCATCCGCCGCAAGCCCGCACCGGACACGCTGCTGGCCGCCATAGAACAGCTCGGCGCCGACCCCGCCGGGACGGTTTTTGTCGGCGATTCCGAGGTCGACATCGCCACGGCGCGCGCGGCAAATCTGCCGTGCATCAGCGTGCTGTGGGGCTTTCGTGACCGGGACGTGCTCGAGCGCGCAGGCGCGCAGCAGTTTGCAGCCGACATTGCGCAGCTGCAGGCGCTTCTGGGCTGAAAAAGATCCGCCGGATGGTTCCGGCGGATTTTTTATACCCTCCTGCGGCGCAGGAACTTCAGCTTCGTCTCCGAGAGGACGATGGCGACGAGGATCAGTGCAAAGCCAACGAGCACACGCGGCTCCAGCTGCTCGTGATAGAACGCGACGGAAAACAGCGTGCCGAACACGCTCTCGAGCGTGAGCAGCAGTGCCGCCGTGGTGGGCGGGGTGTACTTCTGCCCGAACGTCTGGAGCAGAAAGCACAGGCCGGTACACATGACGCACAGGTAGCCAAGGCGCAGCCACGCGTCCGCGGAAATTACCTCCGGCGCGGGCGCGGAAAACGGCGCCGTGACCCAGCTGAGCGCCGCTGCGACGGCAAACTGCACGAACGAGAGCAGCACGGGGCTGCACCCTCTGGCTGCGCTGGCGGTGGCGATGATGTGCAGCGCGTAGAACACGCCGCTGAGGATCGTCAGCCCCTCGCCGCGGCCGATGCGCAAGTCACTCTGCAGGGACACAAGACCCATGCCGCACAGGCACAAGAGCGCCGCCGCAAGGTTATACCGGTCCGGCCGCCGCTTATGGATCAGCCACCAGAAAAACGGCACAAACACACAATACGTTGCAGCGAGAAAGGCGTTCTTCCCCGGCGTGGTGTGCACAAGGCCATACGTCTGAATGGTGTAGGCCAGGTACAGGCACACACCCATACACGCCCCGCCGCCGAGATAGCCGCGGTCGAGCCGGCGCAGACTCCGAATACCGATAAGCGCCATGAGCATGGCCGCGCCGGAAAAGCGGATGGCCAGCAGCCACAGCGTGGGGACGGTTGCGAGCGCGTCCTTCATGATCGTGAACGAGCTGCCCCAGAGGAGCGTCGTCGCAATCAGGGCGAAGCGGCCGAGACGGGTATGGGCATGGCTTGCGCCGGGGTCAGGCATAGAGATCAGGGTTCCTTTTTCATGAATTGTCCGGCCGCGCGCATCATGAGGCGCTTGGTGCCGGCGGTCTCGAATTCCACCTCGAGCAGCGCATCGCCGCCCATGGGCTGGATCTTCGTGACAACGCCGGAGCCGAACGCACGGTGCGTGACCCGGTCGCCGACGGCGAAGGCAGGGGCCGCTTTGCCCGCCGGCTTTGCCGCGGGCGGTGCGGGCCGCACAGGCGGCTTGCGCCGCGGCTCCGGTGCGGAGACCGTGTAGGCGCGCGGCTCGCTCCGGCGCGGCGGGTACTGCTGCTGGTCACGGCCGGGCTCGGAATAACCGTAGCCGCGCGGGACATTCAGCTTCTGGATATCTTCCTCCGGGATCTCCTCGACAAAGCGGGAGACGCGGTTGGCCGTCGTGCGGCCGAAGAGCATACGCTGGCGGGCGCACGTGAGGATGAGGTGCTCACGCGCGCGGGTGAGCGCAACATAGCAGAGACGGCGCTCCTCCTCCATCTCGTCCGGCTCGCCGATGCAGCGCAGACCGGGGAAAATGCC
Organism: uncultured Oscillospiraceae bacterium; assembly: GCA_934589185.1. Taxonomy (GTDB): domain Bacteria; phylum Bacillota; class Clostridia; order Oscillospirales; family Oscillospiraceae; genus CAG-103. The sequence goes on along the minus strand of CAKTNQ010000001.1, from coordinate 65,272 downwards.
CTCCTCGCAGCCGACAATGAACACCGTCGGAAACTCCAGGCCCTTGGCAGCGTGCATGGTCATGAGCGTGACGCAGTCCATGGTCTGGTCGTAGTTATCGAGGTCGGTATAGAGCGCCACCTCGTCGAGGAAGCCCGCGAGCGTGGGGTTATCGGCCTCCTTGGCGAAGGCAATGATGTTCGACTTGAGCTCCTGCACGTTCTCGATGCGGGCAGCATCCTCGGCCGTGTTCTTTTCCTCGAGTGCGCGGACGTAACCGCTGCGCTCCACAACCATATCATAGAGCTCATCCGGCGGCATGGTTTTGGCCGCGGCCTGCAGCTCCTCGATCAGGATGGCAAACTGGCGCAGACGCATCTGGCTGCGCTGCAGTTCGGGATAGGCGTCCGCGTGGCGGATGACGTCAAAGAGGCTCGTCTGCTGCTCGTGCGCGAGCTGCGCGGCCGTCTCGACCGTGCGCGCGCCGATGCCGCGGGCAGGCGTATTGATGATGCGGGTCAGGCGCAGATCATCGCCCGGCGTCTGGATGACGCACAGGTAGGCCAGCATGTCCTTGACCTCCGCGCGGTCGAAAAAGCGCGTGCCGCCGATGATGCGGTACGGGATGCCGTTGCGCTTGAAGGCATATTCGAGCTGGTTGCTCTGCGCGTTCATGCGGTAGAGCACGGCGTGATCGCGGAAGTTCATGCCGTGGCCAAAGTCGTCCATGATCTTCGTGGCGACATAGCGCGCCTCGTCGTTCTCATTCGTGGCGCAGTAGAGCGTGAGCGGGTCGCCGGCTTCGGCCTTCGTCCAGAGCGTTTTGCCCTTGCGGCCGGTGTTGTTGGCGATGACGTGGTTGGCCGCGTCCAGGATGCGGCCGGTGCTGCGGTAGTTCTGCTCAAGGCGGATGGTCCGGGCGTTCTGATACTGCTTTTCAAAGTTGAGAATGTTCTCGATCGTCGCGCCGCGGAACTTGTAGATGCTCTGGTCATCGTCGCCGACGACGCAGATGTTGTTCTTGCTGCCCGTTAGGAGTGCCGCAAGCCGGTACTGGAGGTTGTTCGTGTCCTGATACTCGTCGATAAGCACATATTGGAACTGAGAACGCCAGTGCTCGCGCACGTCCGCATGCTCATCGAGCAGGCGGACGGTGTTGTAGATCAGGTCATCAAAATCCATCGCCCCGGCGGAAAACAGGCGCTGCCAGTAGGTCTGGTACACCTCGCCGATGCGGATGCTGCGCGGGTTGTGCGTGGCCTGCGCGCGCGCCAGATACTGCTCCGGCGTGATGCCGGCATCCTTGGCACGGCTGATCTCCGTGAGCACGGCACGGTACGGAAACGCCTTCTCGTCGAGATTCATGTCCTTGAGAATGTGCTTGACGACCGCCTGACTGTCCGACGTGTCGTAGATCGTGAAGCTGTTGGGGTAGCCGAGCTTGTCGGCATCGCGCCGCAGGATGCGCACGCACGCGGAGTGAAACGTCGAGGCCCAGATATCCGCCGCAGCCTCGGGCCCGAGCATGCGCTCGATGCGGTCCTTGAGCTCGTCTGCCGCTTTGTTCGTGAACGTGATGGCGATGATGCGCCACGGCTCGACCGGCTCGACCGCCGCTGCCCACTGCGCGCGCCGGCGCTCGTCCGGCGTCAGATCCGTGCGCTCGAGCAGCGCAAGGTCCGCCTCCGTCGCCGAATCCGGCACCTCATTGGTGTCGGACCCGCGGCCGTACTGGATGAGATTCGCGATCCGGTGGATGAGCACCGTAGTTTTACCGCTGCCGGCACCGGCCAGCAGCAGCAGTGGGCCCTCCGTAGCCAGGACCGCTTTTCTCTGCATATCGTTCAGGTTCGCGAAGTCCGCCGCAATGAAGCGTCTGCGCGCCTGCACATAGCGTTGTTCAAAAGTCAGTGTTGTATTCATAGCGTCTGATTTTAACACATTTTCCCCCGGGAAACAAGGCCCGCATGCCCAAACGCGGTGATTGACAATCACAGGATGCGGAAGTAAAATAAAGAAAAATTTGAGGATCGAGGTGCATCTTATGGACATCATCTGGCATGGCCATTCCTGCTTTGAACTGGTCTCCGGCGGCTACAGTGCCGTCATTGACCCGTTTCAGGACACCAGCGTCGGCACGGCCTATCCCCACGTGCGGTTGACGGCGGACGCCGCCTATATCAGCCACGAGGACCGCGACCACAATTTCCGCGAGGGGGTCACGCTGCGCAACACCGGTAAGGCAAACCCGTTTGCCGTCACGGAGCTGGAGACGTACCACGACATCATGCGCGGCCGCCTGCGCGGCATGAACACGGTGCGCATCTTCGCCGCCGAGGGCATGCGCGTGGCGCATCTGGGCGATCTGGGCGCGAAGCCCACGCCCGAGCAGATGCAGCAGCTGCAGGGACTCGACGCGATGATGATCCCCGTCGGCGGCATCTACACGATCGAGCCGGACACCGCCTACTACCTCTGCGAGCAGCTGCAGCCGCGCGTCATCATCCCGATGCACTTTCAGGCGCCCGGCCACAGCAACCACCGCCTGCGCGCGCCGGAGGATTTCACCGACATCTTTGAGGGCAACGGCGCAAATGTCCAACGCTACGACACCAACCGCATGACGCTCACGCCGGACACACCGGCACAGGTCGTCATCTTCCGCCGCCCGGAATAAAATACGATACGACAAAGCCGCCGCTCCCCATCGGGGAGCGGCGGCTGGTTTTTCCGCAGTTATTTCAGAATGTCCTTCAACTCGTGCATACCATGGTTGGTGGTGACGACGACCACGCGGTCGCCGAGCTCGATGGCGTCGTTGCCGGACGGGACGCGGCACTTGCCGCGGCGGATGATCGAGGCGACGAGCACGGAGTCCTTGAGCTTGAGCGCCTTGAGCGGCACATCGAGGAACTGGCTCTCGGCGCGCACGATGAATTCCAGCGCCTCGGCCTGTCCGTCGGCCACCATGCGCAGCGTCTCCACGCCGCTGCTGTGCGCGGAGTTCTGCATCCAGCGGACATACTCCACAATGCGGCCGGCCGTCACATCCGCCGGCTGGATGATCGTCGTCAGGCCATACGATTCCGCAAGCTCGATGAAGTTATCCTCATCCACCTTTGTGACGATCTTCGGCACCTGCTCGTGATAGGCAAAGGAGGAAATAATCAGGTTCGTCTCGTCCGACTCCGTGAGCGTGACGAGCGCGTCCGCCTCCGGCAGGCCCTCCTCGCGCAGAACGTCCGGCTTCGTGCCGTCGGCGCAGATGATGGTTGCCTCCGGCAGGAGCGTTTTCATGACGCGGCAGCGGGCCGGGTCGCGCTCGATGATCGTCGAGTGGATGTGCATGCGCGCCAGCTCCAGCGCCAGCCGCTCGGCAATGCGGCCGCCGCCGACGATGAGGACGCTCTCGGCCTCGTGGCGGAACTCGCCGATCTTGCGAAACAGCTCGTGCAGCTCATGCGGCGCACCGACCACAGTGACATAGTCCCCGGCGGCGAGCACAAAGTCGCCGTTCGGGATCGTGACGCTGCCCTCGCGCTCCACGGCGCAGATGAGGATGCCGTCGCTGTAGCGGCCGCGAAAGTCGTTCAGGCGCAGGCCATCGAGCTTGCTGCCCTCGCGCAGCTTGAACTCTACGAGCTCCACGAGGCCGTTGGCAAACGGCTCGACCTTCGTGGCGGCCGGGAAACGCAGCGTGCGCGAGATCTCCTTGGCGGAGGTGCGCTCGGGGTTGATGGACAGACTCAGCCCCAGCTCATCCTGCAGCAGCACCACGTCCTGGTAATACTCCTCGTCGCGCACGCGCGCGATCGTATGCGTGGCGCCGAGCTTGCGCCCGACCATGCAGCTGATGAGGTTCGTCTCGTCCGAAGTCGTCGCGGCGATGAGCAGATCGGCGTCAGCAACGTTGGCGATGCGCAGCTGGTCCACATTCGCGCGGCCCTCGACCACGATCACATCCAGCGTGGAGGAAATATAGGCGGCGCGCTCCGGGTCGCTCTCGACGACGGTGACGTCATGCCCTTCTGTCAGGAGCTGCTCCGCAATGGCATAGCCCACGCGGCCAGCGCCCACGATCACAATTTTCATATTCCAAGCTCTCCATTTATTATGTTCAGGCCCCTTACCCGGGCAGCCAAATATTATAGCAGATATTCCCCCAGGTTTCAACAGCAGACGCAGGGAAATTGTATTGTGTTCTTTGTGAATAAACAGTAAAAATTCAGCGAAACCGACGCGCTGCCGCTTGACGGATGCCGGTGCGGCGCTTATCATTATGTCCTAATACATTTTTAATTAGTATATACTAAGGCCGTGCCGCCGCACGGCATCCATATAAAGGAGCATCCCATCCATGCTGGAACTGAAAAACATCACCAAGGTCTACGAGGCCGGTACGACGCAGGTCGAGGCGCTCAAGGGCATCAACATCGCCTTTCGTGAGAGCGAGTTCGTTGCGATTCTGGGCCAGTCCGGCTGCGGCAAGACCACGCTGCTGAACATCATCGGCGGTCTGGACCGCTACACCTCCGGCGACCTTATCATCAACGGCCGCTCCACGAAGGAGTACGACGACCGCGACTGGGACACATACCGCAACCACTCCATCGGCTTTGTCTTTCAGAGCTACAACCTCATCCCACACCAGAGCGTGCTGGCAAATGTCGAGCTCGCGCTGACGCTCTCGGGCGTCTCCGGTGAGGAGCGGCGCGCGCGCGCCGTCGAGGCGCTGGAAAAGGTCGGCCTGGGCGACCAGCTCGACAAGGCGCCGAACCAGATGTCCGGCGGCCAGATGCAGCGCGTGGCCATCGCGCGCGCCATCGTCAACAATCCCGACATCCTGCTCGCCGACGAACCGACCGGCGCGCTCGACAGCGAGACGAGCGTGCAGATCATGAATCTGCTGCAGGAGATCGCAAAAGATAAGCTCATCATCATGGTCACGCACAACCCGGAGCTGGCATCGAAATACGCCACGCGCACCGTGCGCCTGCTCGACGGCAGGATCGTCGGCGACGACAATCCGTGCACGGAATCCGAGACGTCCGCGCCCGTGACCACCAAGGTCAAGGAGCACACCTCCATGAGCTTTGCAACGGCCATGAGCCTGTCGCTGCACAACCTCATGACGAAAAAGGCCCGCACCCTGCTCACCGCGTTCGCGGGGTCCATCGGCATCATCGGCATTGCGCTCATTTTGTCGCTCTCGCACGGCTTTCAGTCGTACATCGACACCGTGCAGGAGCAGACGCTCTCGTCCTACCCGCTGACGATCGAGGCAAACCCCGTCGACATGTCCGGGATGCTCTCGGCCATGTCGGGCACAAAGGATGACGACAAGGACGCGCACGACCTCGACAAGGTCTACGCCAACACGGTCATGTACAGCATGCTCAACTCCATGGTCAGCAGCGCGACCGGCCAGTCGAACAACCTGCCGGAGTTCAAGAAATATCTCGAAAACCCCGACAACAAGATCCATGACTATATCAGCGGCATCCAGTACACGTATGACATGGGCTTCGCCGTCTACACCGAGGACCCCAACGGCACCGTCATCAAGGCCGACACGACCGAGCTGCTGCAAAACGTCATGAAGTCCATGTACGGCGGCGACTACTCGTCCTACTTTGAGTCCATGGACGGCTTCTACTCCGGCTTCAACGTCTGGCAGGAGCTGCTCTCCGGCGAGGACGGCGAGCTCGTGAGCCCCTCGACGCAGAATCAGTACGACGTGATCTACGGCGCCTGGCCGCAGAATTACAACGAGGTCGTGCTCGTGGTGGACAAAAACAACGAGATCTCCGACCTGACGCTCTACGCCCTCGGACTCGAGAGCATGGACGACATCAGCAGCGCCATGATGCAGTCCATGAGCAAGCAGCAGATCGACACGACGCAAAACAGCTGGAGCTATGAAGATCTGTGCGGCCGCAGCTTCAAACTCATTCTCCCGTCGGAGGGCTATGTGGCCAGCGGCTCCGGCTACACGGACATCAGCCAGACGGCGGACGGCCTGCGCCAGCTCTACAACAACGATTCCGTCGGCGTACAGCTCAAGATCGTCGGCATCGTGCGCCCGGCCAAGGGCAGTGTAACCGGCAACACCTACGGCTCCATCGGCTATACCTCCGCCCTGACGGACTACGCCATCGAGCAGGCTGACAGCACCGAGATCATCCAGAAGCAGCTTGCGAATCCGGATGTGGACGTATTCACCGGCTCCGCGTTCCCGAACGCCGCGACCGCCACGACCGACCAGAAGGTCGCCGCCGCGCAGGCCTATCTGAACAAACTGAGCATCGATGACCGCGCGACCGTTTACCGCAAGTGCATGACCACGCCGGACGACGCCACACTCGACGCCGCGCTCACGCAGACCATGGCCACCTTCACCCGCGACGACGCCAAAGAGATGGCCGACAACGGCATCTTCGAGGCCAGCGGCAAGACCGCGCAGCAGATGAAGGAAATGATCGACGCCATGGATGATGAGACGTTCATCCGCTTCTTCCGGCCGTACATGCGTGCGATCCTCTCCATGCAGATGCAGCAGGAGACCGCCAAGGCCTACAGCGGCATGACCTCGCAGGAGATCATCTCGGCCATCAACGCCAAGGGCATCAGCCGCAGCCAGTATGCGGACGTGTACGACAACTATGTCGCCTCAGCGGCAAGCGGCTCGACCTACAACAGCAACCTGAAAAAGCTCGGCTACGTCGATAAGGACTCCCCCAGCGCCATCAACATCTACGCCTCGAGCTTTGAAAACAAGGACCAGATCTCCGCGTGCATCGACGACTACAATGCCGGCGCCGCCGAGGACGACCAGATCAGCTACACCGACTATGTCGGCCTGCTCATGAGCAGCATCACGACGATCATCAACGCCATCAGCTATGTGCTCATCGGCTTCGTGGCCATCTCGCTCGTCGTGTCATCGATCATGATCGGCATCATCACCTACATCTCCGTGCTCGAGCGCACGAAGGAGATCGGCATCCTGCGCTCTATCGGCGCGAGCAAGCAGGACATCTCGCGCGTGTTCAATGCCGAGACGCTCATCGAGGGCTTCACAGCCGGCGTGATGGGCATCCTATGTACGCTGATCTTGCTGATCCCCATCAACCTCATTGTACACCATCTGACCGGTCTGCCGACCCTGAGCGCCATCTTGCCGGTGCTCGGCGCGATCTTGCTGATCCTCATCAGCATGGCGCTGACGTTCATCGCGGGTCTCATCCCGTCGGGCATGGCTGCGAAAAAAGACCCGGTCGTCGCCCTGCGGACCGAGTAAGGCCAAAACGCATATTTCCACCACCTCCGTGCAAACTAGGAGCAGCCTACATTTGCACGGAGGTTTTGCAATATGAAGCAGAAAATTCTTGCGGCCGTGTGCGCGCTGGCGCTGTGTGCGGCGCTCGTCCCGGCAGGTTTTGCCGAGCAGGACACCGCCAGTGCCGCGCCCGTGGCCGAAAATCTGGAGCTGACCACATTCCGCAACACGTCCATCGGCGGCACGCTCAGCGCCAATGCGCCTGACGGCAGCCCGCTCACCTTCCGCATCACGACCGAACCCATCAAGGGCACCGTGACGCTCACCGACAGCGGCACGTTCGTCTACACGCCCGCCGACGGCAAGCGCGGGCGCGACTACTTCGGCTTCCGCGCCGCCGACAGCAGCGGCAACGAATCGCAGGAGGCGACCGTCATCATCTCCATCAAGAAGCAGAAGCCGGACGTCACCTACAGCGACATGGCCGGCCGGCCGGAGGAATACGCCGCCGTCATGCTCGCCGAGCAGGGGCTGTGCGTCGGCCGGCAGGTCGGCGGACAGTATCTCTTCGACCCCGACAGCCCGATGCCGCGCGATGAATTTCTCGCCATGTGCACGCGCCTGACCGGCACTTCGATGCTGCAGGGTGTGCTCTCGACCGGCTTCGGCGACGACGAGCAGATCCCGGCCTGGGCCAAGACCTATGTTGCGACCGCGGTCATGAACGGCGACATCGCCGGCTGCTCCGATGGCACAGCGATCGTGTTCGACGCGCAGCGCGGTATCACGGCGGCCGAGGCGGCCGTGATGCTCTGCAACTTCCTCGACCCCTCCCCCGCCGCCGCGCTCGAGAGCGACAATATCCCCGCGTGGGCATGCGCCGCCGTGTCGAGCCTGACGTCCTGCGGCGTGTATCCGGACGGCAGCGACTGCGCGGCGTCCATCACGCGCGCCGAGGCGGCGCAGATGCTGCTGAGCGCATATGAGCTGCTGCAAAAGCGATAAAAAAAGTACGGACCGTTTCCAAGGCGGAAACGGTCCGTTTTTTATGCTTGATCCAAAATTGCGTCGAGCTCTGCCGGGCTGAGCTCCGGGAACGGGCGCACGGGCGCGGGGCTTTCTCCGTGCGCGCCGATGCTCTTTTCCATCCAGACCATGGAGTACCATGTGCCGAATTTATACCCGCAGCGCGAAAATTCCCCGACGAGCCGGTAGCCGAGGTGCGCATGAAACTGTGCGCTGTTTTTCGTCAGGTGCGCATCGTCCGCCCCGTCCGGGTAGCCGATGCAGGCGTAGAGATTCTGAACATTCTGCGCGCGCAGCACCGCCTCGAGCGCGGCATACAGCCGCCTGCCGGTGCCCTGATGCCGCTGATCCTCGCGCAGGTAGATGCTCATCTCCACCGCCCAGTCATAGGCGGCGCGGGTGCCGAACGGCCCGGCGTAAGCGTAACCGACGAGCTCACCGCCGCGCTCCGCGACCAGATACGGATACCGGCGGAGCGTGGCGCGCATGCGCGCGGCAAATTCCTCGACATCCGGCACGGTGTACTCGAATGTGATGGCCGTCTTTTCCACATACGGCGCGTAGATCGCGCGCAGCGCAGGCGCATCGCTCAGGCGCGCGGCGCGGATGCGCAGCGCATTGTCGTCCATGTTCTCCTCACTTTCCGCTGTCGCCGTAGTTTGCGAGCACGCGCGCAGACGGATCGTCCACGTCGCAGCCGGCCCACGACTTGTTCGGCATCCAGAAATCGGCGATCATGTGCGCCTGACCGGGGTAATACTGCTCGAACAGCTCACGGTAGAGCAGAGATTCCTTGGTGAACGGCTGCGCAAAGTCGTACTTCCGGCGCAGAGTCTCGAATTCCTCGTCCGTGTACTTCTGCTCGGCGTAGGCCTTGAGATCGTCGACCATGGAGTGACCGACCGCGTCGCTGAAGGCGGCCTTCTCGCGCATGAGGATATCGTGCGGCAGCCAGTCGCCCTCAAAGGCGTGGCGCAGCAGATACTTGCCCTTGCCATAGACGTTGCACTTCTTGGCCGGGTCAATGGACATGACATACTGCACGAAGTCCAGATCGCCGAACGGCACGCGGGCCTCCAGACTGTTGACGGAGATGCAGCGGTCGGCACGCAGGACATCGTACATATGCAGCTCGCGGATGCGCTTGGCGGATTCCTCCTGAAATGCCGCCGGGCTGGGCGCAAAGTCGGTATACTTGTAGCCGAAGAGCTCATCGGAGATCTCGCCCGTGAGCAGCACGCGCAGGTCGGTCTGCTCGTGGATGGCCTTGCAGACAAGGTACATGCCGATGCTCGCGCGGATGGTCGTGATGTCATAGGTGCCGAGCAGCGCCACGACCTCCGGGAGCGCCTGAATGACGTCCTCGGGCGTGATGATGACCTCGGTGTGGTCGGCGTGCAGATACTCCGCCACCTCGCGGGCGTACTTGAGGTCGATGGCATCGGCACGCATGCCGATAGCGAACGTGCGGATGGGCTTTTTGAGCAGCTTTGCCGAGATGGCGCACACGAGGCTGCTGTCCAGACCGCCGGAGAGCAGGAAGCCGAGCGGCGCGTCGGCATCGAGCCGCTTCTCCACACCGGCGATGAGCTTTTCGCGGATGTGGGCGCAGACGGTCTCGAGATCGTCCTCGCAGACGGCATCGACCTGCGTCATGTCGCGGTAGCAGGTGAACTTGCCGTCGGCATAATAGTGTCCGGGAGGAAACGGCATCACATCGTACACAAGGCCGACGAGGTTTTTCGCCTCGCTGGCAAAGACGATCGCGCCCTCGGCGTCATAGCCGTAGTACAGCGGGCGGATGCCGATGGGGTCGCGCGCCGCGACGAGGCCGCCGCGCTTGGCGTCATAAATGACCATGGCAAACTCCGCGTCGAGGGCGCGGAACATGTCCAGCCCCTCGCGCTCATAGAGCGGGAGCAGGATCTCACAGTCGGACTCGCTCTCGAACGTCTCGCCCTCGGCGATGAGCCGCTCGCGGATGGGCCGGAAGCCATAGATCTCGCCGTTGCACACGAGCGCGCTGCCATCGCGCGTGAACGGCTGCATGCCCTCCGGGTGCAGGCCCATGATGGCCAGACGGTGGAAGCCGAGCGTCGCCGCGCCGATGTGGAGCATGCGCGTATCGTCCGGGCCGCGGGAAATGGTCTTGTCAAAGCCGGCGCGCAGATCCTGCGCAGAGATGGACGAGCCGAGATAACCGATGATGGAACACATGATTTTTTCCTCCTGAATACGTCAAAAAATACGCAGCTACCATCCAACAATAGGACGAGTAGCTGCGTATCGTGGTGCCACCTATTTTACTTCTCACGGGTTCTAACAAACCGCACCGGGATAACGTCCGGCTTTGACGGCGCACCTACTGAGGCTCTCGCCCGTTCAGATTGCAGCTCGGGAGTGTTCTTCACACAGGCTCTGTTATGCGGCTCGCACCGTCCCGCACTCGCTGGGAATGATCGCCCGTGCTACTTTTCTCCGTCAATGCTTTTGACAGAAGTATGAAAATGAAAGAAGAGAGAAAAAGAAAGAGAAAGCGTTTTTTACCGCACGCTGAACAGCAGATCACCGTAGGACGGGACCGGCCACTTATCGGACGGCGTCATGGTCTCGAGCTGGTCGATCGTGATGCGCAGCTCCGCCATGGCGGAAAAGACCTTGTCGCGGTAGTAGTTGGCCAGCGCCTGGCTGCCCTCGACGGTCTTGGCGCCCATGAGCGCCTCATCCAGACTGCGGACCTTGCGGTAGGCATCGCCCAGCAGCGTGGACATTTCGGGGATGATGCTCTCCTCATACGAGCAGTCGGCCGTGACGGACACGGCGTGGATCGCCGTGGCGGTCTCGGACAGCTCGCGCAGATAGCTGCTGACGGCGGGCATGATGTCGCGCCGCGCCATCTCGAGCATCGTCAGCGCCTCGATGTTGAGGATCTTGCTGTAGTTTTCGAGGTGGATCTCGTAGCGGGCCTCCATCTCGGTGCGGGTGTAGACACGGTGCTTGGTGAACAGCGCCACGTTCTTGTCGGCAAGGTAATACGGCAGTGCCTCCGGCGTCGTGCGCAGGTTCAGCAGGCCGCGGCGTTCCGCCTCCGCCAGCCAGGCATCGTCATAGCCGTTGCCGTTGAAGATGATACGCTTGTGCTTGATGAGCACGCTGCGGATGAGCGCCTGCAGGTCGGCCTCAAAGTCCTTACTGCCCTCGAGGTCATCGGCGAACTGCGCAAGGCTCTCGGCGACCGCCGTGTTGAGCACAACGTTGATGCCGGAAATGGAGGCCGAAGAGCCGGGCATGCGGAACTCGAACTTGTTGCCGGTGAACGCAAACGGAGAGGTGCGGTTGCGGTCGGTCGTATCCTTGGGGAAACGCGGCAGCGCATGCACGCCGATCTTCAGCAGCTCCTTTTCCTGGCCGGCATAGGCCTTCTCGTTGACGATGGCATCGAGAATGTTCTCGATCTCATCGCCGACGTACATCGACACGACAGCCGGGGGCGCCTCGTTCGCGCCGAGACGGTGGTCGTTCGCGGCCGACGCCACGCTGATGCGCAGCATATCCTGATAATCATCCACCGCCTGGATCACCGCGCACAGGAAGAGCAGAAACTGTGCGTTCTCGGCCGGCGTCTCGCCGGGCTCGAGCAGGTTCATGCCGGTGTTGGTGGTCAGGGACCAGTTGTTGTGCTTGCCGGAACCGTTGACGCCGGCAAACGGCTTTTCATGCAGCAGGCAGACCATGCCGTGGCGCGATGCCACCTTCTGCATGATCTCCATCGTCAGCTGGTTCTGGTCGGCGGCGATGTTGCCGGTCGTGAACACCGGCGCGAGCTCGTGCTGCGCGGGCGCCACTTCGTTGTGCTCGGTCTTGGCGTAAACGCCGAGCTTCCAGAGCTCCTCGTCCAGATCCTTCATGAACGCCGCAACGCGCGGCTTGATGCTGCCGAAATAGTGATCGTCCAGCTCCTGGCCTTTCGGCGGCTTGGCACCGAAGAGCGTGCGGCCGGTATAGATCAGGTCCTTGCGCTTGTCATACACGGACTTGTCGATCAGGAAATACTCCTGCTCAGGGCCGACGGTCGTGCGCACGGCGGTCACGTCCTCATTGCCGAACAGATGGATCACACGCAGGGCCTGACGGTTGAGCGCCTCGGCGCTGCGCAGCAGCGGCGTCTTTTTATCGAGCGCCTCGCCGCCGTAAGAGCAGAACGCCGTCGGGATGCACAGCACATTATCTTTAATGAATGCATAGGACGTCGGGTCCCAGGCGGTGTAGCCGCGCGCCTCAAACGTTGCGCGCAGGCCGCCGGACGGGAAACTGGACGCATCCGGCTCGCCGCGGACGAGCTCCTTGCCGGAGAACTCCATAATGACCTGACCGCCACCGCAGGGAGAGATGAAGCTGTCGTGTTTCTCGGCGGTGATGCCGGTCATCGGCTGGAACCAGTGCGTGAAGTGCGTGGCGCCCTTTTCGATTGCCCAGTCTTTCATGGCATTGGCCACGATGCGCGCGGCATCGTCATCGAGACGCTTGCCCTTTTCCATCGTCGCCTGCACCTGCCGGTACGTTTCCTTCGGCAGACGCTCGCGCATGACTGCATCGTTAAATACCATGGATCCAAAAATGTCAGAGATCTTTTCCATCTCGCATGGTCCCCTTTCTGTATTTCAAAAATCGGTGTCAACAACAAAAAAACGGCACTGGTGCCCGGAGATCTTGAGCTCTCCACGACGCCATTGCCGTTTCAATGTAGCAAAATATACGCCTCTTGCGGAAAAATGTCAAGCGGGTCGGGCGCAATTTCTTTCGGCGGATTTCACAGAATTTTCGGTGAAATTGCCCGTTTTTTTATCCTTGACACGTGCAAATTCCGTGGTGTATTATATACATGGATTTTGATTGGCAAAATTCTGCGTGCTGTTTTTTGCGGCCGCAAGCATAAGTTCATATGGTAACTTTTCGAGAACGCTGACGTTTCACGATGACCTGGGGGAAAGTGCCCCTTATCGGCATCGGAAGCGTCTTTTTTGTTTTTCCGCTCAGATTCCCGATTCGAGGTGACTGCCATGAACACATCGCTGCACACCGTGCACGCCATGCTGGTCTCCGGCTCCGAGGCGCAGACCCAGCGCATCAGCGCCCTGCTCACGCGGGCGCGCATCGTCCCGTTCAATCACGCCGCCGGTGCGCGTCAGGCGCTCGAACAGTTTGACGCAGGCGGCATCGACGGTGTGCTCATCGCCGAGCCCATCGCCGGCAGCTCCGGCCAGGAGCTGGCGCTGCAGCTCAAAAAGCGGCACTGCATGGCCGTACTTCTGCTGGCCGCACCGGAACATGCGGATGCGGCCGCCGCCCTGCTCGAACAGTCCGGCGTGCTGGTGCTGCCGATTGACGCGCCGGAGTCGCTCATTGTGCAGACCATCCGGCTGCTGACCGCCGTGCGCATCCAGCTCGAGCAGATGCAGCACAAGACGGAAAAGCTCGAGGCAAAGGTTGCCGACATCCGCATCATCAACCGCGCGAAGCTCCTGCTCGTGCAGCATCTGCAGATGACGGAAACGGAGGCGCACAAATACATTGAGAAACAGGCAATGGACACCAGTATGCGCCGGCGGACCATTGCGGAAAATATCATTCGTACCTATGAAGATTGAGGAGTGTGGATCATGACCAAGTACATTTTTGTGACCGGCGGCGTTGTCTCCGGCCTCGGCAAGGGCATCACGGCGGCTTCGCTCGGCCGTCTGCTCAAGGCGCGCGGCCTGAAGGTCGCCGCGCAGAAGCTCGACCCCTATATCAATGTCGACCCCGGCACCATGAGCCCGTATCAGCACGGCGAGGTGTACGTCACCGAGGACGGCGCAGAAACCGATCTCGACCTCGGCCACTACGAGCGCTTCATCGACGAGGACCTGAACAAATACTCCAACCTCACGACCGGCAAGGTGTACTGGAACGTGCTCAACAAGGAGCGCCGCGGCGAGTACCTCGGCGAGACGGTGCAGGTCATCCCGCACATCACAAATGAGATCAAGGACTTTATTTATAGTGTCGGCAGCAAGACGAACGCCGACGTCGTCATCACGGAGGTCGGCGGCACGACCGGCGACATCGAGAGCCAGCCGTTTCTCGAGGCCATCCGCCAGGTCGGGCTGGAGGTCGGGCGCGAGAACGCGCTCTACATCCACGTGACGCTCGTGCCGTATCTGCACGGCAGCGAAGAGCACAAGACCAAGCCCACGCAGCACTCGGTCAAGGAGCTGCAGGGCATGGGCATTTCCCCGGACATCATCGTGCTGCGCTGCGATGAGCCGCTTGAGGAGTCCATTTTCCGCAAGATTTCCCTGTTCTGCAACGTCAAGCCCGACTGCGTGATCGAAAACATGACCATCCCCGTGCTGTACGAGGCGCCGATCATGCTCGAAAAGAACCGCTTTTCCGAGATCGTCTGCCGCGAGCTGCACATCGACGCGCCCGCGCCGGACATGACCGAGTGGGACGCCATGCTTGAGAGCATCCGCAGCCGCTCGCGCCGCGTGACGATCGGCCTCGTGGGCAAATACGTGCAGCTGCACGACGCGTATCTGTCCGTCGCCGAGGCGCTGCGCCACGCCGGCTATGTCTACGGCACGCGCGTGGACATTCAATGGATTGACAGCGAGACGATTACGCGCGATAATGTAGAGGAAGTGCTCGGCAGCTGCGACGGTATTCTCGTGCCCGGCGGCTTCGGCAACCGCGGCATCGAGGGCAAGATCGCGGCCGCGCACTATGCCCGCACGCACAACATCCCCTATCTCGGCATCTGCCTGGGCATGCAGATCGCGGTCATCGAGTTCGCGCGCTCCGTCTGCGGCCTTGCCGACGCCAATTCCGGCGAGTTTGACGAGGGCAGCACGCACAAGGTCATCGACTTCATGCCCGACCAGAGCGACGAGATCAACAAGGGCGGCACGCTGCGCCTCGGCGCATATCCGTGCCACATCGTGCCCGGCACGAAAATGGAAGCCTGCTACGGCACACTGGACATCTCCGAGCGCCACCGCCACCGGTACGAGTTCAACAACGACTACCGCGCGCTCATGCAGGAAAAGGGACTCGTGCTCTCCGGCCTGTCGCCGGACGGCCACATCGTGGAGACCGTCGAGATCCCCGAAAACGACTTTTATATCGGCGTTCAGTACCACCCCGAGTTCAAGAGCCGCCCGAATAAGGCACACCCCCTGTTCAAGGGGCTGATCTCGGCGGCGCTGCGCCACGCAGAGAGAGGATAAGTATGCACGACCGCTACGTCAATCCCCTGTGCACCCGTTACGCCGGGCGCACGATGCAGCACATTTACTCCGACGACAACAAGTTTTCCACCTGGCGCAGGCTCTGGGTCGCGCTGGCCGAGAGCGAACAGGAGCTTGGCCTGCCGATCACGGACGAGCAGATTCAGGAGCTGCGCGCGCACATCACGGACATCGACTATGACTACGCCGCGGCGCGCGAGCACGAGGTGCGGCACGACGTCATGGCCCACGTGCTGACCTACGGCGCGTGCTGCCCGGAGGCAAAACCCATTCTGCACCTCGGCGCCACGTCCTGCTACGTCGGCGACAATACGGACATCATCCTCATGCGTGAGGCGCTCGAGCAGATCCGCAGCCTGCTGGTGAACGTCATTCAGGCGCTCGCGGACTTCGCCGAGGCGCACAAGGCGGAGCCGACGCTCGCCTACACGCACTTTCAGGCCGCGCAGCCGACGACCGTCGGCAAGCGTGCCACGCTTTGGGCGCAGGATCTGCTGATGGATCTCGAGCAGCTGGAGTTTCAGCTCGGCAATCTCAAGCTCCTCGGCTGCAAGGGCACGACCGGCACGGGCGCGAGCTTTCTCGCCCTGTTTGACGGCGACGAGCAGAAAGTCGTCGCGCTCGAACAGAAGATCTGCGAGAAGATGGGCTTTCCCGGCGCGTATCCCGTCAGCGGCCAGACCTATTCGCGCAAGGTGGACTTTCAGGTGCTGCAGGTGCTGTCCGGCATCGCGCAGAGCGCGTCGAAGTTTTCCAGCGACATCCGCCTGCTGTCCCACCTCAAGGAGGTGGACGAGCCGTTTGAGAGCGGCCAGATCGGCTCCTCGGCCATGGCCTACAAGCGCAACCCCATGCGCAGCGAGCGCATTGCTTCCCTGTCGCGCTACGTGATCTGCGACCTGCAGAACGCCGCCGTCACGGCCAGCGCCCAGTGGCTCGAGCGCACGCTCGACGACTCGGCCAACCGCCGCATCAGCATCCCGGAGGCGTTTCTTGCCACCGACGGCATCCTGACGCTGTACCTCAACGTCATCCGCGGGCTGACCGTGTATCCCAAAATGGCCGAAAAGCATCTGGCGGACGAGCTGCCGTTTCTGGCGACGGAGAACATCCTCATGTACTGCGTCAAGGAAAAGGGCGGCGACCGGCAGACCCTGCACGAGGCCATCCGGCAGCACAGCGTCGCCGCCGGCAAAGCCGTCAAGCTGGGCGGCGGCAGCAACGACCTGCTCGAGCGCATCCTCAACGATCCCGTTTTCGGGCTCACGCGCGCCGAGCTTCAAAAACTTGTTGACCCCCATGCCTTCACCGGCATGGCCGTGCACCAGACCGAGACGTTCCTGCGCGAGCAGGTCGCGCCGGTCCTGAACAAATATACCACACTGCTCGGGTGCGACGCATCCGTAAACGTGTAAAAGAAACAGGAGGTTTCTAAAATGTTGACATCCATCGTAGGCATCAACTGGGGCGACGAGGGCAAAGGCCGCATGGTCGACCTGCTCAGCCAGAAGTACGACGTCGTCGTGCGCTATCAGGGCGGCAACAACGCCGGCCACACCGTCATCAACGACAAGGGCAAGTTCGTGCTCAATCTCATGCCGTCCGGCATTCTGCGCGACGAGACCGTGAACGTGCTCGGCCCCGGCATGGTCATTGACACGGAGCACATGTTCCACGAGGTCGCGCGCCTGCGCGAAGGCGGCATCACCATCTCCCCGAAGAACCTGAAGATCAGCGACAAGGCCGTCATCTGCATGCCGTACCACAAGCTGCTCGACTGCCTGGAGGAAGACCGTCTGGCGGACAAGAAGTTTGGCTCCACCCGCCGCGGCATCTCCCCCGCCTACTCGGACAAGTACATGAAAAAAGCGCTGCGCATGGGCGAGCTGGCCGACCGCGACGCGCTTAAGGCCCGCCTGACCGATATTCTTGAGTGGAAGAATCTCTTCGTCGTCAACGGCTATCACCACGATCCCATCGATCTCGACGAGATGATGGACTGGATCGATACCTACGCCATGCCGTTCAAGGACTATGTCTGCGACACGACGGATTACCTCTCTGATGCCATCGAGGACAACAAGTCCGTGCTCTTCGAGGCCCAGCTCGGCGCGCTGCGCGACATTGACTACGGCATCTATCCGTACACCTCCGGCTCTTCGACCATCGCGGCCTACGCGCCCATCGGCGCGGGCATCCCGGAGGCGCGGCTCGACACGATCATCGGCATCATGAAGGCCTACTCCACCTGCGTGGGCGAGGGCCCGTTCACCTGTGAGATGTTCGGCGACGAGGCTGCCGCGCTGCGTGACGCCGGCGGCGAATACGGCGCCGCGACCGGCCGCCCGCGCCGCGTGGGCGGGTTCGACGTGGTCGCCTCCCGCTACGGCGTGAAGATGCAGGGCTGCACGAGCATTGCGCTGACGAAGCTCGACGTGCTATCCTACCTGGACAAGATCCCCGTGTGCGTCGCCTACGACATCGACGGCGAGCGCGTGGACCGCTTCCCCATCGGCGTGAAGCTGGCCAAGGCCAAGCCCGTTTACGAGTATCTGCCCGGCTTCCACTGCGACATCTCCGGCTGCCGCAAGGTGAGCGATCTGCCGAAGGAAGCGCTCGACTACGTGCACTATCTGGAAGCCGCCGTCGGCTGCCGCATCAAGTACGTCTCCGTCGGCCCCGACCGCGACGCGTACATCAAAATGTTCTAAAAATCACATCGAACACGGCGCTCTGCTGCAGCAGAGCGCCGTGTTTCTTTCCTGCATCTGCGGTTGCCTTTTCCGGCGTTTGGTCTTACAATGGAAGGCGAACCACAAACGTCCATCAGATCGGAGGAATATTATGCGAAAAAGACTGCTTTCCATCTTACTTCTATGCGCCCTGCTGACCGGCAGCGCCGCCGCCGTGCAGCTCCCGGCGGAGGACGCGGCGTCCCCCGCTGTGCTCTCCGCCGGAGAGCAGATCACGGGCGCCGGCATCGACGTCAGCCAGTTTCAAGGTGCGATCGATTGGGATACGACGGCGCAGTATATTGACTTCGCCATCATCCGCTGCGGCCGCGGCAGCGACCTGACCGCGCAGGACGACACGAAGTGGGCTGTCAACACCGCTGCATGCGAGCGGCTCGGCATCCCGTACGGCGTGTATCTGTACTCCCTCGCACGGACCGACGCAGACGCACGCAGCGAGGCCGCGCACGCTCTGCGTCTGCTCGACGGCAAACACCCGCAGCTGCCGGTGTACATTGACCTGGAGGACAGCGGCATCCGCGACAACTGCACGAAGGCCGAGGTCCTGCGCCACGTGACCATCTTCTGCGAGACGCTGCAGGCCGCGGGCTATTCGGTCGGCGTTTACGCCAACCGCTACTGGTGGACGACCACGCTGGATGACCCCACCTATGACCGGTGGGACCGCTGGCTCGCCGTCTGGGCAGCCGAGACCGGCTACGGCGGCAGCTACAGCACATGGCAGACCTGCAACACCGGTCGCATCCCCGGCATCCAGGCGAACGTAGACATTGACCTACGGTATGGCGCGTCGCTGCGCGCGGACCACACGCATGATTATCAGATCACGGAGCACATCGCGCTGACGTGCACGGACTTTGGCCGGAACGTCTACACGTGCAGCGGCTGCGGCGCATCCGTGACCCAGCCCCTGCGCCCGCTCGGCGGTGAGCACACCTGGGACGGCGGAACAGTGGTCAAACAGGCGAGCTGTGCGGGCGACGGTGTGCTGCGCTATACGTGCACGCGCTGCGGCGCAGCCAGAACGGAGACCATCCCCGCACCACCCTGCTCCAGCAAAGGCCTGACGGACGTCCCGGCGCCCGACAACTGGGCGCATCCGGGCATTGACTTCTGCGTGCGCGGCGGGCTGATGTCCGGCGTCGGTGGCGGCCGCTTTGCCCCGAAGGCCACGACCACACGCGCGCAGGTCGTGCAGATCCTCTATAATCTTGCGGGCGAGCCGAAGGCCACCGGCACCATGCCGTTTACGGATCTGACACAGGACTGGTACAAGGACGCAGTTCTCTGGGCCTATCAGACCGGCGTCGTGGTCGGGACGAGCGAGACGACCTTCGCGCCCGACGCGCCGGTAACGCGTGAACAGCTCGCCGTTCTGCTCATGGAATATGCAAGCCGGGTCCTGAAGCTGGCGCGCACGTGGACGCCCGCGGACCTGAGCCGCTTCCCGGACAGCGGCAGCGTATCCGGCTGGGCGCGGGACGCGCTGGCGGATGCGGTCGCGCTCGGGCTGATCTCCGGTACGGACGACGGCAGCGGCACTGCCCGGCTGAGCCCGCAGGGCAGCGCCACGCGCGAGCAGACCGCCGCCATCCTGACAGCGTTTTGCGAAAACATAAATAAGAAATAATGCAAAAGCGGCCCTTCGCACATGCGAAGGGCCGCTTTTTATCCGATAACCGCTTCAGCCGATGCCGCCGAGTGCCGCGCCGGCGACAAGCGCCACGAGCACGCTCGCGCAGTAGACATACTTGCACAGCGGATAGTACCAGCCGCCGATGGGCTTGCGCGCGCCGAGGTTAACGCTCTCGAGCACGAGCTTCTTGCCGCCGATCCAGAAGAACATGACCGCTGCGAGCAGTGCGCCCAGCGGGCAGATATAAATGGACACGACGTCCATCCACTGCGACACGATGGCCTGAATGCACAGCGCAACGGCAAGCCCGATCACATGGATCACCGCCGTGGCCGGCACGCGCTTGAGGCCGAACCGCTCCTGCAGAGACGCGACCGGAGCCTCATAGAGGTTGATGATCGACGTGACGCCCGCGAAGGCCACGCAGACGAAAAACACCATCGCCACGATGCGGCCGCCCGCCATACCGTTCATGACATGGACGAGGTAGATGAACATCAGGCCGGGGCCGCCGGCGTCGAGCTGCGCGCCGCCCGCCGCCATGGCGGGAATGATGACGAACGCCGCCAGCAGCGCCGCGATCGTATCAAAGAGCGCCACATTGCGTGCCGAGCTCGGGATGCACTCGCTCCTGCTGAGGTAAGAGCCGTAGATGACGCTGCCGTTGCCCGCAACGGACAGCGAGAAAAACGCCTGACCGAACGCATAGATCCAGACGTAGGGATCGAGCAGGCCCTCGGGCTTGATGGTGAAGATGTACCGATAGCCGTCCGACGTGCCGGGCAGCGTGGCCACATAGATACCCAGCCCCACAAACAGCAAAAACAAAATCGGCATCATGATCTTATTCGCCTTTTCAATTCCGCCGGCGATGCCGAACGACATGATGACAAAGCTCACCGCGACCGCGACCACGACCCAGACATTCGCGCCCCACGCACTGGCGGTGGCGTTGAAGCTGCCGACGATTCCGTCCATGTCCTGCCCCATGGCAGACAGGCCGCCGTCAAACGCCAGGAACGTATACTTGAAGATCCAGCCCATGACGCAGGTGTAGCCGATGGCCAGCGCCAGAGAGCCGAGCACCGGGATATAGCCGACCAGTTCGCCGGGCCGGCGCTTGCCCCAGCGTGCCTCGGTGCACATGCCGAAAGCGTCGACCGGCCCCGCGCCGGCTGCGCGGCCGAGCGCGAACTCCCCGATGACGCCGGTGGAGCCGATGAGAATGACAAACAGAAAATACGGCAGCAGGAAGGTCATGCCGCCCCACTTGGACACCAGCGTCGGAAAGCGCCAGATGTTGCCCATGCCGACGGCCGAGCCGATGCAGGCGATGATGAAGCCGCCGCGGCTGCGAAAGCCGTCGCGTTTGCTGACGTTGGCGTCGTTACCCATAATGTTGTTTCCTTTCACGCACTCAGGCACAAATTGGTTTGATTATACCGCAAAAGCGCGCGCGCCGCAACTGTTGTTTACGAATCCCGCTTGACTTCGCAAGCTATCTGCCCCGCCTTTCTCCTTGATCACCGTTTCCAGAGCCCCCGCTGCCACGGCCTGCTGCACAAGAGACTGCGCGCGAAAGTATAACTGAGCTGCAGCGAAATTAAAAACGCTGCAGCCCTTTTGATAGTACCTAAACGACACGCCTGATTGCGTGTACATGTAAATTTATTTTTTTGTCTTGTTATACTCGCGAATGCATCTGGGAGCAAGCATCTGGTGCGGCGGACAAATCGTAGTGGGATTCTGGTACGCCGCTTGCGTAAACGCCATCATGTAGTTGCGCAAATCATCCATCGGTACGATCTCATCGACCATGCCTAGTTTCGCCGCAAACTTCGGGCGGGACTTGCTATAATAAGCGTTGATGAGCTCGTTCATGTTCTCAATGATGTCATCCAGCGGCTGGCCAGCCTTGTTCGCCTTGACGAGCTGACGGACATACATCGCCGCAGCTGCCGTCTCACCATGCATGACATAGTATTCGCAGGTGGACGTAGCGAGACTGAACGGATTGTTTTTTTCGCACTGCGGGCCGCCGAGAACATAATGCGCCGCTGCGCTGCCCTTGCGCAGCGTAATCTCAAGAAACGGCGTTTCACCGTTCTGAATAGAGTAGATCAGCGACTGGCCGAGACCGAGAAGCTCTGCCTGCTCTGCAATATCGTCCACATCAATGCCGCTGCTGTCCTGAAGCCAGATCATCGGAATCCGGTCTCTCTCGCAGAGCATCACAAACTCACTCATCTTGATGAGGCCCTGACGATAGAGCTTGCCGCCAACACCAACTGCATTCGCACCGCGATACTCAGGATAGTTCATAAAGAACCCCTGCTTATTGGCGACGATACCTACAAGCAAACCATCCAAGCGCGCGATGCCACAGACCACTTCCGGGCCATAGTCAGGCTTGTATTCATCAAACTGGCTCGCGTCGGTAAGGCGGGAGATGACCTGATAAATATCATAGGTGCGCTTAGGATTCATGGGAATGATACTGTACAGATCATCCGCCGGAAAAGCGGGCTCCATCGGAGGCGCGACCCGGAAAAACTCAAGATCAAAACCCGGAATGTAGCTCATGTATTTGCGCAGTGTATCAGCAACGGAGACATCATCCTCGCAGACCTCTCTGAAAAAGCCGGTAACATCATGGTGTGTCTTTACACCGCCGGGCGCTGGCGTTTTGGCGCCTGACTGAGCATGAATGAGTGCCAGCGCACTCTCCTCGTCGACATAGCCCTTGGGATTCATACCGGAGAGGATACCGGCGCCACCGACCGCCATATTGGCGTCTTTCTGTGCGACAAGAACAGCCGGACTGATGGAGTGATAGCCGCCGCCGGCGGGATTCGTGCCGAAAATGCCGACAAGCACCGGAATACCAAGCTGCGCGAGCTCCGCATTGCGATAGAAAGACGCGCCTCCGCCACGACGGCCGGGGAACAGGAGCTCCTGTTGGTCAAGCTCAACGCCGGAGCAGTTGAGCAGATAAATAAGGGGGATGCGCAGTATTTTTGCAGTATCCGCAGCCTTGAGCAGGTTTTCCGCCTGACCGGGAACCCATGCGCCGGCTCGTTTCTTGTTGTCGGATGCCACGACAACAGCCCACTTACCCGCAACGCGGCCAATTCCTTTCACTACGCTGGTTGAGCCGCTTTCGTTGTCGTTGGGGTTATAAAGACTGTTGAGCGGGCACCACGTACCATCGTCAACCAGCGCCTCAATACGCTGCATCGCGGTAAGCTGCCCCTTTTCGTTGAGCGATTCATCGCTGCGTCCGGCAGCCAGTGCGTCCGCTATAAGCTGCTTGATCTCATCTTCAACCTTGAGAATCTCGTCGCGGTTTTCTTCGTTCTCGCCGGCAAGCGGTTTTCCAATTGTGGGCATATCCTGAAAATATCTAGGCATGGAATATCCGTATGTGTTCATAACATTCTCCAATCTGTTTCGTATAAACCGTGTATGATTATCAGACGATACCCTTTTCCTTATATTCTTTGACAATCTCCTCGCTCAGTCCGGCAAACTCACCATATACGGAAACATTGTCCTCGCCAAGTGTGGGGGCCGGCTTTGTGATGCGGGGTTTCGTCTCCATTAGCTTTACCGCATCACCGTTGACGTGCATATCACCGATGACAGGATGGTGGACAATCGGGAACATATTGCGGTCCTTGACAATATGCTCATCCTTGACGATTTGACTCACATCATAGACCGGACCGGAGGGCACGCCATTGGCAAGGCAGCAGTCAACAATCTCGCTGACAGTGTAATCCTTTCCCCATGCTTCAATATCCGTCTTGAGTTCCTCAAAGTGCGCAACTCTCGTCACATTATCAATGTAGCGCATATCACTGATCCACTCCGGCTTCTTCGCAACATCATTTGCGAATTTTTCAAAGAGGTGCTGGTTGCCACATGCAATGATAACGAGCCCGTCTTTTGCCTGATATGCGTTGTATGGTGCAGTAGCGGGATTGGCGTTCCCCTCCCGTTCAGGCACAGCGCCGGAATACCAATATCTTGTAAACACATTTTCAAGACTAACAACAACTGCGTCAACAAGAGACACATCCACTCTCTGACCGTGACCGATAATGGTACGGGCATGGAGCGCCGCGAGGATACCGATCGTAAGATTCAAGCCGCCGAGCATGTCACCCATGGCGTTGCCTGCCTTGACAGGGCCGCTCTCCTTGGTGCCAGTCACACTCATAAGTCCGCCCATCGCCTGACCAAGAATGTCATAGCCCGGACGCTGAGAATAACGGCCGTAACAGCCGTAGCCGGAAACTGCGGCATAAATAATCTGATCGTTGACCTCTTTGAGCACGTCGTAACCAATGCCAAGCCTGTCCATAACACCGGGACGATAGTTTTCAACCACTACATCCGCCTTCTTGACCATCTCAAGGAACAGCGCTTTTCCTTCGGGGGCCTTGAGGTTGAGCGTTACGCCTTCCTTGCTGCGGTTGTGCATGGCAAAATATGCGCTCTCGCCGTTAACATACGGACCATATGCACGGCTGTCATCACCGCCCTTTGGATTTTCGATCTTAATGACACGCGCGCCCATATCGCCAAGCATGGATGTGCAGAACGGACCTGCAACAACTCTTGTCAGGTCAAGGATTACTACATCTTCCAATGCGTCATGCGCATTACCCATAATATTCATAATATATCTCCTTTGAAACTGAAACAATGCCGTTTCCGGTTGAATCGCATTTCAGCGAGGAAAAAATGTGCACATTTCCTCCTCGCTGTTTTTTACTATCAGCCACCGAAAGTCAACATGAAGAAGCCGGCCGCAACAGCGGAACCGATGACACCGGCCACGTTGGGACCCATTGCGTGCATCAGCAGGAAGTTATGCGGATCGGACTCGGAGCCGACCTTCTGCGCAACACGCGCCGCCATAGGTACGGCAGAGACGCCGGCAGAACCGATCAACGGATTGATCTTGCCGTGCGTGATTACGCACAGCAGCTTGCCCAGCAGCACGCCGCCAACCGTGGAGAACGAGAACGCCACAAGGCCAAGGACAACAATCGCAAGCGTCTGCACCTGGATGAAAGCTTCGCCGTTGGCGGTTGCACCGACGGAAAGGCCGATCATGATGGTGACAATATTGCACAGCGCGTTTTGCGCAGTCTCGCTCAGTCGTTCAACAACACCGGACTCTTTGAAGAGGTTGCCAAGCATCAGCATACCGAGCAGCGGTGCGACATCCGGCAGAATGAGCGAGCAGAAGATGGAGACGAAGATCGGGAATACGATTTTCTCCTTCTTACTGACAGGGCGCAGCTGCTTCATTCTGATCTTGCGCTCCTTCTCCGTGGTCAGCAGCTTCATGATAGGCGGCTGGATGAGCGGGATAAGCGCCATGTAGGAGTATGCTGCGATTGCGATCGGGGCGACCAGATTCGGTGCGAGGTTATTGGCGCCATATATCGCGGTCGGGCCGTCTGCACCACCAATGATGCCAATCGCCGCCGCCTGCTCCGGCGTGAAGAGGCCGGTAGCATTTGCGATCATAAACGCAATATAGATGCCAAACTGCGCTGCCGCACCGAGAATCAGGCTGATTGGGTTTGCAATCAGCGGACCGAAATCGGTCATTGCGCCGATGCACATAAAGATCAGGCAGGGGAAAAGGCTGCTCTTTACACCGCTGTACATGATTCTGATGATGCCGGACTGGTACCATGCACCGCCGTTAACGGTCGCATCGTACATAAGGCCGGCTTCCGGCAGGTTTGCCAGAAGCATACCGAAAGCTATGGGCAACAGCAGAAGCGGCTCAAATTTCTTTTTAATGGCAAGGTAGAGCAAAACACAGGAAACGATGAGCATGACAACCTCACGCCATGTCAGCGCAGCAAATCCTGATTCAGCAAGCAGCTTGCCGAAAGCTTCAATGATTCCCATTTACAGACCTCATTCTCAAAGCGTTACCAGAACGCTTCCGCTTTCCACCATGTCACCCTTTTTGACGTTTACGGCAGACACGACGCCGGCAGTCTCAGCCTTGATCTCGATCTCCATCTTCATTGCCTCAAGCATGACGATGACCTGACCCTCTGCAACGGTGTCGCCGACATTTACGCGCACATCCAGGATACTGCCGGGCATGGGGCTGACAACCGCGCCACCGCTTGCTGCGGGCGCAGGAGCCGGTGCTGTCGCGGCTGCAGGAGCCGCTGCCGGGACGGGCGTCGGCGCCGCTGCCGGAGCAGAAGCGGGAGCCGCTGCGTAAGCAGGCGCCGCCGCATGACCGATGCTGCGGCCGGTGGAAACGCGCTCGATCTCGACTTCATAGGTCTTGCCGTTAACAATTGCTGTGTATTTCATCGTAGTGGTCCTTCCTTTTCTCTAAATCACTGCTGTTTATCCGATGTATCCGGAACGCGCTTTACGGATGTGATCATCAGCTTATCTACGGGTATTCCGGACTCCATACTCAGTGCACCCTGAAGCACCGCAACCACTTCACTCAGATCTTCCTCAACGGGGGGGACTGCCGGTGAGGCAGCTGGTGCAGCCGCGGGTGCAGACACAGGAGCACTCTGCGCACCCGTCAATTTTCCGATTATCTTTGCAATGGCAATAGTCGCCAACGCAAGCACAATCAGTACCGTGAACACAACAGCAAGCCCGGTCAGGGAGATAAGCAGACTTTCTCCGAATGACATTGCTTCCATTCTTTGTTTCATCTCGCTTTCGATTTGCGATTTTCCCGTATCGTGCCCGAATACCAGTCGGCGACGATACGACCAGTCAGCTTTTTGCATGTACAGGATACATTGCATTTTACTTATATGTAAAATCAAAAAATTATCAA
This sequence comes from uncultured Oscillospiraceae bacterium, assembly GCA_934589185.1. GTDB lineage: Bacteria > Bacillota > Clostridia > Oscillospirales > Oscillospiraceae > CAG-103. Next base: position 38,460 of record CAKTNQ010000001.1, on the reverse strand, counting down.
AGTCGATTAGTAAATGCTTATAAATAGTCGTAATTGACAATTTATGTGTCCCCTCTCACGCTGTCTTTGGCAGTTTGTTTTACTGTTTATAAACTGAATATGGACAAATCATGCACGACATATGAACGGCGCCCCGGACTTTTATCTCTGTCCGGGGCGCCGTTGGTTCTTCTTGTCTCATTATGTCAATGAAATGTCTGCAAAATCTATCAACTTCTGCTTTGCCCAGTCGATAAACTGCAATGCCTTCTCCTCGTTATTCTTAAGGTAAGACACATACATATTTTTTGTAAAAAGCGATTCCTCCTCAATCGGTATGAGTTTGCGATTCATCGGGATGTAGTCGAACTGCGCCTGCAATGTGGTGATAAAGTACAGAAAATCAAAATCTTTCTGCAGCTTTTTGATGATCTCATAGTTGACGCGCTGAGCAATATTCATTTGCACTCCCTTGGCTTTTGCCAGTGCATCCAGCTCATCCGAAAACTCGCCATGCTTGCTGAGGCGGAAAAATTTCTGCCCTGAAAGGTCCTCTATTCTTAGTAATTTGTGCGAGGCGAGCGGATTGTTGAACGGCACAGACACCATAAGTTTGTTGCGGAAAAAATTCGCGCTGATCAGCCTTTGATTTCCGGTGTCACACTTCAGACTCGAGATTGCAATGTCATAAATCTCGTTTTGCAGAAAGTGCGGTATCATTTTTTCCTCAACCTCGTTTATGGTTATCGGAATATTTGGGTTATCCGCGCTGAAAGCAGGCAGGACATAATCCGGGATATATGCCGAGGAATAGCAGAAATGCAGCGCATCACTGTCCTGATGCGGAGCACGGAATTTTTCCAACAGCGCATCGTAATCGGCCAATGTCCGCTTGGCAAAATTATAGAAGTCTTTTCCGAGATGATTGAGATATATATTTCTGCCCTTCCGGTCAAACAATGGTAACCCCAACTCTTTTTCGACATTTTTCAGCACCATACTGAGCGCTGGCTGTGTGATAAAAAGCGCTTTTGATGCCAGTGTTATGTTTTCATATTCTGCCAAGATGCAGAATTGTCGCAACTGTTGAATTGTCATAGTAACCCCTGATCCATAAGCTCTGGCTTATCGTTCTTTGTTAAATAATTATTTTACTTCTCGCATTGTCAATACTATAACTAAGGCATACCAGTCGCCAGTCTGAACCAGTCAGAAGATAAATCCTTTTATATATTCACGGAAAGAGGTGAAATAGTCAAGAGTTTTTTGCAAAACGTTTGCAAAACGATAGTATAATAGTATTTTTTGCGGAGCCTTATAATCATAGCTGCACAAAACACGCACGGATATTCTGCGTGAGTCATGCAGCAACGGTTTCAAAGGCGACAGAATGGAAACGGCCATATACGTGCCAAGAAACCTGTGCACGGTAAAAAAGAAAAGGAGAATTCCTAACATGACACCGCAGATCATCACAACACTCGTCATTATCGCGGCAATGTTCGCACTGATGCTACTCAACAAGTTCCCGCTCGCAGTTACCATGACGCTCGCTGGCGTGGCACTCTGGATCACAGGAATCGTTGAGCCAGCAAAACTCTACTCCAGCTTTGGTGGATCTACCATCATCTTCCTCATTGGTATGTCCATCGAAGTTTACGCACTTGAGGCGACCGGCCTTGTTGACATGGCAGCCGCCAAAATATTCAGAGGAAAAGTTGTCGAAAAAGAGCGCCTTGCCGTTTTCGTAACGTGCTTATTCTCCGGCATCATCACCGGCTTCATCTCCAACACTGCGCTCGTTGTTCTTATGATCCCCGTTCTTGCCGGCGCAGCCGTCAAGTCCTGCGGTAAACTTCACCCCAAATACCTACTGATGGGTGTTGCCGTCGAGGCAACCGTCGGCGAATCCATTTCTCTCATTGGCGGCGCTCCCAACCTTGCTGCACAAGGCGCACTTGAGGCTGCGGGCGTGGAAACCATGGGCTTTTTCTCTGCAGCTCCTCTGACGATCGTCCTTGTCGTCATCACCGCTTTTTACTTTGCAACCATCGGCTACAATATCCTTGTCAAGACCTGCAAGTTCGATGATCCCCTGGCCGCCGGTCAGCTCGATGCGCCCAAAGATGCGCCTTCCGCTCCTCTGTGGAAGCGGCTTGTCGCGATTGGCGTTCTGGTCGGCTCCATCGTGTGCTTCATCCTCAAGGTTGCCGATAACCAGGTCATTACCTTCATCGGCTGCATCATTCTCTGGATCACCGGCACGGTCCCCGTGGTTCCCTCTCTCAAGAACGTGGATTGGAACACCATGTGGAATCTGAACTTCTGCCTCGTTGTCGCTTCTGCAGTCAACACCTCCGGTACCGGCACGTGGGTTGCAAACGGCATCCTCAAGATCCTTGGCGACAACGCAAACTACACCACCATCATTCTCTGCGTTGCTGCAATCGGCGGAATCTTGACCCAGTTCATGTCTAACACCGCTACTAACGCAATGTTCACGCCTATCTGCATCTCTCTCGCACAAGGCATCGGCGTAAGCCCGCTTGCGATCGTGATCCCCGCACTGGTCATGGTCAACAATGCAGTCATCTCCCCCATCGGCAGCCCCTGCATGACCGTCTCTCTCGCCGGCGGCTACCGCCCGAAAGATTACCTTGTTGTGGGTCTGCCCCTGCTGATTATTCTTATCCCGTTCACTGTCTTGGCTTCTCTGCTATTCTACGCAGTGTAAGCTGGCACAGTAATTACACACAAAGCACCAATATCTCTCAGGCTGCTTATCCGGTCTGGGAGATACGGCGTATCGGCATCTTTTTGTTAAAGATTTATCTTATAAATACTGCAGTGCCGGAATACAGCCGTAAAACTGCTATATTGGAGAAAAAATTATGCTCATCAAATTTACTGAAGAACAATCCATGATCCGTGATATGGTAAAGGAATTCACAGAGAAAGAGGTTGCCCCTCGAGACAAATGGATGGACGAGAACGGCTTTGACTGGAGCGTATACAACAAACTCTGCGAAACCGGACTTGTCGGTGTGCACTTCCCCGAAGAGTACGGCGGAGCAGGCTGCGATGCCGTTACCAGCACCATCGTCATTCACGAGCTCGCCAAGGGCAGCGCAAGCATAGCTCTGGCACTCGATATCAGCTGGGTCGCATCCGACATGATTCTGCACAACGGTACTCCCGAGCAGAAAGCAAAATACCTTCCTCTCGCCGCAGAGGGCAAAATCTTCGCGTTTGGTCTTACCGAGGCAAGCGCCGGCTCTGACGCTGCGCGCATACAGACTACCGCCGTCAAGGCGGATGACGGCAGCTGGGTACTCAACGGCGGCAAGTCCTGGATCACAAACTCCGGCGTTGCAGACTACTACATCATCATGGCAATTACCGACCGCAGCAAAGGCGCGAAAGGTATTTCCGCGTTCATCATGCCCAAGGAGACAGACGGGCTCATCATCGGCAAGCATGAGGACAAAATGGGTATGCGCGGCACCAGCACCTGTGAACTGTCCTTTGACAATATGCGTCTCCCGGCGGATGCCCTGCTTTCCACCGAGGGCATGGGCTTCAAGATTGCCATGCAGGGGCTTGACGGCGGGCGCATCAGCGTTGCCGCAATTTCCTGCGGTCTCTCCGAACATGCATTTGAGGTCGCAAAGGCATACGCTAACGAGCGTGTCACCTTTGGCAAGCCCATCGCAAAGCACCAGGGCATTCAGTTCAAGTTTGCCGATATGGCCACCGACATCGTCGCGATGCAGATGATGGTTTACAATGCAGCAGAAGCAAAGGCCTCCGGCAAGCGTCATACGCTTGAAGCCGCAGAGGCAAAGCTGTTCTGCTCCTCCCGCTGCACTCAGATTTGCCTCGAGGCGCTTCAGATCCTCGGCGGCAACGGCTACAGCAAGGAATTCCATGTTGAGCGCTTCGTGAGAGATGCCAAACTCTTAGAGATCGGCGAAGGCACCAGTGAGATCCTGCGCATGGTCATCGGTGGCACAGTCCTCGGCAAGTAAAACTGTTCTATATTTTGGAGATTTGATATGAAAACACTCGTATTTGTAAAGCAGGTTCCCAATACGGACGACGTTAAGTTGGACCCCAAAACCGGTAACCTGCAGCGTGAGGGCGTGACGAGCATCCTCAACCCCCTTGATGCAAATGCTATTGAATGCGCATTACAGCTCAAAGAGAAATTCGGCGGCACGGTCGCTGCAGTCACCATGGGTCCTCCCCAGGCGGAAGATGTGCTAAAAAAGGCGCTCGCGCTCGGCTGCGACGAGGCATATCTGCTGTCAGACCGCGCTTTCGGCGGTGCAGATACGCTTGCAACTTCCTACACCCTCGCAAAAGCTGCGGAAAAAATCGGAAATTACGACTTGCTGCTGTTCGGCAAGCACGCCGTTGACGGCGACACCGCGCAGACCGGACCCGCGACTGCGGCTTTCCTCGGTCTGCCGCAGATCACGCTTGCATCCAGTCTCTCCATTGAAGATGGTTGGGTCGTTTGTGACCGCGTGCTTGAAAACACCGTAGAGCGTGTTCGCGCAAAGCTGCCCGCAGTCGTCACCGTGTGCGATGGCATCAACACACCGCGCTATCCCACCCCGAAAAACATCATGAAATGCCTGAAGAAGCCGCGCCATATCTGGAATGCCACTGAACTTGATGCCGACATATCCATGACCGGCGTGAAAGGCTCCCCTTCTTCCACGAAGAAGGTATTTGAGCCCGAAAAGCGCGCACTCAGAACCGTGTACTTTGATGGTACTGCCGACGAGATCGCGGTGAAGTTTGTCGACATGCTGGAGCATGAGCACGTACTGTGAGGAGGCATTGAAATGACAAAAGAAAACTATAAGGGCATCTGGATCTTTGCCGAGCAGCAAAACGGAACGCTCACTTCCGTGACACTCGAACTTCTGGCCAAGGCGCAGGAACTCAAGGCATACAACGGCGAGGACATTACTGCCGTACTTCTCGGCAGCGGTGTTGCCTCGCTCGCACCCGATCTCATTGCCCACGGGGCCGATCAGGTCATCATTGCAGAGCATGAGAATCTTGCAGTCTACAACGCACGACCTTATCAGCAAGCGCTTACACAGCTTGCGCAGAAGTATAATCCCTCTATTATCCTCTACGGTGCAACAGCACTCGGACGTGACCTTGCACCGCGTATGATGGTTTCACTCAAGACTGGTCTTACTGCGGACGCAATCGATCTCGGCTATGACGAAGACGGTGTGTTCTACCAGACGACCCCTGCATACGGCGGAAAGATTCTGGCGCACATTGTTATCCTTGAAAAGCGCCCGCAGATGGCAACCGTGCGCCCCATGATGTTCTCTCCGCTGAAAGCCGATACTTCGAGAAAAGGGCACGTGATCACCGAGAGCGTTGTTGTCGACCGCGAAGACTGCTATGAGGTCATTTCCACCATGAAGAAGGACAGCTCCGGCACGGCGATCGATCAGGCCGAGCTGCTTGTGAGCGGCGGGCGCGGCATCAAGTCCGAGGCCGATTTTCGTACTCTCGGCGATCTGGCGGCACTGCTTGGCGGTCAAGTTGCAGCTTCTCGCCCCCCGGTGGACATGGGATGGCTTCCGCACAGCCAGCAGATCGGTCAGTCAGGCACCGCAGTAAAGCCCGACCACATTATCAACGTCGGTATTTCCGGCTCCGTACAGTACGAAGTAGGTATGCAGAACAGCGGCTGCATTATCAGCATCAATCACAACCCAGATGCGCCGATCTTTTCCATCTCAAATTACGGTGTCGTCGGTGACTACAGATCCGTGATTCCTGCAATCATTGCCGAAATCAAAAAGCGCAGCAAGTAACTGATTCACATCCGCTTTTTATTAAAGCCGAAATTCTTTCACGCAAATGGAGCTGTAACGCAGTAAAATCGCTACAGCTCCATTACCATTATAATGGTGCACTCGCAAGCAGACAGCATGGGAGGCCGCCATACCTTTTTATTTGAGCTGAATAAGTTGCTGCGGGATTTTCTGCGCTCCACAGAAAGGAAGCGAGGTCAAAGGCAAAGTATGCGGTAATCTATCGTCGCCGGGACGCGCTTGAGACCAAGCTTTTCCTGCAGCGCCGCAATCGTGTCAAAAAGCGCAACGTTGCGCGCAGCGCTCGGAATACACTCATTCTTGCTCAGATATGAGCCGTAGATCACGTTGCCGTTGCCCGCGACGGACAGCAAGAAAAACGCCTGACCGAACGCATAGATCCAGACGTAGGGATCGAGCAGGCCCTCGGGCTTGATCGTGAAGATGTACCGATAGCCGTCCGACGCGCCGGGCAGCGTGGCCACATAGATGCCCAGCCCCACAAACAGCAAAAACAAAATCGGCATCATGATCTTATTCGCCTTTTCAATGCCGCCGGAGAATACCGCACGAAAAGGGCCTCACTCCCCCGGCAGGCCCAGCACGAGCGCTTCCGCTTCCAGATAATTGCGCGCCCGCTCCGGAACGCAATGCAAAAACTCCTGAAAAATGGCCTCATCACTGTACTGGAAATACTGCACGTGCGCAAAATCGTTCTTATGATACCAGAAGAAATTCTCTTTTTCTTTCTGGGAAAGTACACGTGTGGAGCAATATACGACCGCGGCCGAGGTGCTCCAGTTGACCGGAACCTGCACGATCTCAAACTCGATGCAGTCGGTCCACAAAAGTCGGTATGTATTTTTCCTCCAATAGGTTGTCATGCCTTCTGCGTCTACCGTGTATGCAGCTGAAAACGCGCCCTTCAAGACCATATAAAGGGATAAAAATAAGCCAATCACTCCAACAACCACAGGGAGCAGTGCGAGCACAAATACCACACCATATTCTGAATCAGTGGCTTCCTTTATGGAGCATATAAAAATCCACACACAAATAGTTATTGAAACCAAGAAGAAAATCGACGTAAACCCAAATAATCCGGTGTAAAAAGCAGAAACCTTTCGTTTTTTTATTTCCGGCCGCGCATTCTCGCGGCGGCTGTCCGCGCCCGCATGCTGCATGCGTTTTCCCTCCTCTCTGCGACTCATTCCTGCGCTAGTATACCACAGCATTTGCGCATTTTCTACAGCCGCGCACCGGCGCATACGCCCGGCGATTCGATTTTTCATTCCCAACGCGCGGGTTTTGTGCTATACTGGCGGCACACGACCGCCGCGCGGCATGCGCATGCGGCGAAAAATAACGAGGGAGAATTTTTTATGAAGGTCACCAAACACCGCCTCTGGCTCTGCGCGCTGCTCATCTGCATGGTGCTCTCCGTCCTTGCCGGGATCGCCGTGCCGCCAGCCATGGCAGCAAACATCTCCAGCACCGACTGGATGGAAACGGTGCCCGACGAGACCAAGCTCAGCAATATGTCCATCCCCGGCACGCACGACAGCTGCACGCAGAACGTCGATATGCGCTACATCTTCCAGTGCCAGGACGCGAGCGTCGCCACGCAGCTCAAGTACGGCTACCGCTATCTCGATATGCGTCTGGTGCTCGAAAAGCGCTCCGGTCAGGAGACGCTCGTGCTCAAGCACAACATCGCCAGATGCAAGGTCTCCGACTCCCCGTTTTCCAGAACGCTCACGCTGGCTGACGTGCTCAAAGACGTCTACGCCTTTCTGGACGAGCATCCGAGCGAAACGGTCATTCTGTGCATGAAGGCCGAAAACAGCAAGGACGACGTTGCCGCCGTGCAGAGAGCACTCTACGAGATGATCGATCAGGCGCCCGATCGCTGGTATCTGAAAAACGAGATCCCGACGCTGGGCGAGGTGCGCGGCAAGATCGTGCTCGCCACCCGCTTTGACGACAAGCTGGCGGTCGGCAGCGAGCGCTGCGGCCTGTACTTTGGCTGGGCCGATCAGGGCGACCGCACGGTGCTGGCAGACCCCACCGCGGTGTCCGCGATCAACGGCAGCGAAACGCTGTGCGTGCAGGACCGCTACAACTACGACGTTGATGACAAGATCACCGCCATCCACACCTGCCTCGACAACAGCCGCGCAGCAGATGACACCTTTTTCCTGAACTTCACCTCCACAAGCGGCAGTGGGAAAGTGGGCCACCCGAAGGAATACGCCAAGCACATCAACCTCGACCTCTACGATTATGACTGGCAGGCCGGAACGGCCTACGGCATCGTTATCGTGGACTTCGCGCCGAAAAAAATCGCCGAGAAGATCTACCAGACGAACTTCCAGCCCGCGCAGTAACGAGCGCATCCTACCGATCAAAAAAGCCCTTTGCGTGCGAATGTGTTGCACGCAAAGGGCTTTTTGCATGGTTATGGAATTCAATACAGCTTCGCGCCGGCCGGGATGTGGGGATCGACCATGAGCAGGTGCAGCTTTTCCTCGTCGTTTTCGTGGTGCACGGCAGAGATCAGCATGCCGCAGGACTCGATGCCCATCATGGGCCGCGGCGGGAGGTTCGTGATGGCGATGCAGGTCTTGCCCACGAGCGCTTCCGGCTCGTAATAGGCATGAATGCCGGAGAGGATCACGCGGTCCGTGCCGGTGCCGTCGTCGAGCGTGAACTTCAGGAGCTTCTTCGACTTCTTCACGGCTTCGCAGGCCTTGACCTTCACAGCGCGGAAATCGGACTTGGAGAACGTCTCGAAGTCCACAAAATCCTGGAACAGCGGCTCGATCTGCACGTTGGAAAAGTCGATCTTCTCCTCAACGGCCGGGGCTGCGGGTGCGGTCTCGTCCGGCTTGGCCTCGGCCGTTTCCGGCTTCTTGTCCGTGTCCAGCGGCTTCATGGTCGGGAACAGGATCACGTCGCGGATGGAGCTTGCGCCGCACAGCAGCATGGCGCAGCGGTCAATGCCGAAGCCCAGGCCGCCGGTGGGCGGCATGCCGTATTCGAGCGCCATGACGAAGTCCTCGTCCATCATGTTGGCCTCTTCATCGCCGTGCGCGCGCTTTTCGGCCTGCGCCTTGAAGCGCTGGTACTGGTCGATGGGGTCGTTGAGCTCGGAGAAGGCGTTGCCCATCTCGCAGCCGCAGATGAACATCTCATAGCGCTCGGTGAGCGCGGGCTGCTCGGGGCTGCGCTTGGCCAGCGGGCTGACCTCTACGGGGTACATGGTGATGAAGGTCGGCTGGATGAGCGTGGACTCGACCTTCTGGTCGAACGTCTCATAGAGCGCGTTGCCCCACGTGTGGGCGACGTTTTCCATGTCCACGCCCACGCTCTTGGCGAGGGCAACCGCCGCGTCCGCGTCGCCAATGATGGCCATAAAGTCGGCCCCCGTGACGTCCTTGACAGCGTCGGCCATAGTCACGCGGTGCCAGCTCGGCGTGAGGTCCACATCGTGGCCCAGCCACTGGAGCTGATACGTGCCGAGGATCTCCTTGGCAGCGCCGGAGAGGATGCCCTCGAGGATGTCCATCATGCCGTCGAGATTGGTGTAGGCCTGATAGAGCTCGCAGGTCGTGAACTCCGGGTTGTGCTTGGTGTCCATGCCCTCGTTGCGGAAGATGCGGCCGACCTCGTACACGCGCTCAATACCGCCGACAATCAGGCGCTTGAGGTGCAGCTCGGTCGCGATGCGCATATACATATCAATATCGAGCGTGTTGTGGTGCGTGATGAAGGGGCGCGCCGTCGCGCCGCCGGCGATGGGGCTGAGCACGGGGGTCTCGACCTCCATGAAGCCGAGATTGTCGAGATAGCGACGCAGGTAGGCCACGAACCGGCTGCGGATCTGGAAATTGCGCTTGCTCTCGGGATTCATGATCAGATCCACGTAGCGCTGGCGGTAGCGCAGCTCCGTGTTCGTCATGCCGTGGAACTTCTCCGGCAGCGGGCGCAGGGACTTGCTGAGCAGCGTGACCTGCTGCACGTGAATGGAGATCTCCCCCGTCTTGGTCTTGAAGGCGTAACCGCTCACGCCGATGATGTCGCCGATGTCATACTTACGGAAATCGGCAAACTCCTGCTCCGTCACGGCGTCCTTGCGGACGTAGAGCTGGATCTGGCCGCGGTCGTCCTGAATGTCGCAGAAGATGGCCTTGCCCATGCCGCGCTTGGACATGATGCGGCCGGCGGCCTGCAGCGTTTTGCCGTCATAGGCATCAAAATCGTTCTTGATGTCGGCCGAATAGGCGCTGCGCGCAAAACGTGTCTGCGTGAAGGGGTCGCGCCCGGCATCCTGCAGCGCCTTGAGCTTGTCACGGCGCACCTGAAGGATCTCGGACAGGGACGGCTCTGCCGCCGCCTGCTGGTTCTTTCTCTCTTCGTTCATGATGGACTCCTCAGTCTTCGTTTTCGACGGCGATGATCTTGAACTGCAGCTCGCCGACCGGGGCTGCGACCGTGACGGTCTCGCCGACTTTGTGGCCCTTGAGCGCAAAGCCGAACGGGCTGTCGTCCGAAATGCAGCCTTCCATGGGGTTGGCCTCCTGCGAGCCGACAATGGTGTACTCCTCTTCCACGTCCTCATCGACATCGAGCACGCGCACGCGGCTGCCGATGGTCACGACGTCCGCCGCGACCTCGACCTTCTCCACGACCTCGGCGTTCTCGATCAGGTCCGTGATCTCAGCAATACGGGAATAGAGCTTGCCCTGCTCCGTCTTGGCCTCGTCGTACTCACTGTTTTCCGACAGGTCGCCGAATGAGCGCGCCTCCTTGATGAGCTCCGCGACTTCCTTCTCGCGGGTCGTCTCGAGGTAGTGCAGTTCTTCCTTGAGCGTGTCCAGACGCTCCTGACTCATCTTATATCTGCTGTCGATCGCCATAATCCGTCTCCTTATATCATTGAAATTTTCGTGTATACGATTTGATTCAGCGCAGCGCGGCGATGGCCGCCTCGAGTTGCGCATCGACCTCGCTGTCCGCGGCCGGGGCCACGACGATGTCCGGCACAAGGCCGCCCTGCTCGGACAGATCCACGCGGTTGGGCGTGAGATATTTCCGGCTCGAGATGTGCACGGCGCTGCCGTCCGGAAGCGCGATGGTCGTCTGGCTGCGGCCCTTGCCGGTCGTGTTCTGGCCGACGATGGTCGCCCAGTCATACTCCTGCAGCGCGGCCGCGAAAAACTCCGCCGCACTGTAGGTGTTGCCGTTGACGATGACCGCCATCGGCACCTTGACGCAGACGCTGTCGCTCTGCGTGACGGTCTCTTTCCCGCTGCCGTCGACGCTCACGAACAGGTCGCCCTGCGGCAGCAGGTGGTCCAGGATCGTGATGAGCTCCGAGAGCAAGCCGCCGGGATTATCGCGCAGGTCGAACACGAGCGACTTTGCGCCGAGGTCGAGCAGCTTATCGACCGCCTGCACGGCACGGCTGCCGCCGCCGGTCTCAAAGTTGCGGATCTGGATATAGCCGACGCCGTTGTCCATGAGCTTATACGTCACGGGGTCGGTATAGATGACCGTGCAGTCGAGCGTGACGGTCTGGCTCTTGCCGGCGGAATCCTGGATGGTGAGCTTGAGCGTCTTGTTGAGCTTGGCGCGAATGGTGCTCTGCACGTCCGAGAGCGTCTTGCCCGTGACATCCTCCCCGTCGATCGCCGTAATGATGTCGCCCTGCTTGAGGCCGGCTTTCGCCGCGGGCGAATCGCTCGTCACCGCCGTGATGCGAAAGCCCTTCGTCTTATCGTCGAGCTGAATCGTCACGCCGATGCCTGCGTACTCATTGTTGGAGTACATCTGGTAGGCCTTGTATTCCTCGGCCGTCATGTAATAGCTCCACTTGTCGCCGATGGCGCTGATGATCGCGCTCGACGAAGCGTCGCTGATGGCCGTGTCGTCCGCGTCGCCGATATAGTCTTTGTCCACGACCTGCTTGACCTGCGCAAACTTCAGCGCGAGCTTATAGTTGCTGCTGCCGCCGAATTTGCCGACGAAGATCAGCGACGTGACCAGTGCGGTCACCAGAATACAGATCACACAGGCAAGAATACTCGCCTTCCAGCCGTGTATTCTGCCGCTTTTTCTGCGGGCGGGCACTTTTTCCGGTGCCTGTTCCTGTGGCTTGTGTTCGTCCATGCTATCCCTCCGGATCCATTTGCTGCCCGCACCGGGCAGTCCCCCAATGCAGCAGACGAGCCGGGCAGCCATTTTCCGGCCGCCCGGCAGTTTCATTCAGTCAAAATATGTCCGATCAGCTCGCATAGTTGAGCGGGTTCTGGCGCACGCCGTTGACCGTGACTTCCCAGTGCAGATGCGGGCCGGTGGAGTTGCCGGTCGAGCCGACATAGCCAATCGTCTGGCCCTTGGAGACCTTCTGACCGACGGACACCGCAATGGAGCTCATATGGCCGTAGAGCGTGGTGATGCCATTGCCATGGTTGATGACAACGCAGTTGCCGTAGCCGGACACGGAGCCGGCCGTGATGATCGTACCGCCGTCGGCCGCGACAATGGTCGCGCCGTAGCTTGCGCCGATGTCCACGCCGGAGTGATACTTCTGCGTATGATAAATCGGGTGGTAGCGCCAGCCGAACTGCGAGGTGATGTAGTGGCAGGACGGGCACGGCCACATCATGGTGCCGGTGGAACCGTTGGCTTTGCCCGGGTCATAGCCGGGGTTGTTGTTCTTGTTCACTTCCTCCTGGCGGCGCAGCTCCTCGACCTGCTTGTCGATCTGCGACTGCACGTTCTTCTGCTGCTGCTCATACTGATCGTAGACGCTCTTATAGGCGTTGATATCCGATTCCAGGCCGGCGAGCAGCGCATTGGCCTCCGCGACCTTCTGCTGCAGCGCGACCTGCTTGGTCTCAAGCTCCGACTGCTTATCCTGCAGCTCGGTGCGGGCATCCTCGAGCTCCGCCTTGACGGTCTCAACCTTTTCACGGGCGGCCGTCATGTCGGCCTGCACCTGTTTATTATATGCAATAACCTCACCGACCATGTCCATGCGGGCAAGGAGGTCGGACAGGCTGGTCGCCTCGAGCAGGATGGCGATGTAGGACATCTGGCCGTATTCCTCGAGGTGGCGCACACAGCTGCGGAAGCGGACCGTCTGGGCCTCTTCTTCCTGCTTGGCAGCCTCGAGCTCAACGCCCTTGTCCTCGATCTGCTGGTCATAGGCCGTGATCTGCTCCTTGACGAGCACGATCTCCTGCTCGGCCAGATCGTTTTCCCGATCGAGCGCGGCTTTCTGATCCACCACGCTGGCTTTCTTGGAGCGCAGGTTGTTGATGGTCTTCTGCTGCTCTTTCTGCTTGGCCTGCAGCTCTTTGCGCTGCTGCGTAAGCTGGTTGATCTCCGACTGAGACGCCGCGCTGGCGTTGGTCGGGATCAGCGCTGTCATGAGCGAGATGACGAAAATCAGCGCGAGCAGCACACAAATGACGGATCGAACGACTTTGCGGTTCATCTTCATTCGATTTCCTCCTTAGACTTTCAGATAGTTGCGAATGGCCGTGAGGCCGCCGAACACGCCGACGAGCACACCCACGCCGAGGAACACCAGCAGCAGCGGCAGCGACACGGATGCAAACGGGAGCACCGTGATGATGCCGGCCGCCATGGTGGACATGATCTTGCTGACGATCAGGCTGTAGAGTCCCCACTGGAGCAGGAACGCAATCAGGCCGCCGACCAGGCCGAGCACAAGGCCCTCGACCACGAACGGCAGACGGATGAAGCCATTCGTCGCACCGACCATCTTCATGATGGCGATCTCTTCACGCCGGCCGAACGTGGCCAGCTTGATGGTGTTGGTCATGATAAACAGGGACACCGCAATGAGGATCACGATCAAAACGACGGAGACAACGCTCACAATGTTCCGGAACGTGATGAAGTTTTCCGCGTAGTCCAGGTGCGCCGTGACATCGGCGATGCCGTCCACATTTTTCAGCGCGGCCTGCGTGTCCTTCATGAGCGACAGGTCGTCAAGCGTCACAACGTAGCGGTGGCGAAAGACCGACGCGTCAATGTTGTCAAAGAGGTCGGAGTCATACTCGGCCTCGAACGTCTGCATGGCCTGCTCGCGCGTGACGAACTCGACCGAGGCGACATTCGCCACCGCAGCGACCTTGGGCTCGATGGCCCGGGCCTCGTCCTCCGTGAGCGTCTCATCGACGTAGGCGATGACCTCGTTCTGGTTTTGCAGGCGGTCGATGTTCGCGTCAATGTTGAGCGTCAGCAGCGAGAAGCTGCCCATGATGAGCAGGCACGCGATGATGATCGTGATCGACGCGAAGGACATGAAACCGTGCGTGAAGATGTTTTTCACGCCCTGCGCCATCAGGTAGTTGAATCTATTCAGCTTCATATCCGTAGTACCCGTCCAATCCGTCACTGATGACTCTTCCGGCGTCGATGGAGATGACGCGCTTGGAAAAAGCGTCGACCAGTTCCTTTTCGTGCGTCACCACGAGGACCGTGGTGCCGAGCTCGTTGATCTTCTCCAGCAGCAGCATCAGTTCCAGGCTGCGCACCGGATCGAGGTTGCCGGTCGGCTCGTCCGCGATGATCATGCGCGGATTGTTCACGAGCGCGCGGGCGATGGCCACGCGCTGCTGCTCGCCGCCGGAAAGCTCCGCCGGGAAGCGCTTTTCCCGGTCGGCCAGGCCGACCAGCTCGAGCACCTGCGGCACGCGGCGGCGGATCTCCTTATTGGACGCCCCCACCACACGCATGGCAAACGCAACGTTTTCATACACCGTCATTTTGTCGATCAGGCGAAAATCCTGAAAAATGACGCCTAGTGTCCGGCGCAGCTTCGGCAGCTTGCGGCGCTTGATGCCCTGCATGTCAAAGCCGTTGACCGTGATCTGTCCGGATGTGGGGCTCAGCTCGCCGGTGATCAGCTTGATGATCGTCGTCTTGCCGGAGCCGGACGGTCCGACCAGAAACACAAACTCGCCCTCATTGATCGTAAACGAGATACCGTTGAGGGCCGCAGCCTCCGTGTTTCCGTAGACCATCTTCACATCGTTCATTTGAACCATAAGATGTCCTCCAATATGTTGGGCTTACGCCCGCCCGGGTAAGCGCTCAGAACTTGGCGGTGTTCTGAGAGTCGAGGTATTTCTTTACCATGACCGCGACCTTGAAGAGGATCGCATCCTCAAACTCGCGCAGATCCAGGCCCGTGATCTTCTTGACTTTCTCCAACCGGTATACCAAAGTGTTTCGATGGACGTAGAGCTTGCGCGCCGTCTCCGAAACGTTGAGGTTGTTCTCAAAGAAGCGATTGATCGTGTCGAGCGTGTCCTCATCGAGCGCCTCGATGGGGTTTTTCTTGAACGCTTCGGACAGGAACATCTCGCACAGCGTCGTCGGCAGCTGATAAATGATGCGGCCGATGCCGAGGTTATCGTAATGAATGACCGGCTTCTCGTTTTCAAACACCTTGCCGACCTCGATGGCGACCTGCGCCTCCTTGTAGCGGTCAGCCAGCTCGCGCAGGTGGTTGGCCGTCGTGCCGATGCCGATGACCGTCTGCACGTGCAGCTCGGTGTGCACGGCGCGCTCGATGCTCTCGGCCAGCGCGCAGATATCCTCCGAGGTCTCGTCCGGTGTCATTTCCTTGATGACGACGATGTCCGACTCGCTCACGCTGAGCACGAAATCATGCTGCCGGTCCGGGAACATGTTCTGGATCAGCTCGAGCACGGCGATATCCGTCACGTTCACCTGACGCACCAGCAGCACGGCGCGCGGCACGTCGGTGGTAAAATGCAGCTCCTTGGCGCGCACATACACGTCGCCGGGGAGAATGTTGTCCGAAATGATGTTTTTGACGAAAGCAGCCTTGTTGTGCTTTTCCTCAAAGTTTGTGCTGGCCTCCGTCATGCCGACGGCTGCGAGAATGCAGATGCTGCGCGCCGTCTGGTCATTGCCCTCGACGAACACGGCATACTCAAAGCGCGCCGTGCTGGCAGACAGGATCTTATACGTGCGCGTGTCCGTTGCAAACAGCTGCTCCTGCACTTCGCCCACTGCGGCCTGAAAGTCATCCAGACGCGAGCCGATCATCGAAAGCTCACTGCAGGCAATGACAAACCCCTGCTCGTCCACGACACCGATGCAGCGCGTGGTGGCGTCTTTCATCTGAACGATCACGCCCTGAAAAATTCTGCTCGACATATCATTTCCTCCTACGAACGGCCGCCGCAGTCTCCCACAGCACCTACCAATTTCCTACTTTACATAATAGCCGATTTATGTGCATTTTTCAATAGAAAAATGGTCGTTTTTTGTGAATAATTTTCGAAATTTCGTGAGTTAGTCGGATAATTTCCCGAACTTTTGTAAATTATCACGAAGTTGGCAGCAAAAAAACGAGCATTGCCTCTTCCGGGCTCAGTTCCCGGTAAGCGCCCGGGGACAGCGCGGGATCGAGCGTCAGCGCCCCGATCGACAGGCGGTGCAGCTGCAAAACGGGCGTCCCGCAGCCGGCGAGCATCCGCTTGACCATGTGGTATTTCCCCTCATAAACCGTGACGCGGCAGCCCCCCTGCTCCGGCAGAAGCTCCAGCCGGGCGGGCAGGCACTGCGTCCCGTCGCCGAGGACAACGCCCTGCGCGAAGCGCTCTGCATCCGCATCCGTCGGCTGCCCGTCCGTGCGCGCGAAATAGACCTTTGGCACATGCTTTTTCGGCGTGATGACGCGGTGAACATAGTCCCCGTCGTCCGTGACGAGCAGCAGACCGGTCGTGTCCTTATCGAGCCGCCCGGCGGGCACGAGCCCGAAGCGCCGCAGTTCCGGCGGGAACAGGTCAAGCACCGTCGGCTGGCTGCGGTCGGCCGTCGCGGTGAGGACGCCGGCGGGTTTGTGGAGCATGTAGTAATGATATGTCTGATAACGCAGGGGCTGGCCGTGCAGACAGACGACCGCCGTTTCCGCGATCTTCTGCTCCGGTGCGCGGGCGGGCACGCCGTCGACCGTGACCTCGCCGCGGCGGATATACGCCTTGGCCTCGCGCCGGGAAGCGGCGCCGGTATCGGCCAGATATTTGTCCAGACGGATCACGTGCGCCCCCTCCTTTGCGGACATTTGGCTTCATTATAACATATCCGGCGGCAAATTTGAATAGGCTTGTTCCGAGGTGTGGTTATGAAGCTCAAATCCTTTCACTGGACAAGACGGACCGTCGTGTTCGCGCTCATCGGTCTGGCCATGCTGTTGGCGCTGGCCGTTATCTGGCGCAGCAATGACGGCGTGCTCTCGGCGCACTACAACGTCACGACGACCGACGGGCGCATCGCCTATCTGCAGGCGCTCGGCTGGGAGGCGGACCCCGCGACCGAAACGATGCAGGAGATCGTGATTCCGCGCGTGTTCAGCGGCGTGTTCAGCGATTACAACGCCCTGCAAAAGCAGCAGGGCTTTGACCTGTCCACCTACGCCGGCGAGACGTGCACGGCCTATACCTACCGTGTGACGAACTACGAGGGCTCGACGGACACCGTGCTCGCGCAGCTGTTTGTCTACCGCAACCGCGTCATCGGCGGCGACATCCACGCGACGGCCATGGACGGCTTCATGCACGGTCTGCGGTAAGGGCGCAAAAAAACTCCCGGCACGGATGTGCCGGGAGTTTGCTGTTTTTGGGGGTCAGGCGAGTGCCGTCCAGCGCTCGATGCCGGCCAGCTCCGTATAGGTGTGGCCCACATCGGAAAACGGCATGCCTTTCGATGTGTTCTCACCATAGATTCCGGTGAGAATGGTCACGAATTCCGCGCGGCTGATCGACTTTCTCGGCTGGAAGGTACCGTCGCCGCAGCCGGTAATGGCGCCGACGTTGGCCAGTGTGCTGACCGCGACCGTGTACCACTGGCCGGCCGGAACGTCACTGAAATCGTTGCCGCTGCGGTCATACTGCTTGTGCGCCTGCTCGGTCATGAGCTCGTAGAGCAGCTGAGCCGCCGTGCTGACATCGAGCAGGCCGCTGTCCGTCAGGCTGCCAAGCAGGGTCGTGATGTCCGTCAGGCTGATCTTTCCAGTCGCAGCAAGCTGATCGACCATGGCGGACGCCTGAACCTCGCTGAACGTACCGGCCGCGATGTCGCTGACGATGCCGTGGATAAAGTTATCGTCGTTCGCGATGCCAATCTGGCTCAGAATCTCGCTGAGCAGACCGTTGTGCAGCTGGCCATAGGCCGTGGCGGATGTGCTGCTCTACGCTTCCGTGTCTGCCGTGAAAGCCGGAACCGCAGCGAGACTGAATACCAGCACGAGGGCCATATCAGACTCAACGTCTTGCGCCTTTGTTTCATAGGATTTTGCCTCCTTTGAGTTCCAAGCAAGCATACATGGATAAGGTGCCGGCAAAATGTCGGACACGGGCGCCCGCATCCCATCGATGCGGTGCCCGGAGTCTTTTTTCGCCACGAAATATAGGCCGCAATTATTAAAAACGCATTTTTATCGAAAAACAAAAAAATTCCTCCCCGGCCGAAGCCGGAGAGGAATTCAGAAAGCTGGAATTACTCGTTGATGGCGATGACAACACCGGAACCAACGGTACGGCCGCCTTCACGGATAGCGAAGCGCAGGCCAACCTCGATCGCGATCGGGGTGATCAGCTCGACGTCCATGTCGACGTTGTCGCCGGGCATGCACATCTCAACACCCTCGGGGAGGCTGATGACGCCGGTCACGTCGGTGGTACGGAAGTAGAACTGGGGACGGTAGTTGTTGAAGAACGGGGTGTGACGGCCGCCCTCTTCCTTGGACAGGACGTAAACCTGGCCCTTGAACTTGGTGTGGGGGTGGATGGACTTCGGAGCAGCGAGAACCTGGCCACGCTCAACGCCCTTCTTGTCGATGCCGCGGAGCAGGCAGCCGACGTTGTCGCCAGCCTCGGCGAACTCGAGGGTCTTGTGGAACATCTCGGTGCCGGTGACGGTGGTCTCCTGGGTGTCCTTGATGCCGACGATCTCAACCTTATCGCCAACCTTGACAACGCCACGCTCGACACGGCCGGTAACGACGGTGCCGCGGCCGGAGATGGTGAACACGTCCTCGATGGGCATCAGGAACGGCTTGTCAGCAGCGCGGTCCGGAGTCTTGATCCAGGTGTCAACAGCGTCCATGAGCTCCCAGATGCAGGCATACTCGGGGGCCTTCGGATCGGTGGACTCGGAGATCAGAGCGTTCAGAGCGGAGCCCTTGATGATCGGGGTGTCGTCGCCCGGGAAGTCGTACTTGTCGAGCAGCTCACGGACTTCCATCTCGACGAGCTCGAGCAGCTCGGGATCGTCGACCTGGTCGACCTTGTTCAGGAACACCAGAACGTACGGAACGTTAACCTGGCGGGCGAGCAGCAGGTGCTCACGGGTCTGAGCCATCGGGCCGTCGGAAGCAGCGATAACGAGGATCGCGCCGTCCATCTGAGCAGCGCCGGTGATCATGTTCTTGATATAGTCGGCGTGGCCCGGGCAGTCAACGTGCGCATAGTGGCGGCCCTTGATCTCGGTGCCGTCGGCGCCGATGCGGTCGTCGGTCTGGTACTCAACGTGAGCGGTGTTGATCGTGATGCCACGAGCCTTTTCTTCCGGAGCCTTATCGATCTGGTCGTAGGCGGCGAACTCGGCGCTGTTCGGGTCAGCCAGGGACAGAACCTTGGTGATCGCAGCGGTCAGGGTGGTCTTGCCGTGGTCGATATGGCCGATGGTGCCGATATTGACATGGGGCTTGGTTCTATTGTACATCTGCTTTGCCATTAGAATATCCTCCTAATTCTAAAATAATGTCGTGACTTACTCTCGTATAAGGCACATTGTGCCGGTTGCGCAGGTCAGTTGCTGCCGTGGATGATCTTCTCCTGAAGAGACTTCGGCAGCTCTACGAAGTGGCTGGGCTCCATGCTGTAGGTCGCGCGGCCCTGCGTTTTGCTGCGCAGGTCAGTCGCATAGCCGAACATGGATGCCAGCGGCACGTTTGCAGTGACGATCGCCGCACCGTTGCGGATGTCCGTGCCGGCGATCTGACCACGGCGGGCATTGATATCGCCCATGACGTCGCCCATATAGCTTTCCGGCGCCGTAACGACGACCTTCATGATGGGCTCGAGGAGCGTCGGGCCAGCCTTCTGGCAGGCCTCCTTGAATGCCATGCTGCCGCAGATCTTAAACGCCATCTCGGACGAGTCGACCTCGTGATACGAGCCGTCGAGCAGCGTGACTTTCACGTCCACGACCTCGTAGCCCGCAAGCACGCCGGCCTGCATCGCGCCCTGGATGCCCTGATCCACACAGGGGATAAACTCTTTCGGGATCGCACCGCCGGTGATCTGGTTGATGAACTCGTAGCCCTTGCCGGGTTCGTTGGGTTCCACCATGAGCTTGACGTGTGCAAACTGGCCTTTGCCGCCGGTCTGGCGCGCGTAGCGCGTGTCCACCGTAGCGGCCTTGGTGATGGTCTCTTTATAGGAGACCTGAGGTCTGCCGACATTCGCCTCGACGCGGAACTCGCGCAGAAGGCGATCGACGATGATCTCCAGATGGAGCTCGCCCATGCCGGCGATGATGGTCTGGCCCGTTTCCTCGTCCGTGTAGGCCTTGAAGGTGGGGTCTTCCTCAGCAAGCTTGCCGAGGGCGATGTCCATCTTCTCCTGCCCGGCCTTGGTCTTGGGCTCGATTGCTACGCGGATGACCGGTTCCGGGAACTCCATCGACTCGAGCACGATCGGGTACTTTTCGTCGCAGAGCGTGTCGCCGGTCGTCGTATTCTTGAGGCCGACCGCCGCCGCGATGTCACCGGAATAGACCTGCGTGATATCCTCGCGGTGGTTGGCATGCATCAAAAGGATGCGGCCCAGACGCTCGCGCTGGCCCTTGGTGGAGTTCAGGACGGACTTGCCGGCTTCGATCGTGCCGGAATAGACACGGAAGAACGCCAGACGGCCGACGTACGGGTCGGTCATGATCTTGAAGGCCAGAGCGGAGAACGGCGCGGAATCGTCCGCGGCGCGGTGCTCGACCTCGTCCGTCTTGGGCACCGTACCGGTGATCGGCGGGATGTCCAGCGGGGACGGCATATAATCGACGATGGCGTCCAGCAGCTTCTGCACGCCCTTGTTCTTGTAGGACGTGCCGCACACGATCGGGACGAACTTGACCTGCGTCGTGGCCTTGCGGATGACCGCCTTGATCTTTTCGGTGGGGACTTCCTCACCTTCCAGATACATCTCCATGACCTCGTCATCGAAATCGGCGACGGCCTCAAGGAGCTGCGTGCGGTACTCTTCAGCCTCGGCGCGCATGTCCTCGGGGATCTCCTCGACGCGCATATCCTTGCCAAGATCGTCGTAGTAGACGTCCGCCTTCATCTCGATCAGGTCGATGATGCCGCGGAAGTCCGCCTCGGAACCGATCGGCAGCTGGATCGGAACAGCGTTGCAGCGCAGGCGCTCGTGCACCATGTCGACAACGTTGTAGAAGTTCGCGCCCATGATGTCCATCTTGTTGATGTAGATCATGCGGGGAACATTGTAGTGGTCAGCCTGTCTCCAGACCGTCTCGGACTGCGGCTCCACGCCGCCCTTGGCGCAAAGGACCGTCACGCAGCCATCAAGCACGCGCAGGCTGCGCTCGACCTCAACGGTGAAGTCGACGTGGCCCGGGGTGTCGATGATGTTGATGCGGTTGCCCTTCCAGAAGCAAGTGGTCGCAGCGCTCGTGATCGTGATGCCGCGCTCCTGCTCCTGCGCCATCCAGTCCATGGTGGCGGTGCCTTCATGGGTCTCACCGAGCTTGTGGTTGACGCCCGTGTAGAACAGAATGCGTTCCGTCGTGGTCGTCTTACCGGCGTCGATGTGCGCCATGATGCCAATGTTTCTTGTGTTTTCAAGGGAATATTGTCTGGGCATAATTGATAGCTCCTAGTCGGAAGATTACCAGCGGAAGTGTGCGAACGCCTTGTTGGACTCGGCCATCTTGTGCGTGTCTTCGCGCTTCTTCACAGCAGCGCCGGTGTTGTTGCAGGCATCCATGATCTCGCCTGCGAGGCGCTCCTTCATGGTCTTTTCACTGCGCTTGCGGGCATAGCCGGTCAGCCAGCGCAGGCCGAGCGTCTGGCGTCTCTCAGGACGCACTTCCATAGGAACCTGGTAGGTCGCGCCGCCGACGCGGCGGGCCTTGACTTCGAGGCTCGGCATGATGTTGTTCATGGCTTCGGTAAACGCATCGAGCGGCTCCTTGCCAGTCTTTTCCTTGATGATGTCAAAAGCATCGTACACGACCTTCTGAGCAACACCCTTTTTGCCGTCGAGCATCACGCTGTTGATGAGCTTGGTCACCAGAACGCTGTTGTACATCGGATCCGGCAAAATTTCTCTTTTGGGAACGTTACCTCTTCTGGGCACTATACTTCCCTCCTTCATTAAAAAATGACTTCACAGGTACTCGAAGATGCGGTGCATCTCCGTCTGCGCCCCGGGGTTAACGAATACATATATATCAGTTAACAACAGGGCAAAATTTGCTGTTGGAACTTACTTCTTTCCTGCCTTCGGCCGCTTGGCACCGTACTTGGAACGGGCCTGCATACGTCCGGAAACGCCCTGCGTATCGAGCGTGCCGCGGATGATGTGGTAACGAACGCCAGGAAGGTCCTTGACACGGCCACCGCGGATCATAACGACGCTATGCTCCTGCAGGTTGTGACCGATGCCCGGGATGTAGGCGGTTACCTCGTAGCCGTTGGTCAGACGCACACGGGCGATCTTACGAAGCGCGGAGTTCGGCTTCTTGGGGGTAGAGGTACGCACGGCAGTGCAGACGCCTCTCTTCTGAGGAGCGCTCAGATTGGTCTCGCGGTTCTTCAGGGTGTTGAGGCCCTTCTGCATGGCGGGAGACGTGGACTTGTAGGTGACTTTCTCTCTGCCCTTTCTCACCAACTGGTTAAAAGTAGGCATGGTTTTCCTCCTTTCCTCGAAAATGGATCTATTTATACGATGCCAGAAAACAGCACCGGATAAACCGTGATTCTGCCGGAAAATTTTCAGGAAATCCCGGCTATTTTTGTGCTTTTTACACAGGCATGACAAATCCGTGGGCGCACGCCCACGCAAAATAGGATTTTAGCATATTGCACAAGATTCGTCAAGCATTTTTATTCAAGTCGGAAGCAAAAATTTCACCGGGATATGCAGGCATATCCCGGTGAAACGGTTGGTATTCGGCCGTTTAAAGCGCGTTAGAGATGTTGGCGAGATCGGACAGATCCACGCCGTCGTCCTCGGGCTCCGCGGGAGCCGCCGGCTCCTCATTCGTCTCGAAGTTGCGGTAGCAGGCAAGGCCGCTGCCGGCAGGAATGAGCTTGCCGATGATGACGTTCTCCTTCAGGCCGACGAGGTGGTCGATCTTGCCCTTGATGGCAGCGTCGGTGAGCACCTTCGTGGTCTCCTGGAAGGACGCGGCCGACAGGAAGCTCTCCGTGGCGAGCGACGCCTTCGTGATGCCCATGAGGACATGCTCGGCCGTTGCGGGCACGAGGTCGGTCTCCCCTGCTGCGATGCGCTCGGCGATGGCGCGGTTGGCCGCGCGGAACTCGTGCAGGTCCACGATGGCGCCGGACAGCAGGTCCGTGCTGCCGGAATCATCGACGCGGACCTTGCGCATCATCTGACGGACGATGATCTCGATGTGCTTATCGTTGATGTCAACGCCCTGCTGACGGTAGACCTTCTGGACCTCCTGAATGATATACTGCTGGCAGGCGTCCACGCCGCAGATGCGCAGCACGTCGTGCGGGCTGTATGCGCCGCTCGAGAGCGGCTGGCCCTTCGTGACCGTGTCGCCGTTGGCAACGAGGATACCGGAAGAGTACGGCAGGTTGTACGTGACGGTCTCGCCGTCGACCGGGTTCGTGATCGTGACGGCGTAGATGGAGGTCTTTTTCGTCTCCTCGATGGTGATGACGCCGGGGATCTCGGCGAGGGTGGCCATCTTCTTCGGCTTGCGCGCCTCGAACAGCTCCTCAACACGCGGAAGGCCCTGCGTGATATCGTCGCCGGCGACGCCGCCGGTGTGGAACGTGCGCATGGTCAGCTGCGTGCCCGGCTCGCCGATGGACTGGGCAGCGATAACGCCGACCGCCTCGCCGGCGTTGACCGGCTGGCCGATGGCCAGGTTGATGCCGTAGCACTTGGCGCAGACGCCGCTGCGCGCCTCGCAGGTCATGACGCTGCGGATCTTGACTTCCTCAATGCCGTGCTCCTCGAGCACCTTGGCATCGTCGGGCATGAGCATATGGTCGGTATCGAACAGCACCTCGCCGGTCTTGGGCGACACGACGGGCTCGGCCGGGTAGCGGCCGTGGATGCTCTCGCCGAGGCTCTGGACCTCCTGTCCCTTGTCGAACACGGCGCGGGCCATGATGCCGTCGGTCGTGCCGCAGTCCTCCTCGCGGATGATGACATCCTGCGAGACGTCGACCAGACGACGGGTCAGGTAACCGGAGTCGGCGGTACGCAGTGCGGTGTCGGCCAGACCCTTACGGGCGCCTCGGGACGAGATGAAGTACTCGAGGACGGACAGGCCTTCGCGGTAGTTGGCCTTGATCGGGATCTCGATGGTCTTACCGGCGGTGTTCGCGATCAGGCCGCGCATGCCGGCGAGCTGACGGATCTGTGCCATGGAACCACGGGCGCCGGAGTCCGCCATCATATAGATGGGGTTGAACTCATCGAGGCAGTTCTGCAGGGCCGAGGTGACGTCCTTCGTGGTCTTTTCCCACTCGGACACGGCCAGACGGTAGCGCTCGTCCTCGGTGATGAAGCCGCGCTTGTACTTCTTCTCGATCGCGATGACCTTCTTCTCCGTGGCGGAGATGAGGGTCTTCTTCTCCTCCGGAACGGTCATGTCCGCGATGGAGATCGTGATGGCGCCGATGGTGGAGTACTTGTAGCCAAGGGCCTTGACGTTATCGAGCACTTCCGTTGCGACGGTGAAGCCGTGCTTCTCGATGCAGCGGTCGATGATCTTGCCGAGCTGCTTCTTGCCGACCTTGAAGCTGACCTCAAGGTCGAACATGTGCTCGGGATCGGTACGGTCGACATAGCCGAGGTCCTGCGGGATAGGCTCGTTGTAGATGATGCGGCCGACGGTCGTCTCGATCGTGCGGTGCAGCGTCTCGCCGTTGACCTCGCGCGCGACGCGCACCAGGATCGGCGCGTGCAGGCCGACATCGCCGTAGTTATAGGCCATGATGGCCTCGTTCGGGTCACGGTAGACCTTGAGCGGCTTATAGCTCGGGAGCTTGCCGCCCTCGGCCTCGGCCTTCTTCTGCGCGGCGACGAAATCGTCTGCGTCAACGATCTCATCGACCGGCAGGTCGGTATCGCCGGCGTCGGTCACGAACACCTGCTCGGCGCCCTTCTCGGCCTTGCCGAGGCGAACGTAGGTCAGGTAGTACGCGCCGAGGATCATATCCTGCGTCGGCACGGTGACGGGGTGGCCGTCCTGCGGGCGGAGAAGGTTGTTGGCCGAGAGCATGAGGATGCGCGCCTCAGCCTGCGCCTCCGCGGACAGCGGGACGTGGATGGCCATCTGGTCGCCGTCAAAGTCGGCGTTGAACGCGGTGCAGCACAGGGGGTGCAGCTTGAGTGCGCGGCCCTCGACGAGCACGGGCTCGAACGCCTGAATGCCCAGACGGTGGAGCGTCGGCGCACGGTTGAGCATGACCGGGTGGTCCTTGATGACGACCTCGAGCGCGTCCCAGACCTCGGTACGCTGCTTGTCGACCATCTTCTTGGCGGACTTGATGTTGTTGGCAACGCCGTCCTCGACGAGCTTTTTCATGACGAACGGGCGGAAGAGCTCGATGGCCATTTCCTTCGGCACGCCGCACTGATAGAGCTTCAGGTCCGGGCCGACAACGATAACGCTTCGGCCGGAGTAGTCCACGCGCTTGCCGAGCAGGTTCTGACGGAAGCGGCCCTGCTTGCCCTTGAGCATATCGGACAGGGACTTGAGCGCGCGGGAGTTGGCGCCGGTGACGGCGCGGCCGCGGCGGCCGTTATCGATCAGGGCGTCAACAGCTTCCTGCAGCATGCGCTTCTCGTTGCGGACGATGATGTCCGGCGCATTGAGCTGCATGAGGCGCTTGAGACGGTTGTTGCGGTTGATGACGCGGCGGTACAGGTCGTTGAGGTCGGACGTGGCGAAACGGCCGCCGTCGAGCTGGACCATGGGGCGGATCTCGGGCGGGATGACCGGCAGGATGTCAATGATCATCCACTCCGGGCGGTTGCCGCTGCGGTGGAAGGCCTCGACGACCTCCAGACGCTTGACGATCTTCGCCTTCTTCTGGCCGCTGGCCTCCTCGAGCTCGGCGCGCAGCTGCTCGGAGAGCTTGGCGCAGTCGATCTGCTGCAGGAGCTTTTTGATGGCCTCGGCGCCCATGCCGGCCTCGAAATCGTCCTCATACTTCTCGCGCATGTCGCGGTACTCTTTTTCGGACAGGATCTGGCAGCGCTGCAGCGGCGTCATGCCGGGGTCGGTGACGATGTACGCACCGAAATACAGCACCTTTTCCAGCACGCGCGGGGTCAGATCGAGGATCAGGCCCATGCGCGACGGGATGCCCTTGAAGTACCAGATGTGGCTCACGGGCGCGGCCAGCTCGATGTGACCCATGCGCTCGCGGCGGACCTTTGCGCGCGTGACTTCGACGCCGCAGCGGTCGCAGATCTTGCCCTTGTAGCGGATCTTCTTATACTTGCCGCAGTGGCACTCCCAGTCCTTCGTGGGTCCGAAAATGCGCTCGCAGAACAGGCCGTCACGCTCGGGCTTGAGCGTGCGGTAGTTGATGGTCTCGGGCTTTTTCACTTCGCCGGAGGACCAGGAAAGGATCATTTCAGGGGAGGCAATGCCGATCTGAATTGCATCAAACGGGGTGTAGCTCATGTTTTATTCCTCCTCCTTATCAGAATCGTCCGTGTAGTCATCGTCGTTGCCGGCATCACCGAACGCGCCGAGACTGTCATCTTCCTCCACCGGTACGTCCTCGATCGTGAAGCCGCTGCCGGTGATCTCATCATCGTCGGACTTGTAGGACATCTCATCGCGCATACCCGGGATGTAATCGTCCTCGTCGTCCTTGAGCTCGATCTCATCGCCGTTCTCGTCGAGGATGCGCACATCCAGGCACAGGGACTGCAGCTCCTTGATGAGCACCTTGAACGACTCCGGCACGCCCGGCTGCGGGATGTTCTCGCCCTTGACGATGGCTTCGTACGTGCGCACGCGGCCGGTCACGTCGTCGGACTTCACCGTCAGGATCTCCTGCAGGGTGTAAGCCGCGCCGTAGGCCTCGAGCGCCCAGACTTCCATTTCGCCGAAGCGCTGGCCGCCGAACTGTGCCTTGCCGCCGAGCGGCTGCTGCGTGACGAGGCTGTAGGGGCCGGTGCTGCGGGCGTGGATCTTATCATCGACGAGGTGGTGGAGCTTGAGGAAGTAGACCCAGCCGACCGTGACGTCGTTATCAAACTTCTGGCCGGTGCGGCCGTCGTACAGGACGCTCTTGCCGTCCTCGCGCAGGCCGGCTTTGTTGAGCGTCTCGCGGATGGTCTCCTCGTTGGCGCCGTTAAAGACCGGCGTTGCGACCTTCCAGCCGAGGGCCTGGGCCGCGTAGCCCAGATGCACCTCGAGCATCTGACCGATGTTCATACGGGAAGGCACGCCCAGCGGGTTGAGGACGATATCGAGCGGCGTGCCGTCCGGCAGGTACGGCATATCCTCGCGCGGGAGGATACGGGACACGACGCCCTTGTTGCCGTGGCGGCCGGCCATCTTGTCGCCGACGGAGATCTTACGCTTCTGCGCGATGTAGACGCGCACGACCTCGTTGACGCCGGGGGACATCTCATCGCCGTTCTCGCGGGTGAAGCGCTTGACATCGACGATGATGCCGGCCTCGCCGTGCGGGACCTTGAGCGAGGTGTCGCGGACTTCGCGCGCCTTTTCGCCGAAGATAGCGCGCAGCAGGCGCTCCTCGGCGGTCAAATCGGTCTCGCCCTTCGGCGTGACCTTGCCGACCAGAATATCACCGCTGCGCACCTCCGCGCCGACGCAGATGATGCCGCGGTCGTCGAGATACTTGAGCGCATCGTCGCCGACGCCGGGGATGTCACGGGTGATCTCCTCGGGGCCGAGCTTCGTGTCGCGCGCGTCGCACTCGAACTCTTCGATATGAATGGAGGTGTAAACATCCTCCATGACCAGACGCTCGTTGATGAGCACGGCGTCCTCGTAGTTGTAGCCTTCCCAGGTCATGAAGCCGACCAGCAGGTTCTTGCCGAGCGCGATCTCGCCCTGCGAGGTGGCCGGGCCGTCGGCAATGACGTCGCCCTTGCTCAGGCGGTCGCCGACGGCGACGATCGGGCGCTGGTTGATGCAGGTGCCCTGGTTGGAGCGGGCAAACTTGATGAGCTTGTAGTCCTTAATCTCGCCGCTGTCGTAGCGCACCTTGACGCTGTCGGCCGAGACGGCCATGACCAGGCCGTCGTCCTCGGCGAGGATGACCACGCCGGAGTCCACGCACAGCTTGTGCTCGATGCCGGTAGCGACAATCGGTGCCTCCGTGACCATCAGCGGCACGGCCTGACGCTGCATGTTCGCGCCCATGAGGGCACGGTTCGCGTCGTCGTTTTCCAGGAACGGGATCATGGCCGTTGCGATGGAGACCATCATGCGCGGGGAAATGTCGACGTAGTCGACGCGGTCGCGGTCGACCTCGACGATCTCGTCGCGGTGGCGGCAGGTGATACGCTCGTTGATGAGGCAGCCGTTTTCGTCGACCGGCTCGCTCGCCTGCGCGACGATGTAGCGGTCCTCAACATCCGCCGTCATATACTCGACGTCGTCGGTCACGCGGCAGGTGCCCTTCTCCACGCGGCGGAACGGCGTCACGAGGAAGCCGTACTCATTCACGCGGGCGTAGGACGCGAGGTAGCTGATGAGGCCGATGTTCGGGCCTTCAGGCGTCTCGATCGGGCACATGCGGCCGTAGTGGCTGTAGTGCACGTCACGGACATCGAAGCTCGCGCGCTCACGCGACAGGCCGCCGGGGCCGAGGGCGGAGATACGGCGCTTGTGCGTCAGCTCTGCCAGCGGGTTGGTCTGGTCCATGAACTGGGACAGCGGGCTGCTGCCGAAGAATTCCTTGATCGAGGCCGTCACGGGACGGATGTTGATGAGCGACTGCGGGGTGACCACGTCGAGATCCTGCAGCGTCATGCGCTCGCGGATCACGCGCTCCATGCGGCTGAAGCCGATGCGGAACTGGTTTTGCAGCAGCTCGCCCACGCTGCGCACGCGGCGGTTGCCGAGATGGTCGATGTCGTCCGGCTCGCCGATGCCGTGTGCCAGGCAGCACAGGTAGTTGATGGACGCGAACATATCGTCCGCGATGATGTGCTTCGGGATGAGCAGGTCAAGGTTCTCCTCGATGGCTTCCTTGAGCGCGTCGCCCTCGTACTGCTCCATGAGCTGGCGCAGGATCACGCCGCGCACGAGCTCCTTGACGCCGAGCTCGGCGGGGTCGAAGTCAACATAGTGCTTCATGTCGACCATGCCGTTGCCGAACACGCGGATGGACTTGCCGTCCACGTCCAGATAGACGTCGTTGACGCCGGCCTCGGCAATCTCCTCGGCGCGCTCGCGCGTGAGCACCTCGCCCGCCTCGGCAATGATCTCGCCGGTCATCGGATCGGCGACCGGGGCCGCCAGCGCGAAGCCGGCGATACGGCCGCGCAGGCCGAGCTTCTTGTTGAACTTATAGCGGCCGACGTTCGAAATGTCGTAGCGGCGGCGGTCATAGAACAGGCCCTCGAGCAGCGACTCCGAACTCTCGACCGTCGGGGGATCGCCCGGGCGCAGCTTGCGGTAGATCTCGACGAGCGCCTCCTCGCGGGAGTTGCAGGTGTCCTTGTCGAGCGTGGCGACGATGCGCGCGTCGTTGTCGAACACTTCCTTGATCTGCTCGTTCGTGACGACGCCGGTCGTCATATCCGGGATGCAGGACAGCCAGGTGTTCGGGTTGTCCGCCTTGTAGGCGCCCATGGCCTTGATGAACCAGGTCACGGGCAGCTTGCGGTTTTTATCGATGCGGCAGTTGAAGATGTCGTTGAGGTCTGTCTCGTACTCGAGCCAGGCGCCGTGGTACGGGATGACGGTCGTGCCGTAGGTGGAGTTGTAGGCCTTGTCGGTCTTTTTATCGTAGTACACGCCGGGGGAACGCACGATCTGCGAGACGATGACACGCTCCGCGCCGTTGATGACGAAGGTGCCGCTGGGCGTCATGATCGGGAAATCGCCCATGAAGATCTCCTGTTCCTTGATCTCCTCGGTCTCCTTGTTGCGCAGGCGGACGCTGACCTTCAGCGGGGCCGCATACGTGGCGTCGCGCGCTTTGCACTCTTCCTCGGTGTACTTCGGGTTCTCGTCCATGGAGTAGTCCACGAAGCGCAGCTCGAGGTTGCCGGAGTAGTCGGTGATGACGTCCACATCCTTGAACACATCACGCAGGCCCTCTTCGAGGAACCACTTGTACGAATTCTTCTGGATCTCCAGAAGATTCGGCATGCTCTGGATCTCCTCGTGACGGGCAAAGCTCATTCGTTCGGTTTTTCCATAGGTGACTGCCTTTGGCATGGCGAACACTCCTTCTTTTGAGATTGCGAACACCCGGTTGGGTTGTAAAATACTTTTTTGACCTGTTGCATTTTCGCAGCGTATCCGGTAAAATGTGCTTGTAGGTTGCGGGAGTAGTCTCTCTCGCTCCCAAAGACACATAGCGTGATATTTTACCATTTCAACGCATAGGTTGTCAAGCACTATTTTGTGAATTTTCCGCCGGCAGGAGCGCGTCGCCCTGCCGCTTTTTTGTATCTTCGGAGGGATGGCCATGGATGTCCGGATCTGCCTGCTGCTGGCCGCTGAGGCTGGGCTGGCGCTGGTGCTGCTTTGGAGCGCCGGCGTGCTCCGGAAACCGGCGCACGTCCTGTGCGCGGCGCTGCTGCTGGCAGCGGCGTTCGTGCTGCGCGGGCTGTGCCTGAATTACGAGACGAGCGACTACACGCAGTTTCTGACCGTGTGGGTCGATTTTTTCCGCACGCACGGCGGGCTTGCCGCGCTGCGGGAGCCTGTGGGAAATTATAATGTACCGTACCTGACGTTTCTGGCGCTCATCAGCGGCAGCTCCCTGTCCGATCTGCACCTCATCAAGCTGTTCAGCATCTTTTTTGATGTCGTGCTCGCATGGTCGGTCATGCAGCTCGTGGGGCTGTTCCGGCGGGAAGCGGCGTGGAAGCTCGCGGCGTTCTTTCTCGTGCTCTTCTGGCCGACGGTCGTTCTCAACGGCGCGCTCTGGGGCCAGTGTGACAGTGTGTATGCCGCCCTCGCCGTGCTGAGCGTTTATCTCGTGCTGGCCGGGCACCCCGTGCTCGGCGTCGTGAGCATCGGGGCATCGTTCGCCTTCAAGCTGCAGGCCGTGTTCATCATGCCGGTGTTTCTGCTCTTCTGGCTCACGCGGCGCGTCAGGCTGTGGCACGCGCTGGCCTTCCCCGCCACGTGCGTGGTCATGGTGCTCCCGGCCGTCATCGCCGGGCGCGGATTGTGGGACGCGCTGACCGTCCCGTTTCAGCAGACGGGCAGCATCGGCACCGGGCTCAACTACAATTCCTCGTCCGTCTTTGCGCTCGTCACGGATGTGCGCGAGCCCGAGCTCGCCGCGAAGCTCGGCATCGGCGCGGCCGCGCTCGTGATCGTGCTGCTGGCCGTCTGGTTCTGGCTGCACCGGGACGATTGCTCTGACCGGGCGCTCGTGCTGGCGGCGGCGCTGCTCGCGGTCGCGATCCCGTTTTTCCTGCCGCATATGCATGACCGGTATTTCTTCGCCGCCGATGCGCTCACGCTCGCGCTGGCGATCGCGTGGCCGCAGCTGACGCTGCCTGCGGTGCTGTGCGAGTTTGCGTCCCTGCTCGGCTACCACGCCTACCTGCGCATGCGCTACCTGCTGCCGATGGCCGACGGCGCGCTCGCGCTCATCGCAGCGCTTGTGATTCTGGCGGCTGTTCTGGCGCTGGAACTGCGGCAGAGATCGCCGCTGACGGGAAAATAAAAAAATCGACCTGAGTCGAAAATTTGTGGTTGACATTCCGCGCTTTTCTGTTATAATAACTCATGCATTTGAAAAGTGCATATGCGGGAGTGCTGGAATCGGTAGACAGGCAGGCTTGAGGTGCCTGTGTCCAACCATAGACGTGTGGGTTCAAGTCCCATCTCCCGCACCAAAAATCGGCAAGCATCATACGATGCTTGCCGATTTTTACTTCTTCACTCTTACTCTTACCTTTTAACTATTCACTCTTACCTTTTCACGATTTAATAGCACAGCCGCCGGCAGAAAATCTGCCAACGGCTCTTTTTGCAAACGCAAAGCAGATCGGATTCGAGGCGGGTCTTGCCCCCTCGAGCTCCCCCGCTGCTCTTTGATCCCGCACACAGCATCCATCCCACAGCATCACAGCCGCCGGCAGAAAATCTGCCGGCGGCTGCTTTGTGAGAGAGACGCAAATTATCCAACGATGAAGTAGACGACCATGAGCGCGCACAGCAGGTACATGATCGGGTGGATCTCCTTGGCCTTGCCGCGCACGAGCTTGACGAGCACGTGCACGATGATGCCGGCGCCGAGGCCGTTGGTGATGTTGCCGGTGAAGGCCGTGAACATCATCATGACGCAGGGGCCGATGGCGTCGTCAAAGTCCGTGAAGTCGATCTCCGTGAAGCCCTTGAGCATGAGGAAGCCGACATAGATCAGCGCCGGGCCGGTCGCGGCATACGGGATGGCGACGAACAGCGGCGCAAGGAAGATGGTCAGCAGGAACATGATGCCTGTGACGAGCGCGGTCAGACCGGTGCGGCCGCCGGCTTCCACGCCGGAGGTGGACTCGACAAAGGTCGTGATGGTGGTGTTGCCGGTCAGCGCGCCGACGCAGGTGCCGATGGCGTCGACGAGGAAGGGCCGCTCGATACCGGGCAGGTTGCCGTTTTCATCGAGCATGTTGGCGCGGTTGGCGACGGCCAGCACCGTGCCGAGCGTGGAGAAGAAATCACCGAAGAAGCACACGAACACGAGGATGAGCCCGCTCGCGGTGAATACGCCCTTGAAATCGAGATTGAACATGACGTTGCCCAGCTCGCCGAAGTCCGGCACGGCGGCGACGCCGTTGAGCGTCGTGACGCCGAGGGGGATGCCGATGAGCGTGGTGGCGATGATGCTGATGAGGATGGCGCCCTTGACGTTCAGGGCATTGAGCACGATGATGAGCAGCAGGCCGCCGATAGCCAGCAGCACAGCGGGATCGGTGAGGTTGCCGAGGGCGATGCCGTTTTCAAACGAGCCGATGCCGCAGTTTTTGAAGCCGAGGTAGGCAATGAAGAAGCCGATGGATGCGGAGATGGCGATCTTAATGTTCTTGGGAATGACGCGCACGATCAGATCGCGCAGGCCAAAGACCGTCAGCAGTACGAACACAATGCCGGAAATGAGCGTGATTGCCATGGCGGCGCCGAAGCTCAGCGCCTGCGACTGGATGAGCGCGCCGAGAATGAAGTTCGAGCCCATGCCGGTCGAGAGCGCGAAGGGGAAGTTCGTGTAAAAGGCCATCAGCAGCGTGATGAGGCCGGACACGAGCGCGCAGGTGATCATGATGGCGGACTTGGTGATGACAACGCCATTGACATCCGTGATGTACGCCTCGCCGCCGCAGATCGCGGCCGGCTGGACGGCCAGCACATACGCCATGGTCATGAAGGTGGTCAGGCCTGCGATGATCTCGGTTTTCTTATCCGTACCGCGCAGGCCGAGTTTGAAGAATTTCTCCATCAAAAGCTCCTTATCCTTTCTCTGTCTCTGGTTGATTTATGCTTCCGCATCCGCAAACACGGGTACGAACGTCTGGTTGGCGCCGTTGACGAGGCCCATATCCGTAATGACCACGCTCGGCAGCACCGGCAGCGCCATGATGGCGGTCGCCAGCAGGGTGAGCCGTCCGTCGCTGATGACATCGAGCGCGGACTGCACGGCCGCGATCTCGTCGGCGACCTCGGCGCAGGGCTTCTGGCTCATGAGGCCGGCAGCCGGCAGGGCGATGTGCGTCTCCTGCTCGCCGTCAATCACGCAGACACCGCCGCCGCACGCGCGCAGGATCTCGGCGGCACGGAAGGCGTCCTTCGGATCATGATAGCTGACGGTGAAGTTGTGGCTGTCGTGCGAGATTGTGGACGCGAGCGCACCGCTGCGCAGACCGAAGTCGCGGTAGACGGCGATCGTCTTGCCGCCGCGGCCGTAGCGGTTGGCGCAGCAGACGAACACGAGCGTCGGATCTCCGCTGATATCGACCACGCCGTCACGCACCGGCAGCTCCACCGGCTCGACGTGGCGCAGGATGCGGTTGCCGTCCTCGGACACCATGACGTTGACGCGGATCGTGTCGCCGGTGTAGCCCTCCGGCACACGCAGCGCGAAGGACGCGGGGCCCGTGATCTGCGGCATGTTGACCGTGTTCGGCAGGTCATAGTCAGCCGTTTTGCAGTCACCGCCGAGGTACTTGCCGTCCTCCGCGACGAGCACGCCCTCGGTGAACACGGCCTTCGGCCGGCTGCCGTCGAGCGCGTCGACGAGCTGAATGTCGGCGATGTAGCCCGGCGCGATCGCGCCGAGATCGTCAAAGCCGTACTCACGCGCGGCATTGAACGTCGCCATCTTGACGACCTCACGGCCGTCGAGCCCGGAAGCGACCGCCTTGCGCACGACGTTGTTGATATGGCCGACGGTGAGCAGATCCTTTGCGTGGACATCGTCCGTGCAGACGGACACGAAATCACGCCACGGCTGATCCTTGCAGCCGTCGACAAGGAAGGAGAGGTTATCAATGAGGGAGCTGGCGCGGAGATTGATGTGCATGCCGGCACGGAGCTTGGCGCGCACCTCGTCGGCGTTCACGCTCTCGTGGTCGGACACGGGGCCGCCGATGCGGTAGGCCGCGAGCTCACGGCCGAAGCAGTACGGCGCATGACCCTGCAGGAACACGCCGCGGCGCAGGCCCTCGTCGATGATGGTGCGCATACGCTCGCTGTCCTGAATAACGCCGACATAGTCCATGATCTCGGCGATGCCGATGACGTCGTCCATGTCCAGCAGCTCGCCGACTTCCTTGGCGAGGAACTCCGCGCCGGCGTTCTCCATGCCGGGCACGGCCGGAACGCACGACGGAGCGAGCACGTACTGGCGGAGCTTGGACTTTTTCGCATTCTCGAGCATGAAGCGCACGCCGTCGAGGCCCATGACGTTGCCGATCTCGTGCGGGTCGGTGCAGATGGTCGTCGTGCCCCACGGCAGGATGGCGCGGGCGAGATTCTCGGGGATCATCATCGTGCTCTCGATGTGCATGTGCGTGTCGATGTAGCCGGGGATCAGGTAGCGGCCATGACCGTCGTAGTACGACTTGGACGGCAGGACGGCCTCCTGTCCTTCCTCACGCACCAAAACAACAAATCCGTCCAGTATGTCGACACTGGCCGGATAGATTTCTCCCGTAATGACATTGAAAAACTGCACGTTGCCGATCGTCAGATCGCACGGGATCTGACCCATGGCCGCCTGAATGAGGCGCGAGCGATCCTTTGCCTTGCGTGTACGCATCAAAATCCCTCCCTGAAATCATAAGCTGCTATCAACCATAAAAAGCGTTTCCGCTTTCTATCCAAATAAAAAACGGCGGAGTGCCGCGATCTGCGACCCTCCACCGAAACGGCAAAGCTCACACAGCAGTTTTTGCGCTGTGCGTGCTGCATTCCGGTAGTCGGGCAATTCAAGGGCCGCCCGGTAGAGACGCGGGGCCCATGTGACTTCCCCGCCTATACCTGAAAGTGTCTGTGTTCACTTGTTGGAACGCCTTGATTATAAATCCGGCGGCACCGAAAAGCAATTATTCAAGAACCTGAAATAATTCCGCCCTTTCGATTTTTCTCTATCCATTTCGCCGAATTTCCTCCCAGAAAATGAAAGTGTCTCCGACCGGCGTATGTTCGTCCGGCAGAGACACATTCCTGTATTATGTCTTTTATACGCTTACGCGCCGCGCAGCAGCGCCACGGCCGAGCGCGCGGCCGTAGCCGCGTCCGGGCAGTAGACGTCCGCGCCGATCTCGTCGCTGTAACCGGGCGTGATGGGCGCACCGCCGACAAAGATCTTCACCCGGTCGCGGATACCGCGGGCCTTTGCCAGCTCCACCACGTCGCGCATTTCCGTCATCGTCGTCGTCAGCAGCGAGGAGCAGGCAATGATGTCGCAGTGCTGCTCGATGGCCGTGTCCACGAACTGCTCCGCCGTGACGTCCACGCCGAGGTCCACGACCTCCAGTCCGCTGCCCTCCATCATGATCTTGACGAGGTTCTTGCCGATATCATGCATGTCGCCGCGCACCGTGCCGAGGCAGACGCGGCCGATCGTCTCGCTGCTTTCCCCCATCATGTATGGTTTGAGCAATTCCGTCGCCGCCGCCATGCAGCGCGCTGCGATGAGCATCTCCGGCACGAAGGCGCGGTTGGCCGAGAAATCCTCGCCGAGGATGGTCATGCCGCGCACGAGTCCGTCCGTGAGGATCTCCTGCGCGCCGTGGCCATTTTCAAGCGCCTCGGAGCACAGCTGCAGCACGCGCTTTTGCTGCCCGCGCACGAGCGCGGACGCGATGCGCGAGAGCACATCGCCCTGCGGCTGTTCGGCCTCGGGCGTGCTCTGGGCCGGTGCAGCCGGGGCGTGCACGCTCCGGCGCGGGACAGGCGGCAGGTGCGTCACCGGCACGTGCAGCGTGGCGTTGTATTCATCGACCGCCTGATTGAGATAGGTATCCACGTGCGGGTAGACCGTGCCCGCCAGGCCGTAGGTGATCGACGGGATGTAGTGCCCGCCGGGGCAGTTGCGCCGCAGCACGCCGCGGGCATAGGTGAGGATGTCCTCGGGTGTGGCGTCCTTGCGGTCAATGGCCGCGCCGAAGCCGCCCATGAGCGTGAGCCGCCCGTTTAAGTGCGCCTGCAGAGCAGGAATGTCGTTTTCCGGCAGGACGCCCTGCCAGACCTGGATGCCGATCTCGGCCATGTCGTCCACGATGGGCACAAGATAGGAGTCCGCGTGGTGGATCGCGATGACGCCGCGTGAGCGGATGTAGCCATAAAACCGGCGGTACGGCTCCTTGAAAAATTCCCGCCACATCTCGGGCTTCATGAACAGGGCGTTTTTTGTGCCCCAGTCGTCGTGTGAGAAGATCACGTCCGGCTGCAGGTTGTCGATGAGCATGCGCACATACGTCAGACGGTACTCCGTGATGTAGTCAATGAGCGCGTGCATCTCGTCCGGGTGTGCATAGAGGTTCGTGAGCGTGTCCTCAAAGCCCATGAGGAAGTGGCACTGCTCAAAAATGCCCGTGCCCATGAACCCGGCCAGCAGGTGATCCGGCCCGCAGGCAGCGCGCGCCTCGGCGCGGCAGGCCTCCCACCCCTCCGTGCAGGCAGCCTCCAGATCGGGCGCGTGCACCGTCTCGCGCCAGCGCGTGATGTCCGGGCAGACGGCGAGACCCTCGCGCGTGTCCGGCATCGGGCCGGGCGCGTCCTCGGGGAACAGGATCGTCGTGCCCCAGCGGTCCACGCTCGTCGTGCCGCGCTTGCGGTTGCCGCGCAGGTAGGTGTTGCACGGGTCGGTAAGGCACATGTGCAGCGCCTCATACTGGCGCAGCTGGCGCTCCGGCTGGCCGTCGGGTCGGATCAGCTCGAGGAAGATCTCTTTCGGTGTGGACATGGTTTTCACTCCTTGTTGTACAAAACGCAGGATGTATACGTCATGGTGCGCGGGCCGTAGTTGTAGGCAAGGCCCGAGCGCGTGCAGATGTCGCTCACGAACAGGCCGTACGCCTCCATGGACGACAGGCGCTTGGTCGGGTACCGGCACGGGCGGTCAGGGTACGTGCAGCGGGCGCAGAGCGTGCAGCTGCCGGCCGTCAGCGGCAGGCAGCCGGGATGGAGCCGCCGCATCTGGCGGGCAAAGTCGGCAAAGCGGCGCTTGTGTGCGCGCTCGGTGGCCGCAATGGACTCGTAGTCAAAATCATCGCGCAGCGTCCCGGTCGTCTGCACGAGGATACCGGCGTCAAAGCCTGCAATGCGGCGCGCGGCCGCCTCGATGCTGCCGCAGCCGGGCGGACAGGCCCAGTTGTGCCCGTAACGGCCGCAGCGGCCGTCCGCGCACATGGCGCGCACCGCCTCGAGCGGAACCGCCGCCGCCATATTCAGCTGTGCCCAGTGGGAAAAGCCGTTTTGTGCGGCCAGCGTTTCGGGATCGTTCATATGCAAAGCCTCTTGACAAAGCAAAGTTTCGCCGCTTAGAATGTGCCTATATCTTATCGGGGGGCGGCGGCCATGTCAAGCATCCATATTGAACAAAACGGCGTGACGCGCACCCTGTCTGTTCCGGCGGACGAGA